>JAHDBV010000036.1 GCA_020630195.1 Acidimicrobiales bacterium
TGTCGTGGATCGTCTTCGGACTTGTGATGCACCCGGCGATCAGGGCCGGCGAACGAGCGCTGATGCACCCGGCGATCGGGAAGCATCGATCGGAACTTGTAGAAGTCGAAGACAGTGCCCTCGCGCCCGACTCGTTGCTGGACCAACAGAACCGGCCCTGGGCCGAGCCAGATCCGAACTCCGGCAGCGACCATCACCAGAACCGGCGCGAGCACCGTGAGGAGTCCCAATGCAACTGAGACGTCCACAAAGCGCTGCAGTCGCCGGCGATACAGGGTCAGGGAAAGAACGCCTGCGACACGAATTGCAGCCGCCGACGAGCGACTCCGCACCAGCGTTTGCAAGGCGAGTGGCTAGCTCGTTGCGGTTCTGCGGGTGCGAAACACGAGAGTTCCGCCAGCCGCCACAAGACCGAGTCCTGCGCCGACGAGCAGCGCAGTCTCGGCTCCAGTGACCGGGAGTTGCTGACCGCGCACCTGCGTTGTTCCGAGGACTTCGACCCCCGCAGCGGTGTCCGGCTGTACAGGATCACCGGGAGTCCCTTGCCCGCCCACCTCGGTCGAGCACTTCAGGAACTCTGCTGTCGAGCCTTCGCAAGCATCGATGGCGCCGGCCGTCGATGAGAAACCGAACGAGGCGGCGACAACTGCGACAGCGATGCAGAACTTGAGCTTCATGAAGAGCCCTCCTCTCGAGCACTCATGATCATAACCGAGTGTGAGTCGCGATCACGGGCGACTTCACCCAGCGCGGGGATCCACGGTGTCACCTTGCACCACAGGTTCGCCAAACCAGGTCCATGCAACCGGCTCCGAGCGACCGTCGGGCATGATCACCCAGCGCGACGGCGCCCCGGAAGCCGGGATCTCGAGATCGAATCGAAGGACGACGCCGTCACCCGGTGCCACCTCGATCCGGCCGGCTGCAACCCCGACATCACCATCGGGCCCGAAGACTTCCAACGACCGCTCAGGCTGAAACCCGGCGCTCGTCACGCCTGCCGGTATCACGATCGCGAGACGACCCAGATACGTCCCAGCCGACGCCAGGCCGATGGGCCGCCAGGGACCAGCCGCGATGTCGCTCACCGTTGCGGGCGTGTCGTTCTGGATCGAGATCTGCAGCGAAACTCCCGCGTCGGACGGAAGAGCCTCGACCTCGACAAAGACGAACGGGTCGAGCTTCGAGGCTCCGATATTCAGAAGGTGGACACCGAGGTTGGTCGCTTCCACCGAGCCGGCGAAGCCGAGCCGCTCCCAGGCCTCCTGTTCAGCTGCATCCTCTGAGAACAGCATCATGTGTCGCCCAGCACCGAGCGCAGAGAGCTCGCCCACCAGCGAGGGCTCGTCGAGACGAACTTCCGGAAGCGACTGGGCAAGGTCGGCGGCGAACTCAGTGAGCCTGTCTCGGCGATCGCTGTTGCCGGTCTCACCTTCAGCCGATGCGTACTGATCGACGAGCAACACATCAAGCAGGTCACCGTTCTCGTCGAGTGCCGGCAGGGCCAACGCGTCGCGGAGTCCAGCAAGTGCGACCACATCGAGGAGGAGCACCGAGTCGACGGGAGCCGACTCCTGACTCTGCCACATCTGAAGAGCGAGTGGACCGCCCACCTCGTCGAACCTCGGAGAGAGCGCCAGCTTCCGCCAGTCGTTGAGCGGGCTGACGAAGCCCCATCGATCCAAGAAGTCGGGGTCCGCCTCCTCCACACCCACAACCGGGAAACGTTCGAACGCGTGTCCGATGGAGGTCATGCGCACGTCGCCGTTGCGGACCTCGAGTCGCCCGATCGCCAGGGGCATGCCACTCCCCAGCTGCATCTCAGCATTGTTCGCGGCGAGCAAGACGACATCGGAGCTCTCGAAGAAGTTGCTGAGCCCCGCGAGTACGACGCTGCCGTGCCCGGCCAGCTCGGCAACTTCGATGCGTGCGGCCTCGAGCCTTTCCCGGGCATCGATGAGCTCTGGGCGGAGCGCGTCGTCGCTCCCGAGATCGACGGCAGTGGCCACCGCCGAGAGGTCAGAGAGCGCACTCGCGGCCGCCCTCATGGCCGTGACCCGGTCATTGTCCGGCGTCGCCTGCACCGCCTCAAGCGCCTCGGCTGCCGACACCGACGCGTCGATCAGCTCGCGCCCGGCACCCAGCATCGTGGCAGCTGATCGCAGATGCCGACCGGCGATCGGAACGTAACGAAGCGGAAGCACTGCCGGGTTCGAGAAGGCATCTTCGGCCTCAGACAGATCTGCCGCTGCAGCGCTCAGCTCGTCCACGACATCCTCGAGCTGATCGACCGAGAGACTCTCGCGGTTCTGGAGCTCGTCCAGCCTGCTCGCAGCAGCAGCCGAGTGGGAGAGGCCATCCAGGATCGTGAGTGCGACCACCGCGAGCCACAGCACCACTCCGACGCCGCACCAAGCCCAGATCCTCATCGCCGAAAGCTACTTCGTCGTCGTCAGCGATTCGGCGGACCCTGCGCGCTCGAGCCGCACCGACCGCTCGAGAAGTCCCCAGAGCATCGCCGCGTACAGCGACTCTGCTGCGAGCGTCGAAACAATCGCTCCGTTCAGACCGATGCGCGGAATCAAGAGAAGATTCGCCACGAGATTCACGGCCGTCGCGACCAGCAGAGCCCAGAACTGCGTCAGAGGTGCGTCCGCCCCGGTGAGGGCATTCGCGGCGAAACGCTGCACCGCTTTGAGTAAGGGCAGCGGGGCCAGCAGCCGAATCACTCCGACGGAGGCCTCCCAATCCGGACCCAGCATCATCGGTACGACGGGCGCGGCCACCACCAAGGCGATGCCGACGGCAGCGCCAGCGAGTGCCGCTGGCACGGTCATCCGAATCGCGAGTCTCCGAACCGCGGCCAAGCCGTCCTCTCCTGCGGCGAAGAAGTCGGGCGAGGTGACTCGAACGAGTGCCATCACGGGAAGCTGGCCGAGTTCCGCGACACGCGCACCGATCGAGTACTCCCCTGCCTCGATTGCCAGGCCTTGCGCAACGAGAACCGGTCGGTCGACCGACGTCAGCAAGCTGCCGGTGCCGAGCTTCAATGCGAGCGGCACGCCCTGACGCAAGTCCTGTCGACGCGGCGCCGTTGGTGGTGTCGACAACCCGAACCGGGTGGCCGTGATTACGTACATCACAAGCGCGGAAACCCAGAATCCAACGGCGGACACCAGCGCCCAGTCCAACAAGCTCGCCTCGTCCATCATCGCCAGGGCGCCCAACGGCAACAGTCGCCCCAGCGTGTTGATCGACCGCAAGCCGAAGCCGAACCGCTGGTTGCGTTCAGAGGTCGCAGTCGCAACGGTTGCCTCGGCCAGACCGAACGGAAGCAGACGAGAGATGGCGAGCAGCGCAAAGACCTCGAGGGACACCTCGTCGAGCAACAGGGGTTGGGCCGCAATGAGAAGGCCCGACGAGATCAGACCCCCGAGCAGCACGGTTCCCATCATCCGCCGGAACGCCTCGCCAGCGGCACCGCCCCGTGAGCGCTGCCGGATGAAGACGAACGGCGCCCCGACGTGACCGATCATCGCCGCCGCGTTCGCTATTGCGAAGACCGCTGCATACCGGCCGATGTCGGCCTGATCGAGAAGGAGCGCAAGACCGAAGACCACACCGGCACCAGCACCCGCTCGGAGCACCTCGGCACCAAGCGCCCACGCCGTGTTGCGCTGGAGCGATGGACCACTTGCGGGGCGCGCACGTTCGCCGGGCAGGTCGCCGGAGTAGGAGACTCTGGACTTCATAACTCAACGCGGGAGATAGCGTCGCCTCTTGCGGGTTGACGGGAGGCCGACATGATACGGGTACTGCTGTCCGCCTATGGGTGCGACCCCGGGCGAGGATCAGAGTCGAAGAACGGCTGGGGATGGGCCAGCGCACTCGCTGCCAGCGGCCAGACCGAGACCACCGTCATAACGGGCGCCTTCAACCGGCAGTCGATCGAGGCCCACGGAGGTCTCGCGAACACCAGGTTTCTCTTCTGCGAGGACGAGGCCGGGGTTCCGGATCAAGTGCCAGGCGTCCTGAGCAGCGCACTCCGCTATCGAGCCTTCACTCGGAACGCCCGCCTCGAGGTGGCTCGGCGCCGCGACGAGATCGACGTCGCTCACCACGTGTCGTGGACGAACATCCGCTTGGACTCGATGATCTTCGCGTTCGACGGACCCAAGATCTTCGGGCCCGTTGGCGGAGCACAGAAGTTTCCCCGACGCTTCGCATCTGAATTGCCTCCCTGGAAGTCGGCGGTCGAGCTCGGTCGCAATGTCCATGTGGACCTGTCGGCAAGACTCCCGAGTGTTCGTCGACGACTCAAGTCGGCAGACATCGTCGTGTGCGGCAACGCCGAGACCGCCTCGTTCGCAAGACGAGCCGGCGCCGTCCGGATCGAGGAGATGGTCAATACTGCAGGGTCCGAGCAGTGGCGGCGCCCCCGACAATCACTCCGACGAGCCGATGAGCCGCTTCGACTACTCTCCGTCGGTCGATTGTTGGGGCGAAAGGGCACAAACCTGGCCATCCAAGCTGCTCACCGCGCGGCGACGCAGCGACCGATCGACCTGACGATCGTGGGTGGCGGGGATGAACGTGCTCGGCTGGAGCAGATCACCGGCCCGGCGAAGGTCAACTTCACCGGCCAGATTCCACTGGCCCGGACACGCGAGCACTACGAGGCTGCTGATGCCCTGTTGTTCACCAGCCTCAGGGACTCAGGCGCCCAGCCGATGGTCGAGGCGATGGAGGCCGGGCTCCCGGCCATTCATCTCGATCACCACGGACCGGGCCGTTACGGTCGCGGGGGTTGGGCAGTGCCGGTGGCGGTGACGGATCCGGAGACCACCGTTGCGGAGCTGGCGCGCGAAATCATCGCGCTCGCCGACGACCCCCAACGCCTGATCGACCTGGCCACAGCGACGACGACCCGGTTGGCTGAGATCAGCTGGAACGCGCACGTCGAACGTGCGATCGATTGGTATGCGTCGCTCACTCAAGCATCGTGAGCAGACCCTGAACGAATCGCTCGACCATCGCCTCGACGGTGAGGAGGCGAGCATCAGCGAGCCCTTGATTGGCAAGCTCGGTGCCGACGTCCGTCGTGAGGACCTCCACAGCGATCTGGGCAACCGCCGAGTCTGAGGACTCAATTGGCATGATCATCGCGTTGCGGCGATCTGTGAGATAGGAGATCTCATGACTGTGTATCGGGGTGTCGAGTGTCACGATCGGCGCTCCGAACGCCATGGCGTCGATCACATGAAGTCCGAGCAGCCCCGGATGGATCGTCACCGAAGCGACTTCGCCGATCGCAGCCTGATCCGAACCGAACCGCGGCCCGACCACGTGCATCCACGGGCGTCGGCTTGCGGTGGCTCGCAGCGAGTCGAGAGCGGGCCCACCGCCGACGACGACGAACTCGAAGTCCGGATCGAGCGCTCGCGTACGGTCGATGATCCGGATCAGCCGTTCGAGGTCCTTGGACTCGTCGAGGGCCGAGCTCATCCATCCGACATGGGCCGAGCGAGCCTCGAGACCTGCGACGAGCGCCGAGATCTCCGCTGACACATCGTCGCCCCTCTGGGGGATCGACTTCGAGTTGTTGACGACCGTGATCCGCTCGGCCGGCACGCCAGCATGGAGATAGCGCTCCTTCGAACGTTCGGTGTAAGCGAAAATTCTGTCGCCCCGGCGCGCAAGCGAGTCTCGAACCGACTCGATGCGACTGGACCTCAGCCCGGGTACCGGGTTCTCCCCGTGTCCCCAGAATCCCAGCCGTGGACTGGAGCTGAGCTGGCGATGCGCAGCAAGGGGGTAGTTGAGGAGCAGTCCGACCTCATGCTGGACGACGACGACGTCGACGTCGACGAGATCCCGTGGCACCGTCTGCAACGTCAGTTCGCGACGTCCCACGGTCACGAAGCGGTTCGTACGTTCCTCGAACCACGGCAGGGTCGCAGAGTCCCGCCGCGCCGAGCGACTGGCCGGCGGCTGACCATGCAGCACGCGGAGACGGACATCGAGCTGATCCAACCGTTGCCTCAGCTGCTCGTAGAAGCCGATCCGGTAGGCCGGGATCCACTCCATTGCGAGCGCGACGACGGTCATCGGTCGAGGAGTCCGGCGAACGCGGCGGCGTCGGACCGCAGCGCTTCACGGGCGCCGTCCGTAAGACGGAGATCACCGGGTCGGTAGGGCTCGACCGACGAACGACTTGCGAACACCTTCCTCGCTGAGGTCCGGACCGACGCCGGAAGACGCTCGCGGACGCGAACCCGATAGAAGTCCGAGCTCCCGACCAACCATTGGAACGGCCCCTCGAGACGAGCCGACACACCGGCGTTCTGATGCGGCAGCTCGAGGTGCCGTCTGGCGACACCGAGGTGAGCCTGAACGGCGTCGAGGGCGCCGTCCGGATCGCCGACCAATCGCTCGAAGTCGACGAGAAGGAGGGAGTCCCGTCCGAAAGCATCGATCCACGGCTCCAGCTGCCACGCATAGAGCGAGGTCAGCACGAGCGGGCTCTCGGAGTCGATCTCGGCGGACAGAGGATCCTCGCCGCGACGACGAAGGTGGTTGGCGTGGCTCAGGATCCGCTCGATCGGGTCCCGGAACACGAACACGAGACGGCAATCCTCACCAAGCGCTCGGCGAGCCAAGTCCGCTGCGTGCGGGTGAAGGTGACGTTTGGTCGACGACGGCGACGCCTCGCCAAGAACTCGTTGTGCGCCAGCCAGACGGAAGACCTCGGCGTACCGTCCGATCGCTTCATCCGGCGCCGATGAGCGGGCAAGCACGTTCGGCTCCTTCTCGGCCGGGATGAAAACATCCGGGTGGGAGTCGAGCGCCGCCGCAAGCGACGTCGTCCCGGCCTTCATCGCACCGATAACCAGAAAGTGCGGCAGCACGTCGAGGTTCAGGATCCGGTCACGGCACGCCGTACGGCGAGCCAAACGAACTGCGAGTTGGTGAACAGATACCGTCGCCACAACCGGCCCGGCTCCTGAGCGAGCCGATGCAACCATTGCAGTCCAGCTCGCTGCATCCAAGAAGGCGGTGTGGCGAGGTTGCCGGCGGCGAAGTCGAATGCGGCCCCGACGGCGAGCATCGACGCGTGGACCTTCCCGCGATGCTGCGCCACCCAGCGCTCCTGCCGCGGGCACCCCCGGCCTACGAGAACGACACCCGCACCGCTTTCGTTGATCTCGGCGATGTCAGCGAGGTCTTCATCTTCGGTCGCTTCACGGAAGCGGTCGGGCTGGACACCGACGATCTCGATTGCTGGGTGCTTGCCGAGGATGGCCGCGGCGAACGCTTCGCCGGTTTCCTCGGTCGACCCGTAGAGGTAAACCGGCACACGCTCGGCCTCGGCGGCCGCCAAGACATGCCAAGTGAGATCGGGCCCGTACACGCGATCGCCGAGGGCGGCATCATGGAAGTGGTTGAGCGCCCAGCGAACCGGCTGCCCATCGGGCGTGACCAGATCGATCGTGTTGACGAGGTCACGGAGCTCCGGGTCATTCACCGACTCCATGAGACCGTGGACCGCCAGTGCAGAGACGGCGTACGACTCACGGGCCTTGGCCGCCTCGATGATCCTCCGGGTCGCATCCTCGTAGTCGGTGATCGAAATTCGGACCCCGAAGAGGTCGACCTTCGGTGCATGTGTCACCATCGCGACCGGCCCTCGTCATGGATGTCGGTCAAGATGCTGCGCACGTCATGCTCGAGGCGGTAGCCCGGGAAGTGGTCCATGAACTTCCGGCAGTCCGAGATCCACCAGATGTGGTCGCCGATCCGGTTGTCGTCGGTGTAGGTCCATTCGAGTTGATTGCCGGTGATCTCCTCGCAGAGTTCGATCGCCTCGAGCATGGAGCAGTTCGCGAACCGTCCCCCGCCGATGTTGTATGCCTCCCCCATTCGAGGGGCATCGGCGAAGGCCGCGAATGCCGCAACGAGATCGTCGACATGAATGTTGTCGCGGACCTGCTTCCCCTCGTAACCAAAGATCGTGTACGGCTCGCCGACTGCGGTGCATCGCATCAAGTAAGCCAGGAAACCATGGAGCTGCGCGCCGCTGTGACCGGGGCCGGTGAGGCAACCTCCCCGGAAGACACCGGTCTTCATCTCGAAGTAACGCCCGTACTCCTGAACCATGACATCGGCCGCGACCTTCGATGCCCCGAAGACGGAGTGTGTGGAGCTGTCAAGCGTCATCGTCTCGGGAATGCCGTGCTCGAAATACTCGTGCGAGGAGTCGATCTCCCAGCGTCGATCGAGCTCGACGAGCGGCAATCGGTTCGGCGTGTCGCCGTACACCTTGTTCGTCGAGGTGAAGACGAAGACCGCCGCCGGAGCCCGGAGGCGAACAGCCTCGAGGAGGTTCAGCGTGCCGGTTGCGTTGATCGAGAAGTCGGTCAACGGTTCCTTGGCCGCCCAGTCGTGAGAGGGCTGTGCGGCCGTGTGCACCACGAGATCGAGATCGTCGCCGAACTCGGCGATCAGCGCGTCGACTCCGGCTGCGTCCCGGATGTCCAACGACTCGTGCCGGTAATTGTCGAGGTCAGCGCCGAGGCGCTCCACCGACCACGCTGTCGACGCGCTCTCCCCGAAGAAATAGCGCCGCATGTCGTTGTCCACGCCCACGACGAGATCCGCCCGGCCGGCGAAATGCCGGACGCATGCGGCGCCGACCAATCCGCCGGACCCTGTGACAACCACCACTCGCATCTTGTCGCCTCCGAGTCTCCGTTGAGACGCCAGCGTATCGATGTGCTCGGGGATGCGAGATGAGCAAGTCTCTACGTGCGCGTGCGCCGGCCCGAAACGTAGACGGGGACGAGGCCGACACCGAGGAGCAGCGCGCCGACCACGACAAACGCCACGAGCTTCAGGAGGCCGATGGGCTCCTGTGATTGGGCGGAGGGCGGGAATGACTCCAGCGCGAGGAGTTCGGGTTCCGCTCCCCCATCCTCGCCGAGCGAGGGATCGCCGGGAACAGTCGCGGCGTCGAGGGTCGAGGTGGAGTCCGCTTCGCCGGACGACTCGCTCGCTCGCTCGGCATCGGCCAGTGGATCTCCGTCAGCGATCAAACCCTGTACCGCACGACCATCACCGTCGGCGAGCACCGCCGGGCCTGCGCTTGTCGACGTCCCCGAGGCTTGAGCGGTGGTCGAGGGAGCGTCATTCGACGGTGGAGCTCCGGAGCCTGCGCCAGTGCCGACATCAACGGGGTTCGTGATCGTCGTGGACGCCTCGACCGAAGTCGTCGAGCTGCCCGCCGCAACCGTTGTCGAGGTCGTCGAAGCACCTGCTCCCGACGTGGTGGGCGGTGTCGAAGGTTCTGTCACCTGGACCTCGTGCGCTCCGAAGTCCGGGGCGGCACCCGACGGCCGGGGGCGACCGTCCAGATCCACGGCGATATCCGTGACGACCGCCCCGTCGATGGCGCCGCTCGTGAAGGCCAACCGGAAGTCGCCGGAAGCGGCGTTCACGAAGTCACTCGTCGACGCAGTGCGATTGCCTTCGCCCTCGACACCGAGATTGTTGATCACCGTGAGGTCTGCGTTCGAGTTCTGGTGCACGTCGACTGCCGCCACCGACCCGGTGTCGAACAGCGTGTTGTGAATGATGTCGACCGGCTCTCCGTTCGGCACACCGTCGCGAACGAAGATCCCACGATGCTGGCAGTCGAAGATCACGTTGTTCGTGATCCTGGCGGCCGTGTCGACGACGAGGCAGTTGCCATCACGATGTTCGGACGATCGAGTCACCGAGTGGATGACGTTGGCGTCGATCCAGATGTTCGCCGGTGGCGTATCTCGCGCTCCCAGGTGGACGACGAAGGCGCCGGTCACGAACGTGTCGATGTCGTGGATGTAGTTCCCGCGAACGAGAACGTCGTGAACGGGGACCTTGATGTCGATCGCCTCGTGCGTGGTCGTGTGAATCTCGTTTCCGACGATCTCGACGCTGTGGACCTCGTCCTGGTTCGATGGCGAGCCGGTACCGAGGTAGATGCCTTCCCCAGGGGCATGTCCGACCGGATAGTTCCCGACCCTGTCAGTCCGTTGACCGGTGTGATGGATCAGATTGCCGCTGATCAGCACGTCGTGGGAGAAGTCCCGGATGTGCACACCTTCCTGGCCGATCTCGTGGATCTCGTTGTTGGCCAGCGTGACTTCGCTCGACCGCTGCACGGAGATCCCCCAGAGCCCGTCGCGGATCTCCAGATCCCGAACGACCACCCCGATGGAGTCCCAGACCTTGACGCTGGGCTTGTCGGTCAGCGAACCATGCGCAACAGTGACCGTGCCCGGAGCGTCGGCCCGCACGACCAGAGGGGCTGTCGACGACGCGAGCACCCCAGTGATGTCGAGCTGGGGATACGTCCCCGGCAGCAGGACGATCGGGTCGACCCCGTTCCAACGGGAGAGCGCCTCATCGGTGGTTCGCAGCGGCGCCTCCCTCGTTCCGGCGGCAGAGTCGGAACCATCCGGCGAGACGAAGATGCCAGGTTCGACGACCTGCGTCGTTCCGAGAACGGAGATCGATGTGGCCGGCGGCGTCGTCGTCGACGCCGAAACCGACGACGGTTCGTCGCCGGCCGGCACAGCTGCCGGACCGAGGTCGTTCGAGCAGGCCGACAGCAACAGAAGCCCGCTGGAGAGCGCGACAACAGCAGCCCAACCCGTGCTCCGCCGCCGTCTTGCCACAGAATCCATGAACACCAATCGGTGAGATCGCCGCCAGCCTTGAGAAAGGCTAGTGGACGACTCCGGGCCTCGACCCGCGGGCGGATCTGCCCAGAATCGCAACAACGATCACGGAGAGGCACAAGATCGCCACCACGACGTGCCCGCCCACAGCCGGTCGGATTCCGAACAGGCTCGCAAGCCAGCGAGCGATGCCGCGGTCGAGAATCGAGATCACGCCAAGTGGTATCCCGAGAGCCAGCGACGCCGTTGCGACCTGCTCGAGAACGCCCCGGCTCCACGACAGGTCGACGAATGGCAAGAGCAGGGCGAGATAGACAGGCGGGAGGCTGTCAAAGCCGATTCCGAGGATCAGGATGTTGACCAGATGGAACACCGCGAGGACGCCGAGTCCGGGTCGAAGCCAGCGTGGCCGGAGAACAAGCAGGATCACACCGAGCTCCAAGACGATGGTCGCCCAGTCTGCGAGCTCCCAGACCCATCGCCACGACACCCCGACGGCGAGATCGGTCAGGGGTCCAGAGCGACTTCCGTTCTGCGAGGTGAGAAGCAGATGCCCGTAGGACGCTTGCGTATCGGGTGCCAGCCAACCTCGCAGGAGCTTCGGAAGGGCGGCCGTCCCGTATGCGATCCCCAGGAGCCAGACGCTGTGAAAGACCGCCCCAGCGATTCGCCGCTGCTGATCTTGTCCGTCCTCGACGCGATCGGCCGATCGCCAATCGACACCACACAAGCCGAAGACCGTCGGGACGACCCAGATCATGATGGTGTGGTCGATCTTGCCCGGGACGAACGACAAGCCACTCACGAGAATGCCGGTGACTCCCATGGCAAGTGAGATGTGGCGGCCGCCCACTCCGGCGGTGAACAGCAGAACGAATGCGACGAGGAGCGCCTCGAACAGTACGACTGTCGGTGCGGTTGTCATGCCGGCGAGCAGCGTGGGAACGCCGGGCGGCGGATCGATGAGCGCACGCGGGTGATCGGCCAACCATCCCAGATCCGGAATCGAGTTGGTCATCAACATCGACAGCCCGAGGACCAACCGAGCGAGCGCCACCCCGTCGTGCCGCACGTCTCCGGGCACGTCTCGCCACTCGGCTTCGAGATTCACCACGAGACGCTCCCACCCGAGCGTCAGCACGATGCCAGCTCGTACGAGTGCAGCACTGATCTCTCGGAGCCGGTCCGCTCCACCACGTCGAATCGGGTTCGGCACGCATCAGGTCCGGCAGGGTGCGTCGTCAGCCAGTCGACGAGCTCCGGATCTGCGATCTCGATCTCGGCGAGCTGAGCCGCTTGATTCCTCCGGAACGACGGCGGCGCCGCAGCGAACAGCTCGTCGATGTCCGCGACGGTGTCGCCGGACTCGGACGAGAACACGTACTCGTACACAACGACGTCTGCGACGTCTCTCTCCACGGGGACCCGCCCGAAGGAAGGGAGGATGACGGCCGGATAGATCTCATCTCCGGCGAGCGACGCCAGAAAGATCACACCGAGAACGACACTTGCGAGGACAGCGCGGCCAAGTGGGGGTGTCCACCCATCCTGCTCGCCAAGACCCCTTGGTACCATCTCGCCGATCATACGCCGTGAGCGAGTGGGGCTGAGAGTGTCGGTGCAGACCTTTGGACTGGGTGATATCACGATCAACGTGTGCTCAGTCGAGCGCACAGACTACGCGTGCCTGAGCGTCCGCTCCATCGTCGAGCACTGCTCGCCGGAGTCGACGCTCCAGCTCGTCTTCAACGGATCGACGCCGGAGCACAGCGACCGGGTCATCGCAGCCGCAAGAGGCTGGGACGGAAACTTGCGGGTCGAGCACATCGCGAACAAGGTCGGTCCTCACGCTTCCCACAATCGAGCGCTCGAACTCGTGGACACCCCGCTCGTGAACTTCATGGGCGATGACGATCTGGTGCTCGGCGATCGTCTGCCGGAGATCATCCGGGTCTTCAACGAGACGCACCCGCAACCGGCGGCCGTGACGTCCTGGGCCCGGCGGTTGGGGCCACGGGCCGACACGGTCGTCCTCGGTTCCCCCAAGGACCTCGGCCCCCTCGATCTCGCCGCCTGGCGATCCGCGGTCGATCGCGGCCGTTACTTCGAACTGCTCTGGCCTGGCGCAGTCATCGATGTCGAGGCTCTCAGGGAAATCGGTGGCTTCGAGGATCGTTTCCTCAGCTTCGACAACCGGATCTTCACCCGGCTGGCCCAACAGCGACCTGTGTTGGCCGTGCCTCGCCGGGATTTCGGCTTCCGCATTCACGCCGAATCGGAGTCGACGAGCCGATTCGGGAAGCAGGCGCAGAGCGTGAGGTACGTACAGGCCTGCCTCGATGCAGATCGTGCCGGACGCCGCGAACCGACGCCGGCGGAGTTCGAACAGGCCGAAGCCAGTGCCGACAGGCTGACCCGGATCGCGATCGATCGCCGGGAGCGCGCTCGCCTCCACCTCCGCTCGGCTGGCGCACATCTGCTGGGCGGCAATCGCCGGGCCGCCGCGGCCGGGCTAGCGAGGGCGGCGATCCTCTGGCCGCCTGCGGTGATCCGCTGGATCAAGGACCAGGTCGGTCGGCCGACCCGACGATGACACGGTCGGTCGACATCGCCGTGGCAACGTTCCGTCGCCCCGAGGGCCTTCTCCGCACGCTCGAGAGTGTGCTCGCTGAAGCGAGCGCGGGGGCGGGTTGGGACATCGGCCGGATTCTCGTGGTCGACAACGACCCCGATGCGTCGGCTCGAACCGTGGTCGAGAGCTTGCCCTCCGGAGCGGTCCCGGTCGGCTACGTCCACGAACCGACGCCCGGCATCTCCGCGGCGCGAAACCGGGCACTCGAGGAGTCCGACGCTGATGTCCTCGTGATGCTCGACGACGACGAGACGGTGGTTCGGAATTGGCCAGCGGGGTTGCTCGCCACGATGGATCGCACCGGTGCGATCATGGTCGGTGGCCCGGTTGTCGTGGAGACGGAGATCGACGTCGAGCCGTGGTTCGTGTCGGCGATCACCCGCCCCCGTCACGACGACGATGCGTCGATTGATCGGATCAGCACGGCCAACTTCGCGATCGACCGCTCGGTCCGGTCGACGCTCGATCCCGTGTTCGATCCGGCGTTCGGACTTCGGGGCGGATCTGACACCAAGCTGAGCAGAGACCTCGTGATCGCCGGCCACCGGCTGGCCTGGAGCGATCAGGCAGTGCTCTGCGAGCACTTTCCCGCCAGCCGCTGCACCGAGGCGTGGATCGAACGCCGATGGGAGCGGGGCGGCGAGACGATGACCTCGGTCGAGCTCGCGACGGCAACTGATCGACTCCGACCACTCACGGCTGCGCGGCACCTGGCAACGTCGACGGTCAGGACGACCCTCGGCTTGGGGTTCGACCGCCTCGGCCGTCTGCTCGGAGACCAACCACTTCGACGCCGCGGGGTACGGTGGCGGAGGCTCGCGATCGGACAACGGCGTGCCATCCGAGGACATCACTCCATCGCCTACGGTCCAACTGGATTCGACTCTCCGAAAGCGATCGCATGACCATCATCCGACCCGAGCCGAGGGTGGCAATCCCCGCGACGACGTTGCTCCGCCCCGGCCTCGGCCAGCGGCTCCTGGCAATCGCCGTGCCCTTTCTGCTCGCCGTCGGTCTTCCCAATGAATGGTTCTTCAACCGCGAGCTCGGCGACACGCGTTCAGGTGGTGGGCTCACCCTCGTCGCGCTTGTCGCCTTGACTGGGATGGCCTGGGCGATCCTTCTTCCACGGTTGGAGATCAGTCTCCGAGCCATTCGACTGGAACCCCTGATTCCGCTGTTCGTCGGAGGTGCTCTGCTCTCGACGTTCTGGTCGGGACGGCCTTCCGCCACGCTCCAGGCGTCCGTCGAACTCGTCCTCGTGCTGCTGCTCGCCTGGTGGGCGGTGGCCGTCTTCGATCTCGACGAGATCCTGCTGTACACCTCTCTCGCACTCGCCGCGGTTTCGGCGATCTCGCTCGCGTTCGTCGTGGCCCTTCCGCAGTTCGGTGTGTCCAGTGGCGGCTGGACGGGCCTCGCCGGTAACCGGAACGGACTGGGACGCCTCGCTGTGCTGACCGTGTTACACAGCCTGCTGGCGATGCAGATCTATCCCCGGTTCCGGACGGCATGGCTGGCGTCGGCAGCTCTCGGCGGTCTGCTGGTCTTCGGTTCGACGTCGAAGACGTCGCTGCTGGGCCTCGGTGGCATCGTGGCCTGTGTGGCGATCGCCCGGGCATTCCGAAGCCGCAAGACCCTGTTCGGCGCCGTCGGGGTCTCACTCGTGACGACCGTTGGATCGATCGTGGGGTTCGCCACGGCGAACCTCGGGTTCATCACGACCTGGCTGGATCGAGACGTCACCTTCTCGGGGCGAACGGTCCTGTGGCGGTCATCCTTCGGTGCCTTCCTGGAGCGGCCCTTCTTCGGATGGGGTTGGGAGGGTTTCTGGCACGGCTATTTCTCACCCGCGCACGATGTCTTGCTCGAGAACACCTGGGGCCCGCCCCATTCCCACAATGCATTGCTTGAGTACGGGATCACTCTCGGGATCCCCGGCGCCCTCGTGGGCGGGGCGATCCTCTGGCGGGCCGTGCTCCGGTCGACCCGGGTCATCGCGATCGACCACTCCCCCGCCGCACTCTTCCCGTTCACGATCGGCGTGTTCGCCTTCGTGTTCTCGATGACCGAGTTCGGTGTCATCTCGCGGACGGTCTTCTTCTACTGCCTGATCATCGCAACGCTCTCGGCTGAGCGAATCCTGAAGACCGCCACCTCTCCGTCCCGTCCGCTCGCCGTACCCAACTCGCCTCGGTAGGAAACGCAACATGCTCTACGACCAACAATCATCGACCAACCGCAACGTGGCCACGCTCGAGGACTACCTGGAGGCGTTGAAGCGCTATCGATGGCTCGTTCTCGCGGTGATCGCGCTGTTCACGTTCGCCGGCTGGCTGGTCGTCAACTCGCGCGTCGAGACGTACTCGGCGACGGCGAGGGTGCTCCTCAACCCAACCGCCGTCGGATCGCTCGACAACAACCGCCTCGTCGCACCCAATCTCGACCGCGAGGCCGAGGTCCTCGTGTCGGACGGCATCGCGACCCAGGCCGTCGCCCAACTCGGCACCGGTGAGGATCCACGGGCACTCCGCCGTGAAGTCATTGCCGAGTTCTCACCCGATTCCGACACCATCCGCGTGTCCTATTCCTCGGAGGACCCTGTTCGGGCCGCCGACGTCGTCAACGGCTTCGCATCGTCGTATGTGGAGCAACGCAACGCTGCGCAGGATGCGTTCTACGCCGAGAACCTCGCCCAGATCGATGCCGAACTCGCAGCACTCGACGCTCGGAGCCTCGAGCTCGCGGCCGAGCTCGGAGCCCTCGACGAAGAGCGACGGACGTTGCTCGAGAACGTCGAGGCGCTCAATCGCTCCACTCGCCTGGAGGAGATCGCCACTGAACGGAATCTCGTCGTCACGGAACAGAACAGCGACACGGTGGAGCGTCGGACGCTGAGTACCCGGCGATCGACAGTCCAATCGGCCGCAAGCTCCGCCACGGCACCGGCCGTTCTACTTCGTCAGGCGCAGCCGCCGCAGAGCCCCGAAGGTCTCGCCGGCAACTACATCATCCTCGGGTTCTTCCTCTTCGGCGTCGCCGTGGCGACGATCGCCGCCTTCCTTCGATCCCGTCTCGACCGGTCGGTCAACACCGCCGCCGACGTCGAGCGAGCCCTCGGCACCAGAGTGCTCGGCACGATCCCCGACCTCGGACTCCGCGACCGTCTGGCACGGCGCCCCATCGTCATGTTGTCACCCAACAAAGGACTACGTTCCCAGCAAGCCCGTGAGTCGATCCGCCGCCTGCGGAGTGCAGTTCAGTACATCTCCCGGACCGACGGCATCGAATCGATCATCATCACGTCGTTCCAGCCGTCCGAAGGCAAGTCGACCACAGCGGCGAACCTCGCCGTGGCGGTCGCCACCGGTGGTCAGCGGGTTGCCCTCATCTCCGCCGATCTCCGGCGTCCGACGGTCGAGTCCCTGGTCGGACTCGACCTGGCGCCGACCGGTCTGTCCAACGGCCTCGCCGGCGACGGCGACCTCGAGTTCCTCACGGCCCCGGGTCACGACTCGCTGTTCGTTCTTCCCGCCGGACCGGAGCCCGCGAATCCCAGCGAGCTGCTCGGCTCGCCACAGTTCAAGTCCGTGGTCGAGGAAGCGTCGAACTCGGTCGAGTTGATGCTGATCGACACTCCCCCGATCGGATCGGCGTCCGATGCTCTCGCGGCGTCTCAGTCCGTCGATGGCTTGATCGTCGTGGTCGATGCGAAGGCGACGAGTACGCAGGATCTGCTCCTGCTCGCCGCCGAGCTCGACCGCAGCGGCGCGCGCCTGCTGGGAGCGGTGATCAACCGGACGACGCCGACCCGTCGCTGGAATCTCCGGAACCGGTACCGCTACGCGTATGAGTCGGCGGCAGCCGAACGCTGACCTCGGCTGGGCAGTTCGACCCAGAACGAGTCGGTGACTTTCCCGCTGCGTTGAGCGCCTTTCGCACGGCACTGTGGTAGATCAGTAGCGGTGCGTGGCGGCGCACCAATGGTCGGCGGGAGTGCTCGTGGGAAAGCTTGTTCGTAAGCGACGATTCGTCTGGTTCATCCAGACGGTCGATGCACTGTTGCTCAGTGCCGTATGGCTCGGCATCTTCGTGGTCACCAACATCACGACCACCGAGGTGCGGCCCACCGAGCAGGGCGGCGTGCTCGCCTTCGTCGCCGTCGCGATCATCCTCGGGCTCTTCGGCCGACGTGGGATCTACTCCGGTCGCCCGACGCTTCCCCGAACCGAGGAGATCAGCCGCCTCGTCACCTCGGTCGGCATCGGTGCGGCAACCACCGCGGTGCTCGCACAGTTCGCCAACTGGGCTGTCGGCGGCTGGGAGCTGATCCTCGCGGTTCCGCTCTCGATCGTCGTGCTCACGCTCGCTCGCGGCTTCCTCCGCACGATCGTGCTGGAGATCGCCCAGCGCGATCAGCCCGAGCGAGTCGTCGTGGTCGGCGCCGGGATCGAGGCCGTCGAGGTCGTCGATCTCGTCACGACGCACCCGGAAGCGGGCTTCGTCTGCCTCGGGGTGATCGGGAACGAGACCGTCGCCGAACGATCCGGTCTGAGTGATCGCTGGCTCGGCGATGTCGCCGACCTCGTCGTCCTCATGCATCGGCATGCGGCCACCAGCGCCATCGTCTGCGCGACCGGCTTCCGGGCCGAGACCTTCCGGTCGATCTCGGCCGAGCTCATGGACGCCGGCTACGACGTGCAGCTCTCCACCGGCGTCACCCGCCTGTGGACGGGCCGCTTCGAAGTCCGCTCGATCTCCCACGAACCTCTCGTCGTCATGGGCCACCGCCGCCCACTGGCACGGTGGGAGCTCGCGATCAAGCGGGCGATCGACATCGTCGGCGCTCTCGCCGCCCTCGTGATCTTCGCTCCGGTCATGCTCGCCGTCGCCGCCGCCATCAAGCTCGAGGATCGCGGCCCGGTCTTCTTCCTCCAGCCACGTGCGGGGAAGGACGCCGAGTTCTTCGACATGTTCAAGTTCCGCTCGATGGTGACCAACGCCGAGGATCTGAAGGCCGATCTCGCCGCTCAGAACGAGCGCAGCGGCCCGTTGTTCAAGATGACCCACGATCCTCGGATCACGAGGATCGGGCGCATCATCCGCGGTACCTCGCTCGACGAGCTGCCGCAGCTGCTGAACGTTCTCCGCGGCGAGATGAGCCTCGTCGGTCCGCGTCCGGCGCTTGTCGAGGAGGAAGCGGCGTTCGAGGGTGAGATGCGTGATCGGTTCGACGTCCGCCCCGGCATCACCGGCCTCTGGCAGGTCGAGGCTCGCTCGAATGCCGAGTTCGGTGCCTACAAGCGTCTCGATCTCCATTACGTCGAGAACTGGAGCCTCGGGCTCGATCTCCGCATCCTGCTCGCCACCGTCGAGCAGACGGCGGTGTCGCTTCTGCTCGCTCCCGTCACCGCCATGCTCGGCCGCGACTCGGCCGAAGCCGTCTCGACCGGGGAGGCCCCCGAGTCCGGCGAGCCCGACAGCGGCGGCGTCATCGACCTTCGAGAGCGAACCGCCGCTCGGGCCCGTTCCCTTCCTTCGGCGGGTCCGACAGCCGAGTCCCCCCAGGGCTGAACGAGCCTCGTTAGCCTTCGCACGATGTCGGGCATCCTCCGTCTTCTCGCCGCGCTCGTCGCCGGAGCGCTCGCGGGCGCGATCGGTTGGTCGCTCGCCCCCACCGGCGATCCCACGGCCGTGGCCACGCTCCGTCTCGACGATCAGGAAGTCCGCTGGCCCTACCACGACGCGGTCATCCAGACGCAGGCTGCGTTGGTCGACCGGGACGACGTGCGGGACGAGATCGCAGAGACCGCGGGCGTGCCCGTGGCCGAGCTGCTGGATCTCAACACCTCGGTGCCGAGAAACCAGACCATCTTCGACGTCACGGCGACCGCAACGACCAGGACTGCCGCCGTCGGGTTGGTCGATGCCACCGCCGCCGTGTTGATCGAGCGCAACGTGGCGGAACGTTCGGCCGGCCTTGCGGACCGGACCGCCGCCATCGAGTCGGAGCTGGCGTTGCTCGAGATCGATCTGTCGCGCCAGCGTCGCTCGCTCGAGAACGCTGACACCTCCGAGGCCGATCGGTTGATCGCCGAGGGGCGACTGTCCGCCACAGCGCAGCGTCTCGGCACGCTGGAGGTCGAGCTGTCGTCACTCGGCGAGGCAGCGGGCGTGATCCGTCCGCAGCTCGTCCTCGTCCGGCCCGGCGAGGTCGTCGATCGCGAGCGCACCCGGGCCGTGACGGCCGTTTCGGCCGGAATCGGCGTTGCATTGCTGGTGGCTGCTGCCGCTGGCTTCAGCCGGCCCCGCTCGCCCAGGCCCGTTCGTTCGCTCGCCGCCGCATGATCGGCCGGCGGGCAGCCGCGTTGGTGGTCGGGCTGACTGCGAGCGCGTCCGGAGCGACGGTCGATGTGCGCCGGCTCGGTGTCGAGACCGCCGATCCGCAGCAGTGGTCGCTCCTCCTGGCCGCTGCCCCGGCAGCGGGGCTTGCGCTGCTCCTCCTCGGTGATCGTCGACGCGCTCAGGCGGCGATCGGTGTCGTCCTTCTCGGTGTCTGGACACTGATCGGGCTCATCGGCGGGCTCTCCGGCCCGTCGCCGAGCCAAGCGCTGCTGGCCTCCGGCCTCTTCGCCGGTCTCGGGGCGGCGGCCTGGTCGCTCGTCCGCACCGCCGGCTGGTCGCCACTGTTCGCGGTTCTCGCCGGGGTCGCCGCGGTTCACGGCGCTGCGGGAGTCTCGCTTCGGGCGGCCGGCTTCATTCCCGCGCTCACCGAAGAGGGCCGGCTCGTCCTGCTCGCCTATGAACCGAATCATCTCGCACGGATCGCCGCCCTCGGCGCGGTCGCAGCGGTCTCACTCGCGCTGAACGCCGGCCGATCCTGGATTCACCTCGCTGCCTGGCCGGTGGTCGTCGCCTGCTCCGTGGCAGTGCTGCTCACGCAGAGCCGAACGGGTGCCGCGGCGATGGCCTTCGCCATCGCCGTGCCGGTCATCCGAGCAACGCGCCCGAGACTCACGTTGGTGCTCGTCGCCGTCGCCATGCTCACCGTGGGTGCGATCGGCGTGAGCGGTCTGGCCGGTCCCGTCGTCGAAACGATCTCCCGGACGGGTGACCGGTCGCTGGCGGACATACGCACCGGCAACGGGCGGACCGAACTCTGGCCCGCGGTGATCCAGGCGTGGATGGACACGCCGTTCGTCGGGGTGGGCCCCGGGACGGACTTCGCAGTCGTGTCGGAGATGCGGCGTGATGGCGAGATCGGCTGGCATGCGGAGCACTCGCATTCACTCCTCCTCCATGTGTTGATGACCTCCGGTGCCGCCGGCACGGTGGCATTCGTCGGTGCGATCTGGGCGGGTTTGATCAGCGGCTGGCGACGGGCCAATCCATGGCCGCTCGCGCTGCTCGTGCTCGTCGGTGTCGACGGGCTCAGCGAAGCCGTGCTGTCGACGCCGGGGCCTGCGTGGCTCGTGATCGCTGGTTCGATGGTCGAGGTTCGCTCGCGAGCGACCCACATCCGGGAGCCCGGAAACGCTCGAATGGGGGGAAACCAATCCGCGGCACAGCGCGCAGGGCGTCAGCGGCCTCGAGGGCGGTCCGAGCAGGTCGTCCGCAAACCTGATCGCGCCACCGCAGACTTGTTCCACCGCTTCTTGGGCGACCAGTCTCCACCTCGACGTTCCAACCCGCTTTTCAGTAGCGAGTGGTCACCGAGCAGGATCTCCGCAGTGCTGCCGAAGGCGCGTCGCACCGTGCGGCGCTGACCAGCGTACGCCGATCTGCGTTTCGCGATCCGACGGGACCGGAAGCGCCTGCCCGAAGACGCGTTGCGTGCCTCTGCGTCCCCGTGCGACCTCAGGCGCGTGCTGCCCGCTCCGGGGGCGAGCAGGTGGATCGCCCTAACGTCCCGACGGCCGGGACGCCCCTACACTCGCTCCGGTGGACGACAACGATCTCGAACTACGGGACTACCTCTCGATTCTTCGTCGCCGCTGGATCTGGGTGTTGCTCCCGCTCTCGATCGTCCCGCTGATCGCCGGATACAACTCGTCGCGTAGCGACGACGTATTCCGCTCGACGACGTCGGTGATCCTGCAGACGAGTGCAGCTCAAGACGCAACGGGACAAGGCAACTTCTCAACGTCCAAGCTAGCTCGCGACATGGAGAACGAGATCAACGTCGCGAACGGCGACGAAGTCGTCAACGCGGTTGCCAACGCCCTCGGTTTTGTTCCAGCGGTATCGGTGTCGAACCCGGACTTCGCGGACATTCTCCAGTTCACCGCGACGGCCGATGATCCCGAGACCGCGGCGCTGGCGGCCAACACGTGGGCCCAGACCTATGTCGATACCAGTCGGAGTCGCGCCCAGTCTTCGGTCGACACTGCGGTCGACCAGTTGCAGAGCCGCCTTCGAGCACTTCGGCTCGAACGTCAGACGCTCCGAACAGATCTCGTCGCCCTCGAGGACGATGAACTGGAGCTGACCGGCCAGATCAGCGCCGAACAAGCGATTCTCGACCAGCGAATTCAAGTCGTGCTGGCCAACGATGGTGTGCCGGCGCTGGATGACGACGTTCTCGCATCGCAGACACGGATCAGCAACCTGCAGGCCCAGCTGGATCAGGCTGCGTTGGCGCGTCAGCGTTTGGCGGGCGAGCTCGAGCCTGAGCTCAACGTCATTGACTCGCAAGTCGCCTCGATCGCCCGCAACATCGCGGACCTTGAGCTCAGTGGCGAGCTTGCAGCATCCGGCACCGCTCGAATCAACTCATTCGCCGCCCCGAGCGCCACACCGATCAACGCGCCGATCGGCCGGAGCATTGCGCTTGGCGCCGTGGTCGGCGCAATCCTCGGCGGCGGTTTGGCGTTGCTCGTCGAGAACCTAGATCGGCGAGTGAAAACGCCCTCCGACCTCGAACAAGCGAGCGGAACGCCCGTCCTCGCTGTGATTCCAACGACGGATCGGGCCGACGGGGAGCCCGCCCTCATGACGCTACGCGCTCCGACGAGCCCTGTCGCCGATGGCTACCACAAGCTGCGGAGCGCGCTCCAGTTCGTCTCTCAGAGCCGACGGCTCCGCTCGATCGTCGTGACGAGTGCGAACGAATCCGAAGGGAAGACTGCGAGCGCAGCGAACCTCGCATGGGCGATTGCTGCGACAGGCAAGAAAGTCGTGTTGATCGACGCCGACCTCCGGCGACCCAGGCTTCACAAGGTCTACGGAGCAGTACTGTCTCCAGGCCTTACCGACGTGCTCCTGAGCGACCTCAAGATCGCCGACGCCGTTGCCACGGTGCAACATGAAGGCAATGAGATGGTCGTTCTGGCCGCGGGAACCATGCCACCGAACCCAGGTGACTTCTTGGCATCCCCGTCGTTCACTTCGCTGCTGCGCCAAGTAGTCGAAGGCGCCGACATGGTGGTGATCGATGCGCCTCCGGTACTGCCGGTCGCTGATGCACTGACGATCGCCCCCCACGTCGACGGGGTTCTACTTGTTTCGCTCGCAGGGTCCACAACGAAGGATGAGGTCGGGACAGCGGCGCGCCTCGTGGAACAAGCTGGAGGCACTGTGCTTGGCACGGCACTGATTGGAGCAGACGTCTCGGCGGTCTACGGACGCTCGGCGTACTACGGAAACAATCCGAAGGCGGATAAGCCTCCAAGCCTTCAGGTCACCTCAGGCAGCGGCATCAATACGAACGGCTCGGACGCTGTCAAGCTGTTTCCGGTGGCTTCGGAGCAGTGAGCTCATGCGCGTGAAGACCCTCAACAGAGAATCCTTTCACCGCTACATCTCCACCGAGAAGGGTCCTCGGCACCACCTGCCGCTTGGCATACGGTGCGTGGGTCCTGGGTTGACATGACGTACGAGCTAAACGACTTCGCCCGGATGATCGCTGACAACGATCGACGTACTGCCTATTTGGAGGCCATCGACCGCCATGCCGCTGGCGCACGGGTACTCGATCTCGGGTGCGGCTCCGGCTTCTTCACTCTGGCTGCACTGCACGCCGGAGCATCACACGTGACGGCGGTCGACGTCGCCGATGCAGTTGAGACTCTTCCTCGGGTCCTTCAGGACAATGGTCTCGCTGATCGCGCGAGCGTGTTTCGCGGCGATGCAACGAGGCTCGATGGCTCGTTCGATCTCATCATCTCTGACCTACGGGGAGCGTCCCCTCTCTACCGCAACCACCTCGGAGTTCTCGATCACGCTCACGAACGACTCACGGCTGGCGGCATCGTCCTCCCCAGTCACGACCGTTTGATGGCGGTGGCCATCACTGATGAGACTTGGCGCACCTCGACACTACAGAGCTACGCATTGGATGACGTCGACTGGAGCGGTGTCACCGATGTCGTCTTCGCCGGCTCGCGTCGCACGCCGGACCTCTTGCCTGATGAGGTCGTGACCACGTCTGGCTGCTGGAGCGAGATCGACTATCGCGACCGCGACTCTCTGAAACGAGGTCTCCTCGAGGGCGAACCGGTCGTGACTGCAACGCGGGACGCCGAGATCGGCGCCATCGCGTTGTTCTTCGAGGCCGAGATCGACAAGGGTCTGCGCTATAGCACAGGCCCGGGCAATCGCTATCCAACCTACGGTAGAATGCGCCACGGCTTGAGAGAACCGCTGGCGATCGCCAAAGGTGATGCGGTGGCGATCAAGATCTCAGCACGACGGTCGGCAGCCGAGTGGCACTGGGAATGGTCGGTCGAGGCACCGGCTGGGAGGGCGTCGGCGACATCCTTCGACGGAAGGCCCCTCGCAGCCGCTGCAAGCGCTGCACCACTCAAGCCAGGCGATTTACGCCAACTGCTCTGACATCGAGAGCCCAGGACCGCGGCTGACATCTCTGGCGACGGGGTAGAACGTCCGCTGCCCACCTCTTGGAGGTGGGCAGCGGCACGGTCGGTGGGACGGATAGGCCCGTCGAACCAATGACTCAGGGTTCGACGACTTCGCAGCCAGCTAGCTGGCCGTTCACGATCGTCTCGGACGCCATGCCTGTGCCCCCACCAACGCCGTCGTTGCAGGAGCCACCAGCACCCAGGGTCAGAACCGAAAGGTCCCCAAGGCACTCGAGCTCCGGCGCTTCATAATCCCGCATCACACACTCCAATTTCCGCCAACACCGGGATACGTTTCCCGGCTGTTGCCGTCCAGGTTACACTCAGTTGCAACTCATGGCGAGCGAAGATGTGCTCAGGGCATCACGTCTCGCTTGGTCGGCTACTCCACCTCGCAGCCAGCGGGCTGGCCGTTCACGATCGTCTGGGACGCCATTCCTGTGCCCCCACCAACGCCGTCGTTGCAGGAGCCACCCTGCCCCAACGTCAGGACCGAAAGGTCCCCAAGGCACTCGAGCTCCGGTGCTTCATAGTCCCGCATCACACACTCCAATTTCCGCCGCCAGACCTGCTGCCTGGCTCGTCTCGATAACGTACGGTTGCATCTTGCAGTCACACAACCAGCGGCCCGAATTTCGGGGATGCCCTATATGTGTTGGCGCCAGCTCCGATAGGGACAGATGGTGGTGGCGACGAGGCGAACGAGCGCATCGCCCAACGCAGGCGCAAGAGTCCGGGTAGCGATGAGCAGGTTCGTTGTCTACGGAGTCACGGTCGAGGGACCGAGGCCAGCGACGTTCCGAACGCCACCGAGCACGGCCTCGCCAGGGCTGCTCATCGCGGCAGGCGGAAGCGAGCCTCTTGGCCACCGCTTCGACATCGACACGAGTGCCTCGGCTTGTCTCGATGGCACCAGGCTCTGGTTCGCAGACCATGTCGGGGCCGGGCCGAACACCGCCGAGCACCTGCTGTTCGACGTCGCTGTCCCGATCGCTTTGACGATGCTCGGCCAACCGGTCCTTCACGCCGCATCGGTTGGGTTGGGCCGAGACTGCATACTCCTCGTCGGCCCCTCGGGTGCGGGCAAGTCGACGCTGGTCGCCGCGCTCTCGCGTCTCGGTTGGACCGTCTGGTCCGACGACGCCACGCGAGTCGAACGCTCCCTGGGCGAGCTACTGGCGCACCCCTCCTATCCGTGTATTCGCCTCCACCCCGGCTCGGAGTACCTGGACGGCGAACGAGCAGGACCGTTCGCGGAGTACTCCGAGAAGCGGCGGTTGCAGCTCGATGCATCCGAGTTTGCGGACGGTCCGGGCAGCGTACGTGGTGTCGTATTCCTGCGCGGCGACGGCCGACTCGACCTCCGGCGGACCCGAAGCGCATCAGCCGCGGCCCAACTCGCCCAACAGGTCTTTCATCCAGGCGGTCCCATGGGTCCGATAGAGCGACTGTCGATCGCTGCCTCGGTGGTCGGGGCCGTGCCGACGTACGAGCTCTCGTACCCTCACGTCTTTGGCGCCGTCGAAGACGTCGCCAATAGGCTTCGTGAAGCTCTCAAGGTCAGTCCCGATACCACGAGGCCTGAAGGTTGAAGAGATGGGCATAGATCCCCTTCGCTTCGATCAGGTCACGATGGGCACCTTCCTCGACCACGCGCCCGCCATCGAGAACCACCAACCGGTCCGCTGCGGAAACCGTGCTGTACCGATGTGTGATCATCAGCACAGCCCGACCCTCGGCGAGCTGTCGAAAGGTCTCGACCAGGTCGGCTTCGAACGCAGGGTCCATCGCCGACGTCGGCTCGTCCAGCACGACGATCGGGGCGTCGGCGTGGAATGCTCGCGTGAGGGCAATGCGCTGCCACTGTCCCAGCGAGAGGTCGACCCCACCGCCGAACTGACGCCCGAGCCGGGTATTCCATCCGCTCGGAAGGCTTGCGATGACCGTGTCTGCTCGTGCACGTCGCGCGGCATGCTCGAGGTCGATCTGATCGCTCGCTTCGATCCGACCGAGCGAGACGTTGTCAGCTGCCGTCATCTCGTACCGTGCGAAGTCCTGGAACAGCGCCCCGACACTTCCGGTCAGCGGGCCCGTCACGGTCCGACCATCGAGACGGATCTCCCCAGTCGTCGGCCGATAGAGGCCTGCGGCCAGCTTGGCCAGCGTGGACTTGCCAGATCCATTGGCACCCACGAGTGCCACTGTCTCACCTGGGCGCAACACCATCGAGACATCGTGCACCGAGGGCTCTGTTGCACCTGGGTACGTGTAGCCCACCCGATCGAACACGAGCGTGCCGGCGGGAACCGCCGCGCCGGCTCCGCGATCAAGCTCTGGGCGGCCCAGGAAGGCGCGGAGGTCCTCGAGAAAGAGAGCGTTCTGGAAGATCGCGCCAGCGTTGGCAGCCAAGCCTCCGGCCCGGGTGGCGAGCTGCTGTGCAGCCACTGCGAGCACTGCAGCATCGGCGAGATCTATGTCGCCTGCTTCGGCCATCTGCGCCACGAGGACCAGAACGAGGATCACAGCAACCGCAAGACTGGCACTTGTGGCAACGGCTCCGAGCACCCGCTTGGCCACGACCTGCCGGAGAGCGTCGAGTCTCTCCTCGTAGAGTTCGGCGTGGCGTCCGAGCAGGCGACCGGCGGTTCCGAACAGCCTGACCTCCTTCCCCTCGATCTGCGAGGACAACGCGGCGCGAAGGTAACGCCGCTCTCGGTCGCGCTCGGTGTCATGGTGGTCCAACCCGTAGCGAACCCTGCCGTTGGCCACTGCGACGGCGCCAACAACCGCCATCGCCGCAGCGAGCGGCAAGATGAGAAGCGCGGACTGGAGCACGACGACGAGAAAGAGGCCTGCAGCGGTCAGCAATCCGGAGAACGTGAGCTGCAGGTTGTACACGACGGACCACGCATCACGTTGTGCCGCCCTGAGCGCTCGCGCCATCTGATCACGGAAGTCCGAGGTCTCGAAGTCCTCGAACGCCGCCGTCGAGGACTTTTTCAGCACCGCCTGAACGACCGATGCTTCGACTCGCTCGGAGACCATCCACCGCAGTTCGCCCGATGCCGCTGCGGCGACTCGGCGTACCGCCGTCACGAGGCCGAAACCGAGAACGGTGGCGGAGCCAAGCGACCCCGCTTCGAGGTCAGCGATCGCTCGACCGATCAAGACCACCTCGAGACCGAGCGAGAGCGCAGCGACTCCTTCCAGAGCGACGACCGAACCGAGCAGAACCGTGCCGGCTGGCCGAACGAGGCGAAGAGCATCACGTATCGTCGCCAGTCGAGTTCCCCTGATCCGGCTTGGCATCGGCATCACCGTACAGAGATGCCCGAGCGATGACCGCCTTCGCCGCCGCATGGACCCAAGAGCCAGGCGGAGCCGATCGCGCTGTTCGCTCGATGCTCGATGTCGTGGGAGATCGCTCGGGCGAGAGCAGCGTGTGGCCGCTCGGTCCGTACGGGGCCCTCGGAATCCGGACCGACAATCAGCTCTGGCCCGGGCCACGAAGACTCTCCCCTGAGTCCGTGGTGATCCCGTTCTCACCCGCCGCTGCCCTCTCGCCGGACATCGAGCGGGCCGTCGAACGGGAGATGACGGGGCGATGGGTCGTTCTTTCCGCTGAAACCGACGGACTCGTCGTTTCGCTGGACGCCGTCGGGTTGCACCCCGTCGCATTCACCTGCGTCGACGGATGGGGCGTCCTGGCCGCCTCGGAGGTGGCGCAAGTGTTGGGTTCCGGCGTCCGATCGTTCGAGCCGGACTGGGGAATCGTTCTGGAGCGGCTATCAGGCAGGCCACAAACACCCGGCGCATCAGTTTTCTCCGGCATCGGCTACGTGATGCCGGGGTCGACGAGCCAGCTCCGCCCCGGCGGCGCCAAGCATCGGACCTGGAGAACATGGCCTGAAACGCCAGAGCATGCAGTCTCGGACGATCGCTGGGCAGCGATCGTCCGAGAAACGCTGCGAACGGCAATCCTGAATGAGACCGCGGGAGCCGCTACTTCGGGACTCGGCCTGACGCTGTCCGGCGGGCTCGACTCAGCCGGCATCGCCGGTGCACTGCACGAGTTCGGCCTCAGCGGCCAGACCACAGCTCTCACGCAGCGTTTCCACGGACTCGACTGCGATGAGTCCGTCTTCCAGGATGCCGTTCTCCGGGCCGCGCCAATGCGCGAGATCTCGACCGGAGCCACTGACTTCGACTTCCAGCGCGACATCGTGGATCGAACTCGCCGATTCGGCATTCCGGTATTCCGCCCGGATCACGATGCCGACGCCCTCTACGAGCGGGCGACTCGCTCAGGAGTGCGACGCATCCTCTCCGGCCACGGAGGCGACGACGTCTTCCTTGCCTACCGACGACTCATCACGCAGACGATCGCTCAGCGTCGCCGAGCCGACTTGGCACTCTTTGCCCGACACAACCGGACGCCGACAAAGGCCGCAGCGCTGATTCGCAATCACTCAGCGGAGGCCTTCAGGCGGGGCGTTCCGACCCGCGCCAAGTCGATCTTACGGCGGGGCGTTCCTGCGTGGATCAATCCGGACGTAGCCCAGCACTACGATCTGGCCCGTCGAATCGCACACCCCCTCGTTGGCATCGGCGCAGCGAGTTCGACTCGGCTTCGGAGGCACAACTTGCTGGAGTCGGCCGGAACGGTGCTCGAGCGAGAGGTCATGGAGGCACAACGCGCACGCCACGGCATCGACCACCGCTATCCGTTCCTGAGTGCCGAGGTGATCGACCTTGCGCTCAGGATCCCTGATGACGCCCGGTGGGGGCTCTACGACAGCCGAGCCCTCCAGCGCTCGGCTCAGTGGGATTGGCTACCCACCGAAGTGCAAGAGCGGCGCGGCAAGGTCCACTTCGACTTCCGCTATGGGGCAAGCCTCGACGATGCGGACGTCGAGGAGCGACTCTCGTCATCGCTGCTCGCAGATCTCGGATTTGTCGACCTCGAGCCCCTTCGCGAGCTGTGGCGGTCCGTCGTGCTCCCGATTCGGGCCGATCCGAACGATGTGGCACCTGGTTCGAACATTCTCTGGCAGTTCGTCGGCCTCGATGTCTGGTCGCAAGAGTTCGCCAGCTGACCATGAAGGGAGACGTTCACCCATGTCATCGCCATTCGCGGATCGGTATCTTGCCGAGATACGTCTCGATCGTCCGCTAGTCGCTCTGAAGGAGGCGTCGATGCAAGAGATCTACACACGGCCCGCTCACGTGATCACGCGACGTGTCGGGGACGAGATCATTGCGCTCGACATGGACTCGGAGCTGTACTTCTCGCTCAACGAGGTCGGTGCGCAGATGTACGACCTGCTTTGCGAAGGGAAGTCGGTCGGCGACGTCGTCGTGTCAATGAGCTCGAAGTACAACGTCACAGACGATCGACTTGCCGCCGATCTCGATGCCCTGATCCACCAGCTCGTCGGTCGTGGGCTTCTCACTCCGGCGAGCTAAGCGGGCAGCTTCGACGGCGCTCGCCGATCCGAGCGCGTTCGCCGCTGGAGCCATCGTCGTCCCACTGCTCCATGCGGGTATGCGCCGGGGTTGGGTCTCGTTCGCCAGCCTCGCAACTCGGGCAAACACCCGTCGCGGCGCCTCACGGTCGTCGTTCGAAACCGTCGTACCCGCCGTCCGCCTGGGCTCGCGGCTGTGGCGGCTCCACAACACGAGCTGCCTCGCACGATCGGTGGTAGCCCACGAGCTGCTCGCCCGCCGGGGCGCAGCCGCCACCATCGAGATCGGTGCGCCGCAAGGACGAGACGCCGCATTTCATGCTTGGGTCGAGGTCGACGGCCGACCGACCGAACCGGTCGATGGGTTTCTCAAGTTCGACGCATCGCTTCGGGCCTCAGTAGCGAGGAGGAACCCGACGCCATGACTCGCCGTTACCGGATCGAAGCCGACGAGGCCCTCGAGATCATTGACCCGCGCCTTCGCTCTATCCTCGGAACAACGGGACTTCGCGACGTCGTCGACCGGCGACAGATTCCTGGGGACCGCTCCGATCTGGTCATGGAACTGCTCGTCCACCATCGAGTCGCGGCCTGGCTCGATTCCGAAACGACAACTTCGATGCGCGGCCGCGGTGCTTGGCTCATGCTCCTGGAACACACCCTCGAGCAGGTGAGCGAGGCCTTCGACGAATCAGGGATCGACTTCCGGGTCCTCAAGGGCATGGCGACGGCCAAGCTGGACTATCCATCTGCCTTGATGCGAGAGATGGTCGATGTCGATCTCTTGGTCTTGCCCGCTCAGCATGCACAGGCGGTCGGCGTTCTCGCGGCGCTGGGGTTCGAGCCGATCTCCGTGGACCGCATCGACCCGCTCCTGGTAAAAGGGCAAACGATGCGGTCGCCAGCTGGCGTGGAGGTTGATCTTCACACCCGGCTGAACAAGTTCTCCAAGAGCCGCACGGCATCTCTCTTCCAACGCAGTCGCAGTCAATGCAATCCGGTGCGAGCCCTCACGCCGGAAGATCGTCTCTTCCATGCGGCGACTCATCTGATCCTTACACCCCCCGGACATCGCAAGCTCTCCGGCCTTCTCGATGTGGTCGTCATCTCGGACAGACACCACATCGACGATGGCGCGCTGCGTCGGGTGGCGTTCGAACACGGCCAAACTGCGATCCTGGGCGCAGCTCTCGAGATCGTCTCGAGGTCGACCCTGCGTGATCTCCCGCTCCCCGACCTGCGTCCCATGCCGACTCGGCTCGAACAGATCGCCCACCTTCGCCCATCGAGAACGCTCCCAGCGGAGCACCTGCGTGCGCTCAGCGCTCATGAGTCGGTGCGGGAGAGACTGAACTATGCAACGGCGTACCTCGTTCCGTCGAGAGACGCCCTTCGCACTCGAGGAGGTCTGGCCCGCTACGTCAGGCGTGCTCTCGGTCAATCATGAGGCGGCGACTGATCGTGACAACCGAAGTTCGGGTGGGAAGAACTACTCGATGCAAGTCGTCCCCCGCGCTCTACGCTCCACGAACTGTCGATCGGCAGAGCCGGAGCGGAGCGCCCCGTCGAACTACTTTCGGGGCGACGTACCGGTCAGGTGGGAGATGACATGGGTACGTGCTTGATCACCGGCGGTGCCGGCTTCATCGGGAGCCACCTGGCCGATCGCCTGGTCCACGAAGGGCACACCGTCACCGTGCTCGACGACTTGAGCAACGGCTCGGAGTCGAACCTCCGCGCTGTGAGAGACGACGTGAGACTGATCGTCGGCAGGGTCGAGGACCCCGCCGCCATGGCCGAAGCGGCCCGAGGGCAGGACATCGTGTTCCACTTGGCGGCGCTCGGGTCGGTGCCACGATCGGTGGCGGCGCCGCAGCCGACCCACGAGGCGAACGCCACTGGCACGCTCGGCGCTCTGCAGGCTGCCAGGGATGCAGGAGTCGGACGCTTTGTCTTTGCGAGTTCGTCGAGCGTCTACGGCGACCACGCAGCCCTCCCCAAGACCGAGTCTGAAGTTGGCAACGTCCTCTCGCCGTACGCGCTGAGTAAGAAGGTGGGCGAAGAGTATGTCCGGCTCTTCTCCGAGCTGTACGGAATGTCGGCGGTCGCCCTCAGGTTCTTCAACGTCTTCGGGCCACGGCAGCGGGCAGATCACGTGTATGCCGCCGTGATTCCGCGTTTCCTGGATGCTGCGCTCCACGGCAAGGCGCTGACCGTTCACGGCGATGGACAGCAGAGCCGGGACTTCACCTTCGTCGACAACAACGTCGAAGGCTTGATCCTCACGTCTCAGGCCGCCGCTCAAGAGGTCGACGGGCGAGTCTTCAATCTCGCGTGTGAGGGCAGGGTCACCCTGCTCGAGATCATCGACATGATCCAGGAGATGCTTGGCCGAGAGCTCGAGATCGATCACATCGATCCGCGCGGCGGCGACATCCGCCACTCGTTCGCCGACACAACCGCGCTCCGGATGGCGGCTGGCTACCAGCCGGTCGTCGAACTGGCGCAGGGGCTCGAGCGGACCAGAGACTGGTTTCTCGCCGGCTGTCCCTAATGCAAACCTCATCCGAGCGGCCGTCCAAGTGCGAGATTCGCGGGTTCTGCACACAGAGGCAGCTGCGCTGATGGAACGGCCTCTAGAAGCGCGCAACAGCTTTCTTGCGGTGAGTGGCCGATCTGGCTGGCAAGCTACGCCGGAAGTCGTTCTCCGGCGCTCTCTGCCTGCCTCGCTGCGCCCATCAGGGTTGAATACATCAGATCGGCGGCGGCCAGCCCGCTGCGCTCCGGACAACGCCCGCTCTCGACCCCTCGAACCGTGAAAACGCTCATCTCTGCTGCGGCAGCAGCACTAATCCTTACCCCATTCGTCCGGAAGTGGCTTCTCGGCTCGAATCTCCTCGACGTGCCGAACCACCGGTCGTCGCATGGCGCGCCTGTTCCACGTGGGGGAGGAATCGCCGTGGCGGTCGCTTCCGTTGCCGCACTACTCGCTCGCGGCCCATCTGGAACAGTGCTAGCGACCGCCGCAGGGGCGCTAGCCCTCGGGCTCGTTGGGTTCCTAGACGATCGCCTCTCGCTACCTGCCACGCCCAGACTCGCAGCTCAAGTAGCTGTCCCGACAGCCTCAATCGTATCGCTGTGCCTCTTCTGCTCGACCCTCAATATTCGGGGGATTGCGCTCAGTGCGATTCTGATTGCTTGGTGTGCTGGATACACTAACGCTTTCAACTTTATGGACGGTGCCAATGGTGTCTCCGCGGCACAAGCGGTGGTGGGGGGCGTCGCAATCGCTGAGCTAGCCGAGCGAGCCGGAGCAGACCCATCGTTGAAAGCTGCGTCGTACGCTCTCGCCGGTTCGGCCGCCGGGTTCGCGTTCCACAATCTACGAGGAAGGATCTTTCTCGGCGACGTCGGATCGTACTTTCTAGGCTACTGGCTGGCCGCTTTAGGGGCACTAGCCGTAGCGAACGGCGTTCCAATCGAGTCCGTCGGCCCAATCTTCATGCTCTACATCGCCGACACAACGATCACGCTTGGTCGACGCTGGCGATCGGGCGAACGGCTTCTGGAGCCCCACAGAGAACACGCTTATCAGAGGCTTCTAACTGCAGGGTGGACGCACACCCAGGTCGCTATCGCCGTCGCCGCGACGATAGCGATATCGAGTGCAATCTCCGTCCAACTCTACGAGCAAGGCCCGATCGCGCGAACAGTCGGCCTCGCCGCAGCAGCAGTGCTTGCGCTCGGCTTTGTTTCGGTGGCCACTCGCCTTGAAGCAAGGAGCTTCGAGCGATGATTGCACATCAATCGACCCGTCGACTTGAAGGGGTCCGAATACTATTTGTCGTAAACGTTGACTGGTTCTTTCTGTCGCACCGCTTACCACTCCTTGAAGCGGCGGTCGCTGAAGGAGCCGTTGTCGGCGTGGCAGCTCGCGACAGCGGACGACTCACCGAACTCGAACACGCCGGGATAGCGACGTACCCGCTACCAATGACGCGAGCTAGCCGGAGTGTTGTCGAGATGTTTCGCAGCACTCTTTCAATCTCACGCGCGATCAGATCATTTCGCCCACACGTCGTCCACAACGTAACAATTAAGCCGATTATCTTTGGCACCCTCGCCGCCCGCCTGCTCGCGCGCGAGGCGGCAGTCATCAATGCAATTTCAGGCTTCGGTTTTGCCCTGCAAGGCGAGCAGTCGCGTTTTCTGCGAGGCCTCGTCTTGCGCTCGTACCGCCTCCTGTTCAAGTCAGAGCGGGTAACAGTGGTAGTTCAGAACGACGGGGCTGCCCAGGAGGTAACTTCCAACGGGTTGGCCAGTGATGCACAGATCGAGCTTGTTGAGGGCGCAGGAGTGGACTGCCAAAGATTCAGACCTCGTCAAACTCCACACTTAGATGACGGTCCCATCCGGGTACTGATGGCGTCGCGAATACTTCGAGACAAGGGTGTCGTCGAGTTCTGTAGCGCAGCAAACCAGATTTCAGAGCCCGAGATCCAGGCGACCCTTGCTGGGTCGCTCGACCCGCAGGGCAATCCAACGGCCTTAACGGCAGCGGAGGTGGAGACCCTCTGCGAGAGCACCGGCGTGAACTACATCGGAGAGATCGAGGACATGCCTCGCCTTCTTTCAGAGTCCGATATCTTTGTCCTCCCCAGCTACCATGAGGGCCTGCCCAAAGTCCTCCTGGAAGCGGCCGCTTGCGGTCTTCCGCTAGTAGCTACCGATATCCCCGGCAACCGTCCGGTCGTGCACCACGGCGTCAACGGTGAGCTAGTCCCGGTCGCAGAGACCGGACCTCTCGCCGAAGCAATCGCTCGCCTCGCAGCCGACGGCAACCTCAGGGAGCGGTACGGCACCGCCAGCCGCGAGACGGCTGTCCGAAGGTTCGCAGTAGAGAAAGTCGCTGCGAGCTTCGTGGACATGTATGCACGAAAGGCTAAGGCATGATGCCCGACCGCCCTCTGGTCGTCGTTGGATCAGGCTGGCTTGGCTCGGCGCTTGCCGGCAGACGGACCGACGCAATCCACGTAGCTCAACGAGACTTCCGATCTCGTTTGGTTCCAGCCGAGGCAGCGATCATTGTCGCCTCCGGCGCTAGCCGCCTTCCCAACGAAGCGCCAGCCTCTGCCGTCTCAAGCGAACTGGCTGATGTGACAAGGGTGCTCGAGACAGCTCGCAAGCGAGATGCCCGAGTAGTGGTCGTAGGCAGTTCGGATGTGTGCGGAAATGCTGCGGTTGTCGACAGGCTAACACCCGTCGACCCTGTCAGCGCCTACGGAGAGCTGAAGGCGAGGCGCGAGGCGCTCGTTGTTTCGGCGGCAAAGTCGGGGCTCGACGCGACTGCGATTCGGTTGGGACCGACTCACGGACCGGGTAAGCGTCAGACCGCAAGGATGCTCTCGCTGGCGAAACAAAGGTTTGTACCTCTTCCCCGCGGCGGCCGCTACTCAGTGGGGTTCGTAACGCTTCCAGATGCGGTTGAGGCCATACTGAAGGCCACCGATGCAGATTGCGGGGCGATTGGTGCCGTCGGCGCGGGACCGACGGAGCTTCGACAACTGCTTGTCTTGCTGGGAGGTAGTGCGAGCCGTGGGCGTGTCTACCCGGCTGCGCCGATCGCGGTCGAGATGGCCCAACGACTATCACGCTCATCCCTAGGCGCTGCAGCTTGGCTCGGACGTTTCAGTCTTCCCAGGTCCGTTGAGATGGACATACCGGTCGCCCCGAAGACAATTCATGCAGCATGCGAGTACCTGCTGGAAAGCGCGCCCGCTAGGCACGCGTAGGCTTCTGTAGAGTGCAAGTTTCACCGCCTCCAGCTGTTGAAGATCCGCTTCGGCGCTGGCATGAAGGAACGATGCATTGAGCAGCCGCGACGAACGCTTTGATTGCAAGCTTCCGAGCAGGATGATCCGCCTCCCATCTGCGACAGCTCAGCGAGTTGCGTCCCAGGTGATGTCGAGTGCCTCGAATCTCGCGCTCTTGGTGGTACTGGCCGAGGTTGCAACCACGGCTGAGTTCGCTGCGCTCGGAACGGCGTACACTTGGCTGCTGGGCTGCGCTGGGGTGGTGCGCACGGTTATCGGTGACGACTTACAGCTCCGAACATCGACCGCAAGCAACGAGTACTCCGCCGTAGCCGTTGTCGCCATCGCACCGGCGCTCTTTGCCACTGCCGGCTCGACCTTTATCCTGCTGGCAGTCAACGCAAGTCATTCCACCGTCGCTGCGTTTGCGATCGCATCTGGACTCATCGTCTCCCAGGAGCTGGTCCGTGTAATCCTGCTGACGTCACGGGTGCCGTGGTGGTCGCTACTCGGCGACACCGCCTGGCTGGGCATCTTTGTGTTGACGTGGGCCCTCACACCAGTACGAACCCCTGAGTCAGGCGTTTTGGCGTGGTCTGTCGGGGCCGCTCTTTCGATCGTGGTGATGAACCGTGGCCGATCACCGTCATCGGCCCCCATGCCACGGTTCGCTGACTCACTTCGCCGACGGTCAGCGTCACTCACTAACTTTGGAGCTGTCGTAGCTGGCACGACCATTATGATGCTGCTTCTGACGAGCTTTGATGAGGGCGAGGCTGCACGTGCAAGAGCCTCGCTTACACTCCTCGCTCCGATCGGCACGATTGCGGGAGGCCTTCGGTTTACCTTCTTCCGGAGACTCTCAGGTGGCCATCAGGTGCAGAGAGATCAACTCCGCTACTTTTTGCTTCTCGTGTGCACGATCGCTGGCACCGTGACGGGCATCCTTACTCTTGAAGCAACGGTAGGGCTGGCAGACAGAGTGGAGATCGCACGGCTCGGCCTAGGGCTGCTCCCACACACCGCGCTCGTTTGGATTGCAATGGCCGCTGCGCGACCGGTCATTGACGCCGGCCTAGGTTCTCCGAACGCACAGTCGCTATCCGCCGGCCGGGTTGCGGGAGAGACGCTAGCCTTATGCGCACTTGCAATGACCGGTGGCGCATATGGAGCCCTAGGCTACGTCTACCTTCGGTCTCTATCTCCCGCCGGCGCCGTGGCCGGCCTCTTCATCGGCCGACGGGTCACATCGAAGGCGAGCACCTCACTCGAGTAGCAAGCCGTTGAACGCGCTCTGGGCACGTGAGTTCGCTGCTCAGCACGAACGGCTTGAGGTGAGTCCCTGAATCTGGTCCAGGCGTTGTGCGGTCTGACTGGCCTGCGTCATCGTGTTGCAGGCACGAAAGGACCATCGATGTCGAGACGACGTCACACGCCCGAGCAGATCATCCGCCGCCTCGCTGAAGGCCAGAAGCTCCTCGCTGGCGGCATGACCGTCGAAGAGGTGTGCCGCCAGTTCTCCATCGCGGAGTCGACCTGGGCCCGCTGGCTGAACCAGTACGGCGGCATGAAAGCCGACGACGCCAAACGCCTGAAAGAGCTCGAGGGCGAGAACGCCCGCCTGAAGAAGCTGCTGGCCGAGGCCGAGCTCGAGAAAGCGATCCTGAAAGAGGTCGCAGAGGGAAACTTCTGACCCCGAACCGGCGACGGGCCGCTGTGACGATGGCCCAGGCCCGGTTCGGGGTGTCAGAACGGTTTGCGTGTCGAGCGGTCGGTCAGCACCGCTCGACTCAACGCCTCGAGCCACCCGCTCCGCCTGATGACGAGGACGCGATCCGGGCTCGGCTGCGAGCGTTCGCGAAAGAACGTCCCCGGTGGGGTTGGCGCCGTGCTGCGGTTGACCTGCGCGCCCATGGCCATCGGGTCAACAACAAGCGAGTCCGCCGGCTCTGGCGCGAGGAAGGCCTGCGGGTGCCGACCAAACGCCGTAAGAAGCGCTTGACCGGCATCGGGACCCATGTCGGGGCGATGTGCCCGATCCGGCCGGACGCGTTGTGGGCGTTGGACTTCCAGTTCGACGCCACGATCGATGGCCGGCAGGTGAAGCTTTTGAACGTGATCGACGAGTTCACCCGCGAGGCCCTGGCCATCGTCGTCGATCACTCCATCGACGCCGACCGTGTCGTCGCCACACTCGCACGCCTCGCCGCCGAGCGAGGGCGGGCACCGGGGTTCGTCCGTTTCGACAACGGCCCCGAGTTCGTGTCCCACGCCGTCGCCGAGTGGTGCGCCGAGGCGGGCGTCGACTCGGTGTTCATCGACCCGGGATCGCCATGGCAGAACGCCTGGATCGAGTCCTTCAACAGTCGTCTCCGAGACGAACTGCTGAACCTGTGGCACTTCGACTCACTCCTCGAAGCCCAAGTCATCATCGAAGACCACCGCGTCGACTACAACAACCAGCGGCCACACTCAGCCCACGGCGGCCTTACCCCGGCCGAGTTCACCGCCACCTGGACCACCATCAACCAACCCCAACCCGCATAGCGACTGGACCAGACAACGGGACCCTCTCACACCCGCGAGGCCCTGGCCATCGTCGTCGATCACTCCATCGACGCCGACCGTGTCGTCGCCACACTCGCACGCCTCGCCGCCGAGCGAGGGCGGGCACCGGGGTTCGTCCGTTTCGACAACGGCCCCGAGTTCGTGTCCCACGCCGTCGCCGAGTGGTGCGCCGAGGCGGGCGTCGACTCGGTGTTCATCGACCCGGGATCGCCATGGCAGAACGCCTGGATCGAGTCCTTCAACAGTCGTCTCCGAGACGAACTGCTGAACCTGTGGCACTTCGACTCACTCCTCGAAGCCCAAGTCATCATCGAAGACCACCGCGTCGACTACAACAACCAGCGGCCACACTCAGCCCACGGCGGCCTTACCCCGGCCGAGTTCACCGCCACCTGGACCACCATCAACCAACCCCAACCCGCATAGCGACTGGACCAGACAACGGGACCCTCTCAGGCTATCTAAGCCAGGCTGGTGGTGTTACGAGCCAGTACGGCGCCGTCTCCGCTGAGAAGGCCCGCCATTCTGCGGACCCGAGAGCGATCGCCGACTCAAGCTCCCCGGTCAAGTCCACTTCCGGTCCGCTGAACAACCGATGCGACGGCACCTTCCACTCGCCGACGACGGCGACTGCTCGAAGCAAGCCGAGGCGGTGGCGGGCGAAGAACCTCTGCGCAATAGCGCTTCGTCGCAGTAGGCGTTGAAGCGTCCGCACGACGATCTTTCCCGGCTGCACGGCAGCCGGCGTAGCACCATTGCGCTGCTCTAGCGAGCGAGGCCACTCCTCTACACCGAGGCGAGCTGCCAGGGCTGCCAGCTGCCGGGGGACGTCACCTGCCGGGTCAAAGAGGACCAGTCGCCCAGCGGCAGCGCAAACGCGCCATAGCGGCCAGTATCTCCAGTACTCGGATTGCTCCACTAGGTCGCTGGAAGTTACGACCGTTGCCCGCTCGCCACGCCGGTGACTCATGACACCGGCAATCGCCTTGGCACCACGTAGTGCCCGAACCTGGTCGCCATACATCGACTCTGCGCGAGCGATAGGCTCTCGCAGCGAAACAACCACCAGCCGAGTCGGGAAATCGCGCTCCCGCAAGCTCGCTTCACGGGAATAGAAGGCCCAAGGGTTGGAGTCGACAAACGTCTGACCGTCTCCCAATCGCTCTGTCCGAGTCGAAGACAGGAGAATTCCCGCCTCCTTAAGCCCAAGGTCCCCGCAGCCGAGCGCGGAGAGCAGCCATTCATGTAGCGATGTCGTGGACGACTTCGGAGTGCCCACAACGAAGACTGGCCCGTTCACGACTTAGTGCTCCGATAGACGCGGTCGTAGTGCGCAGCCACATGCTCAGGGCTTCGCGATCGCGAGAGTTCCAACCTCCGCTCCAAGCCCGTGTCTATCTGGAGCGCAGTTTCCACGAGCGCCTCTGCGAGGGCATGAGCGTCACCACGCGGGCGCAGCCTCCCGACAAGGACCCCGTCATTATCGGTTAACGCCTCACGGCAACCCCCGACATCGGTGCTGACCACTTGGGCCCCAGCAGCTAGGGCTTCGCCAATCGCTATCGGGAGGCCCTCAGACACTGACGACACCAGCAGAACCGTCTCTCTATCCAGAAGCCGAGCGCCACCGTTCACGCGACCGTGCATCTCGACCCGATCTCGGAGCCCGCACGCGTCGACTTCTTCTTCGATAACCGACCTCATCGGCCCATCTCCGATGATATGGAGACGAGCAAACGGCAACTCAGCCGCCGCTAGCTGGAATGCCCTGATGCCAGTGACATGGTCCTTCTCCGGACGGAGGCTCCCTAACATCACAACTACTGGATCTCCCGCCAACGAGCGCTGGAACTTCGGGTCCGGAAGGGCTGCACCATGAATGACGACGCTGCACTTGCGACGATACTTATGCCCACTCGATAGAACGGCCCCCGAGACTGCGATAGTGGCCGCAGGGAGCACCGAAGCAAGGGGATGAATCAGCTGGCTGGGCAGCCTTCTTGAATGCCACATACTGTGCTCTGTATAGACAAGCGATGCCGCGGTGCCCCCTATCAAGGCAACGAAGGCAGGAAGAATTAGAGAGGGATTGTTTACGTGAACAACTGCAGGCCTCGTCTCGGCAATCGCACGTCGAAGTCCAAGAAGACTTGGAACGCCCCCAAGCTCAAGTACCTCGAGACCAAGCTTCCGCAGCGCAAGAGACCTGTCGCTAGCACGACCAACGTTCGCGACCACTACCTCCCAGCCAGCTGCCACAAGCTCGGGTGCGAGTGCCTCTAAAATCGCCTCAGCTCCGCCGAGTCCCAGGCCTTTGCTGCACCACAGCACTCGGTTTCCGCTCAAGATCTTGAGCCTGACATCACTGCTGACTTTGGCGTGGCCCGGTCGAGGGAACCGGGTCGGGGATGAAGCTGCGAGGCTGCGGCGGCCAGAATGAGAAGCAGCGACAAGGGCGCTCGCTGTCGAGCCACAAGCCCTTCGTTCGACAAGATAGCGATGGCCGGGATATACGCAATGGCGTAGGACAGATACACACGTGACGTCACACTCGGCCGCCATCCGGAGCCTCTCAGCTTCAAGAAGGTAAGGGCGAGGATCGCGATGGCTTCAGCGAAAGCTGCGAGTTGCAGCAGAGAACCGCCGACCGGCAAAGGCCGGATCGGCATCAGCAACGAGCGCAACACAAGACCGCCGAAACCAGGATCGCCGGGAAAGGTAATCGCAGACCCTCCGCGAACCGTTATCTCTGAGGTCTCCAGGACCCTCTCCCACAGGTCGGCAACCGGACCGGCCTGCATCGCAGAGGAGTACGTGAGAAGGACGCCGAGAACAGCGAGGAATCGGGCCCGCCAGTCCTTACGGTGCCGCACCATCCAGCTCAGACCAGCCCCAAGAATCGCCACAGGAACAAGCTCGGGCCTGAACACTGCGAAGAGCATCAGGCCCGCCGCTGCACTGCCTGCTGCCCGAAACGCTGGCTGACCGTGTGCGAATACCGAAAGACCCAGAGCGAGAAGAGCAAAACCATCTTTCCCGTAGATGCTAGTCCAAACTAGTGCGGAGGGCAGGAACACGAGAAGGCACAGATACCGCGACGGAAGAGACTCGCCAGCGAGGCCACAAAGTAGAAAGATGCCCAAAAGCGCAGCAAGCCTCGACAGGACGAATCCAGCGGAGAAGCTGTCGTTGCCCACAGCCCAGTAGAAGTACCCGAGAGCTTGTGCAGTGTTTACGGTCGGCGGAGATCCATAGATGGACGCGTCTCCAACCACACTCCACTCGGACGCATAACGGTAGTACTCCGCAACGTCGCCCCAACGACCCAATAACGTGTCACCCACTGTGGAGATCACGATGGCGGCCCAGGATGACGCAAAGGTCAAGAGTCCGAGAACTGAGAGCCTGCCGACGCCTAGTCGGATTCCCAGGACAACGACCGTGACAGCGAGTGCAACAATCGTGAGCCAGGTCATCATGTTCGCATACCGTCGCCAAGCCTGAGCGATCGCCCCAAAGCGCGATCGTTGGCTCCTCGCCTTCGGGCGGCGGGGCCAAGTTGTCTAGAGCAGCTCAACGTTCGACGCCTCCATGCAGTTCCGAGTATCGAGAACGTAGGCCGTGCTCTCGCTGATCGAGCGGAGGTCGATGTCCTGGTGGTTCGTAACCACGACCACGGCATCCGCTCGTTCGAGCTCCTGCGACGAGAGCGCAACGCGCTCGATCGCATGATCGAGCTCGAAATCCCCGACCCAGTCGTCGTGGGCAGCGACCTCGGCACCCAGATCCAGCAAACCCTGGATCACGCCCGTTGCGGGCGTCTCCCTGGCGTCGTTGGAGTTCGGCTTGTAGGCCAACCCGATCACGAGAACCCGCGACCCGTTGACGGCCTTCTTTTGCTGGTTAAGCCCGGCCTGCACCCGCCTCACCACGTACGCCGGCATGTTGTCGTTGATGTCGTTGGCGATCTTCACGAACCGCGACACCGTGCCG
>JAHDBV010000143.1 GCA_020630195.1 Acidimicrobiales bacterium
GCCGATCATCCCGAACTCACCATCGAGCGCATGGTCGCCGAAGGCGGCCTGAACTAGCGAAATCCCCAGCGAGGGTGACACTGGGCGTCACGCCCTCGCGCAAGTCCGAGCATGCACTAATCATCGCCGTCCCACCACGACTCATCGTTGAGCGCAGTCGCCAAGGGCGGTGCGATGGCAGAGCGCCAGCGCATACTTGCCCGACACCGCCCTCCAGCGGGGGTCAAAGGCGCTGAGCGGTGAACGGATCGTCGGGGACGAACGCGGAGCGACCCGCCGCCCAGATCGGCGTCGAAGGACCGAAGCTTCCGTAGCCGCCCTGATCGGACCGACGCACAGGTGATTCGAAGACCCGCTCGAGGCCGGCTCCGGCCGGACCGTCACCCTCCACATCCCACGCCCGGCCGATGAGTGATCGTGCGGTCTCGAAACCCAGGGGTTGGCTCCAGAGGGGCCAGCGGAACCGTCCGTTCTTCCATGTGCCCGTGAAACCCGGCGTCTTCGTCCGGCCGACGGTGGCCACCACGGGAAAGGCGCTCAGTCCACGGAAGGCCAGCCATTCGGCTCCTGCCTCGGTGGTCTTCTTCTCCTTCGAAGGGTTCCGAGCGCTCAGCGCGTAGACCCGATCGTCGACGAGGTCCCATCCGAATGACGAGCTGGTGTCGCGCCGGGTCCACGGGCCGAGCAGCGCCCCACGCAGCCGCTCGTCGTCAACAGCGTCTCGCACGTCGCGAGCCATGACGAGCCACTTCTGCTGACCAGCGGTGAAGTGGAGGTCGGTCGGTTTGGCGGAGCCGTTGTTGTCCACCGATCCCTCGGCGACGAGCGCCACGGCGATCTCGTTCGAGACGTCACTGCCACACGCATCGAGCCACTCCCGAGTCTCGACCGGTGAGCGGAACTTCACATCGTCCCACTGCGGATCGAGCAACTCGGCTGCCATCCAGTCGTCTCGTTCGGCGAGCAGGGTGTCGACGATCTGATCGAACGAGCCGGACCCGTGCACGACGGGCACCGATCGGGCGTCGCCGGTCCACGACATCATGACCGTGGCGTCGCAGCCGGTCAGGACCCGGAGGACGCCGAGTGCCGCCAGGTAGCCGAGTGGATTGGCGCCGTCGAGACCGTCGAGTCGGACGTCGCTCATGTCGTCTCCGCCTCCAGCAGCTCGCTGGATCGGTGGTCGGCGAGCCGGAACACGGCTTCCATCCAGGCGAGCTCGTGATGGCCGTAGCGCCGAACGAGCGTCCAGAAGAGATCGCCGGAACGGGCATCGACGACCTCGTCCGGGGGTCGGCTTGTGACGTCGATCTCGATGTCGTCGACTCGTCCGCGCACCTGGACGGGCGCCGGATCGATCTGCGGGTCGAAGAAGGGCCGGCCGTGGCCGTGGTGCGAGGCGACGAGATATCGCACAAGGTCGACGTCGGCCGCCCGCGCAACGAGCTCGGGCGCGGCATCGATCATGGCGGCGCTGACCGCCTCGTGGCGCAGACCGCGGGGGTAGGACGTCGCCTGCCAATGCGCCCGGGTGCCGAACCTCGTCGCCGCCGACTTCGCCAGCGGCGCCTCGACGGCGTACCCGCCCGGACCTGACCGGAGCATGCGCTGAAACCGGGCGTCGAGCTTTCCCAGGTCGTGTAACCGGCCGGCGACGTCGAAGTCGTCCAGGCGAGTGGCGGGGATTCCAGCACGTTCGGCGTAGGCACGGGCGCGCTGGCCGACGTCGTCCAGATGCCGGTCGAGGGTGATGATCTTGCCCAGGAACGAGTTGGTGCTGTCCGAGCCGTCGAAGATGCGGGAACGTCGGCGACCGGGCGGCCGACTCAGGACGAATCGCCAGGCATCGGCCGCGACGGGATATGCCTCGACCGTCACTCCGGCGCCGTCGAGGACCGCTCGGATCTCCTCGGCCACCGCCGCCTCGATTGGCGCCGATTCGAGCCAGGCGCGGATCGTCGCTTCGCCGTCGACCGTGGTGAGGTCGGGGTGCTCGGGCTGCGGCACCGGACCGCCGAGTAGCACCTCGTGGAGACGCTTCTGACCGCCGGCCTCCGTCTGAGCCGCTTCGACAGTCGCCGGCGCAACGTTGTCTGCGATGTCGTCCACCGCCGTCATCGCCGTCGGATCCCAGGTCGAGAGGGTCATCCCGCCGTAGCTCGCCGGCACGACCACCACTGATCCCGGCGCGAGTCCGGTTCCGCCGGACCGGATGCAGGATCCCGACGGACTCCAGAGCAGGTAGGGACGGGGTACCCGATCTCCGAGCGAGTCGGCCTCCGTCACGCTGACCGAGGTGACGTCGGCCACGGGGGTCGGGTCCTGCCCACGCAACCAGCGCCGAGCAGCACCGACGGGCACGCTCATCATCTCGTCAGGATGCGGCGGGACCTTCTCCAGCAACGACTCGATCCATTCGAGGTCGCCCGCCGGCATGCCGAGACCGGGGGTGAGGGCGTCGTGGGTCAGGTCGGCCCTCCAGACGATGCGGACGTCGGTGTCGGGTTCGCTCCCGAGTCCATGCAGGAACGGACCGAGGTCGGGATCGTGCGCTGGGGTGGGGTGTGTCTGAACCAGCAGATCGAGATGGTGTGACCGGAGCCGGGGAGCATCGGCGGAAGGCGATGCTGTCGGCAGTTCCTCGCTCGTCGCCAGTTCGCCGAGCAGCCGCAGGCCGCCGATGCCGACATCCAGCTCGTGGTCGATCGGCAGCCGGTGGAGGAGATCCCAGGTGGTGTGGAGGCGGTCGGCGTAGATGGGGTCGGGTGTCCGCTTTTTTTCTTCGACGATGGACCGAGCGGCGAGGACCGCAGCGGCCGCAGGCTTCCCGGCGGCCGATCTCTCACCTCGGCGATCGAGGCGTCCGAATCGTTGAGCCATCGAGTCCAGCGGGGCGAGCTCGGTTGCCATGGCGCCGAAGTCCAGATCGGCGCCGACCTCGATGGCCTGGGTCGACACGACGACGACGTTGCCCGCCGCCTCGCCGCCGCCTGGCCGCAGGCCGTGCTCATCCACCCGGCGCAGGACATTCCGGCGGTCGAACGGCCGCATCCGCCCCGTCAGAAGCAGCACGTCGGCGTCACCGAGACGATCGTCCTCACGCAGCGCCTCGGTCGTGCGGACGGCCGTGGCCACCCGGTTGACGATGATTGCGACCGAACGATGGGCCCGCAGTTGCTCCCGAGCCCATCGAGCCCCGGCCTCGGCGACCGCATCGCCGGCGAGGTCACGCTTCGCGCCGACCGTCTCGATCACCGCCGGCTTCTGCGCGCCAAGGATCCGCTCGACCATCGGGCCCTGCCCGTCTGCCTCCTCGAGGCGAAACGGCGGGACCGCAGGATCGGCAACCGGTGTGGCGGACATCTCGACGACCCGGAGCGGACGTGTCGAGCCGCGCTGGAGGTCCCGGATCGATGCCAGGGTCTGCGCGAAGGCTCGGCTGATGTGCACCTCGTCCAGCAGCACGAGCGTGTCGGCGCCGACCAGTCCGGCGTGGATCGGCCACATCCGCCAACTGGCGCCGTAGCCGCGGAAGAGCAGTCGGGATCCGATCTGGTCGACCGTCGACACGACGACGGCGGGGAGGTCGGGGCGGCGCGCCCAGTCGGTGTCGTGCACGCCACCGCGCAGGCGACTGGTCTGCACCGTCGCCTCCCCCTCGGTGTCGCCATGACGGAGAGCGGAGCGGACGCTGGTGAGGATCTCGTCGGCGTCGTTGCGCTCCAGGGCTGCGACGATCCGATCGAGGCGGTCGCTGACCTGGTCGACGATCAATCGCCGGTCCACGACGAAGGCAATCCTCCGAGGTTGGACGGGGTCGACAGCGTGAGCGAACAGGGCGATGTCGAGCGTGGCCGTCTTCCCGCACCCGGTCGGGATGTCGAGGACAGCGGGCCACCCGTCTCCGGCGAGAACGGTGTCGGCGAGCCGCCGCTGCCAGGGATGCGGAGCGTGGCCGTGGACCGACTCGAAGAACGCCGGGAACTGATCAGCGCTCGGACGTCTCACGATCCACCCACGGCCGGCCACATGAGCCCGAGTCCGAGGAACCGGCCAGAGCCGAGCACCATCGGTCCAGCGACGGGTTCGTCGAAGACGACCCGAGCGTGCACCAGGGCTCGGGCGAGATCGCCCTGACGGAAGGCCGGATGCGCTCGGGCGCGCTCCGTCCCCCGAAGGACCGGCGCGAGCCCGACCGACACGTGCGCAGGCTCGGGCAGTCCGACGTGCTCGCAGGAGGCTCGAACGGCCCGCTCCGCCCGTCGGGCTGCGCGATCGGCTGCTGCGAAGTTCTTCGAAGCGAGGTCGCCGGGATGGTGGGGTAGCGCAATCGGCGTGACCGACACCCAGTCCGTGGACGGGCCCGACCACGTCGATCGTGCGAGAGTCTGGAGCGCTGTCGCGTCGCCGTCGAGGACGATCGTTCCGTTCCGCCCCATCCGGAGTTCGCTTCCGTCGTCGCCGAACCGTTGCAGTGCCTCGTCGATCGCCGACTCCGACTCGGCGGACAGGGCATCGGGCGAGACGATCGCGACACCCATCAATTCACCGGTGGCGTGCTCGTGTCCGACCATCGGCAGCGGCACGATCGCCATGTGTGGCGCGGTGGTCGGTCGCCGGTCTGCGGCGTGTCCGCTGATGGCCGGATCGACGGGCTCGATGGCGTGGCTGATGAGTGCGAGTCGGAGTGTGGAAGCGATCTGTACTGCACGGATCGACGGGAGTCGTCGCTGTCCGGGACGGAAGGCGAGCACCCGCCAGGGCCCACCGAACCCGGCCCCAGCAGGCTGGTGCGCGACGTCGAGGTCGTGCGGGGCGCGGTAGCGCACCGGCGAACTGGGCAGCGTCCGCGGCGCCGAGGCCTGATGGTCGCGATGAGCGGCTTCGAGCGCCGCCAACTGCCCACGCCGGACCCAGCGCAGTGTGGTGGTGCCCTTGTCGTCCGGCGTCCAATGCGGCCGGTCGGATCCAGCGAGGCGGTGGCAGCGGACCGCCACCAGGCTCGTGGAATGCCCGATTCGGACGAGACGCCCGCACAGGCCGTCGAGGACCCAGAGCATCTCGTCAGACGGGTCGACGTCGGGCCACCGGAGCTCGACGATCGGGTCGATCGGGCGGACACCCGGCCAGGTTCGAGCCTGGCGCCCTCGGCCTCGGGCGAGCATCTCGACCGCCGACCCGGGCGCGGTCGAGCCAGCGCTCGACACCGTCGACTCGACATCTCGTTGGGCGGCGATCTTGGATTCGACCGCAGCGATCTTGGTGTCGCTGGCGCCCGCTTCGAGCAGGTCGTCCCGCTTGGCGAGCAGTGCCGTGATCTTGTCGTAGCGGCGGCTCGTCTCACTCAGACCGATCACGCTCGCATCGGCGACCGGCACGTAGTGCGTGACCGGCGTGCGCTCCGTGGCCGGGCTGCACTCGATGACCGGGGCCGGCAACTGCTCGAGCCACTCGAGAGCGAGCCGCTCTGCGGAGTCAGGCACGTCTTCCGCTCCCCAGGTCGCCACGAGGGCGGAGAACACTCGGGCGGGGTGCGGTGGCCACTCGGCCCGAGCGCGGTCGTCGTGGGCGGTGGCGACGTATCGACCCGTGAGGAGCTGGATCTCGATGGCGAGCATCAGCTCGCCGGAGCCTCTTCGGCAGCCAGCTCGCGAGACCGGCGCAACAACTCCACGAGCTTCGGGGCCGGCTGGAGCACGAGCGAGCGGGGCCCGAAACCGACGCGATGTGTCGCCGCCTCCGCTGCGGCCTCGGACAGCAGCGCCGCAGCTGCATCACGATCGAGCGTGAACTTCTCGGGCGCCTCGCCGTTGCGTCCGAGCACCTCGAAGGTCATCGGGCCGGTCGGGACGAGCAGGCAGCGCGAGCGGAGGTCGAAGTCCGCTTCGTTCTGGTAAACGAGCGCTGCGAGACCGATCGCTGCGAGAGCAGCCCGTGCGGCGGTCTCGGCCGAGCGACGCGCCGGACCAGCGATGGGATTCCCGTCGCCGTCGACGGGGAACTTCAGCTTCCGGAGTCCGGCGAGGGAGATCACGGCCGACTGCACGGCGTGACTGATCGTGACGCCCCCGGCCCGATCGTCGATCGACGGAGTCACGTTGCCGTGGTTGATCTCAGAGGGCCTCACACCCTTCTTCGCATCGTCGGCGAAGTCCCAGACATCGTCGTCGTTCGACTTCACGATGCCGGCTACGCCCGCTCGGATCTCGAAGGGGTCGAGCCGGCTGCCGACACTCACTCCGGTCTGGGCGTCGAAGCCGACGATCTCAGACACGATCGAGCGCTGGAACTTCGACCCGAGGCCGCCTTTGGGACCGGTGGAGTCCCACATGCCGAACAGCAAGGCGTGCGGGCAGTACGTCATCAGTGCAATCGCGTTGGCCGGTGTGGCGTCCGTGATCGCCCGACCCACGTCCGACAGACGGAACAGCGTGTTTTCGAGCAGTGAGTCGCGGAAGATGGCATCAGCGAGGCGGTGTGGTGCCTCGAGCGACGTGAGGTGCCCGAGATCGGCCAAGCCGTCCTCGCCGGTGAAGTCGACCGACGCCACCGTGAAGTGCAGCTCTTCACGCTCCCAACCGTCGAGCAGCGCTTCCTCCATCCGATTGGCTTGCGAGGCGACGGAATCCAGCAGGACGGTGGTCGACACCTCGCCGTTCTCGTCGACCCTTCTTTCGACGGCGTACTTGTGATCCGCTCTGTCGTCGACGCCGTAGGTCGGCGGCATCACCTTCGAGGCCGACCCTCCAGCTGGCGCCAGCTCGAGCGTCGACCGCACGGCCACCGCCCCGCCGTCCACCGCATCACGAAGTTGCTGATAGCTGAATCCGGTCATCTCGGCCCTCCCAGTAGTTCGTACAAGTCCTATCACGACGGTATGACAGCCGGTGCCGGCCCGACCTCGTGCTCCCCAGCCCTGAGGACGCGTACTACGGCGCGCTCGCCGCGAAGAACGTTTGGAGCGACCAACTGCCGCCTGCATCGGGTTTTCGGGCCGCCAAGACGTGACCGGCTCAGCTCCGGCCACCGACACCCGATGGGAGACCATGGGTGTTTCCGGTGGACCGGAGCTGGTGCCGGTCCGGATGCTGAACGAGTTCGTCTACTGTCCGCGCCTCTTCTACATGGAGTGGGTGGACGCCCGGTGGGCGAGCAACCTCGACACCGACGAGGGCTCCCACGTCCACCGAAACGTCGACCGCAAGCAAGGTGCCGTCTCCAAAGAAGGCCGTGACCTCAAGCGAGCGACCTCGGTGAAGCTCTCCTGCCCCGACCTCGGGCTCGTCGGCGTGGTCGATCTGTTGGAGCCCGTCGGCGGTGGTCTGGTCGAGCCGGTCGAGTTCAAAAAGGGCCGTCCTGCAGAGGACGGCCATCCCGTCAGGGACCCCGAGCGGGTCCAGCTGTGCGCACTGGGCCTCCTGCTCCGGGCCAACGGCTACGCATCCGAGCGAGGATCGGTCTACTTCAACGAGACTCGAGAGCGGGTTGCCGTCGAGTTCGACGACGAGCTCGTCGAGATGACGATGACGGCCATCGCCGCCCTGCGCCCCGTCGCCGACGCCGCCGACGCTCCCCCTCCGCTGGTCGACAGCCCCAAATGTCCTCGTTGCTCGCTGGTCGGGCTCTGCCTACCGGACGAGGTCAACCTGCTCTCGGGCACCACCGAGGGCTCGCCTCGGCGGCTGATCCCGTCGGACGACAACGCTCGCCCGGTCTATGTGTCAGAGCCGGGAGCGAAGGTCTCCAAGTCCGGGGAGCGCTTGATCGTGAAGGTCGATGGCGAGATCGCAACGAGAACGCGCCTCATCGACGTCTCGCAACTCTGCGTTTTCGGCAACGTGCAAGTCACCACCCAGACGCTCCATGAGCTGTTCCGGCGAGACATCCCCACGTTCTGGTTCAGCTACGGCGGCTGGCTACGCGGCACCGGGAACACGCTCTCGACGGGACACGTCGCGCTCCGGCGACGACAGGTCACCGTGGCGCAGGAAGACGCCCTGGCCATTGCTTCGTCGATGATCG
>JAHDBV010000144.1 GCA_020630195.1 Acidimicrobiales bacterium
GAGGCGTCCGGTGATGGAGACGAGGCGGCCCTTGGTGAGGTACTTGTGGTGCTGTTCGGCGGGGGTGCCGAAGCACTTGATGGGGATGAAGTCGGCGCCTTCGGTTCGGCCTCGGTCGACGGCGAGTCGGAAGGTGCAGATGGGGTTGCCGTTGGTGGGTTCGAGTCGGGGGTCGGTGGCGAGTCGGCCGACGAGGGTGATGGTGTTCATGGTGTGTGCCTTTCTGGTTGGTGCCCCTGGGTCGGGGTGTTCGGGGTGGCACAACCGCCGGGTGTGAGCGGTGACGCAGCCCGGAGGGCCGTGACCTTCTTCGTCGGGGCCTAGCGAGGGGCTGCCCGCAGGGTGGCCGTACCCATCAGGGCCGAGTGGTTTCGGCGAAGGGGGTTGCGTCGGCGCGGTCCCGGTGGAGCATGACGCCTCGATGTACCCCGGCCTGGGGAGGTGCCGGTCAGGTGGGCGCGCCGGCTGACACGGAGTCTTCGGTCGTCTCGCTGCTGCCGTCTCGGGCCCGCTGGAGGTTGGCGCGGCTGCTCGGTCGGTTTCGTCGGGGCTGGTGTTGGAGTCGACGTTTGCCTCGCGGGGGCTTCGGGCCCGTCGAACGAGCGCGGAGGTTAAGCGCGGGGTCGGTCTCGATCGCCGGTGTCTTGGCCGGACCGGGGACGGCCAAGCCGGTGGTGTCGAGCCTCGGCGCGTTGCGGTGGTGTCGGTGGGGTCCCGGATGCCCGGCCGGCGGTTGGCCGGCCGGGGCGGGTGTTCAGGCCAGGGCGTGCCAGTGGTCGGGCCAGAGGCAGGCGGGGTGTGAGCCGAGGGCAATGGCGGCTCGGTCGGCTTGCTCGGCGGGGATGCCGTGGATGATCCAGCGGTGCACGGTGCGACGGGAGACTCCGAGCCGTTGGGCGAGGGTCTCGATCGTTGCGGCCCGGGCTTCGATGGCGAGGGGCGCGAACGGGAGGCGAACGCTGGCGGGCCGGCTCACGCTGCCTCCTCGTTGGTGACGGCGGTGGCGAGGGAGTCGAGGTGGTCGATCGCTCGTTGGGCGGCGGCAGCGGTGCGGAACAGGATCTTGGGGTCCTCGCCGAGCAGGTCGATCCAGTGGGCGAGGTAGGCGGCGTGGTCGTCTCGGGGTTGGGTGGTGATGCCGAGGCGGCCGGCGGCGATGGCGGCGCCGAGCTCGGCGACGAGTTCCTCGGTGGCGTATTCGGGGCTCCCGAAGGTGGCGGTGAGGTCGAGCCGGTCGAGGCGGCTTCGGTGCCCGGTCCAGTGGATGTGTTCGTGGAGGGATGTGGCGAGGAACGCTTCGGTGTCGTGGAACTGGTCGGGGTGGGGGAGGTAGATCCGGTCGGCGGTCGGGGCGTAGTAGGCGCGGTCGCCTCCGTAGATGACGTCGGCGCCGATGGTGGCGAGCCATTGGTCGGCGGTCGTGTCGGTGGTGGGTGCGGGCTGGGGGTCGTGGCCGTCGACTTGTTGGGCGTTGAATAAGGCGTAGACCTTCGGGACGAGTCGGCGCTCGACGTGCTCACCGTCGGTGTGGTCGGTAGCGCTGTGCTCGGCGGTGGTCCGGTTCGTGGGGGTGACCCACTTGATGACGTAGGCGGCGCGTTCGCCTTTGCGGACTTGGGCGCCGGCCTTGCGGTACTGGTTGAAGGTGGCGTAGTCGGCGGTGGGGAAGCCTCGCTCGAGGGCGTCGAGGAACAGGGCAACGGTGTTGGCGCCGGTGTAGGGGGTGCCGGTGATGGCGTTGCGGGTGTTGAACAGTGCGGCGGTGCCGTGGGTGTGCCAGGGCATGACCCATTGGCCGTGGGATCCGGTGCGGATCATGTCGACCAGGCGTGTGGTGACGGCGGTGGTGTGGTCGGTGTAGTTCATCGGTGATCGTCTCCCGTTGGTTCGTGATGCGGACGCAGCGCTGCGCTGCGTTCGCTGGAAGCGATCCCGCCGGGGCGGCACGCGGTGTCAAGCCCTGGCCTGCGGCCCGAAGGGCCGGGAGATGGTGGGCTTCGGCCCGCAGGGCCGGGTGGTGGTGAACGGGCTTGATGCCGGAAGCGGGCCGTCACGGCAGTTGGCTACGGCTACCTGTGGCCCTGTCACGCGTTGAAGGCGGCGACCGTCCCCGGCCGCCGGCCTGGCGGGGTGGTCTACGCCGCTGCCCGGTGGAGGGCTGCGAGGTCGACGGCGTGTGCTCACCGACCAGGCCGGCCTTTGCGCCACGAAGTTGGCAGCCGCCACGCAACTGGTAGTCGTCGAGCGGTGGCGGGCAGAACCGCCACTCACGACAGCACGTTCGAGAGTGTCGTACCCCCTTCGTACACTTGCGGGATGTCGATATTCCGCAAGTCGGTGACTGTCAGCTTCTTCGTCGTTGAGCCCTCCCCGGGGCCGGAGAAGACGTTCGCGGGCGACTTCCCGGCGGATGAAGTCCTCGACACGGTCGCCGGGCTCGACTTGGCTACGGGCGACTTTCACGTCAAAGACGGGCTCTTCGCCAACGAGATGTTCTGCACGGTTCATGAGGGACCGATGCGACTCCTTGGCGCCTATAGCAAGGATCTCTACGCGGCCGTCGCGACGGAGCGCAAGGGCGAGATCAGGGAACTCGAGATGAGCGATGGCGAGGGGATTGTCGATGCGACCTACGTCGCCTTCTTCCCGGACAGCGTCGCCGCTCTGTTGAGAACGTCCGTCAAGAGCCCCGGGAGCGCTCGCACGGCAAGCTGGCTGAGCCTGTTCGGCGGCTACTCGTGCTTCTTCTCGGCGATGCCGCAAGGCGACGTAATGAATCGGTTGGATCGGCATCCGAGCGAGATCTCGTCCGTGTTCTTTCGGGCAAAGAAGTCGCGGCTCGATGTTATTTTGGGCGGGTCATCAAGCGTCGCAGCAGCTCTCGAGGCGGCGGCCAAGGTGTCCCGCTCGTCAAAACTTGGACTGACCCTGGGAGTGGAGCGGCAGAGCGAGAAGGCCGAGTGGTGGCACGAGATGCGTGCTGTGCTCGCTGACATGATCGAAGTGCTTCCGGAGTTTGAATCAGCTCGAATCGAGGTCACGCACGGAAAGAACATCAATCTGCTCGACGCGTACGTCACCGCGCGTGTGGAGGCCGAAATCGATGGGGCGAAGCGGATCAGGCCTGTTGACGCGGCGAGGGCCATCGCTGATGCCTATGAACAGGAGCAGGCGGCGATCCGGATGGCTGTGTCGAGCCGACACTTGGGCTCATGACCGCCGCTCTCGTCCAGCGATCGAGGGCATCTCGCAATTGGTGGATCGACCATCCGATGGTCGACTGGATTGTCGTCGGCGTCCTGGTCGCGGTGAGCGTTGCTGCGGACGCCGGGTTGTCCGAGCGCGCAGCAGGATCTCCCCGGCACATCTGGTACCAGACATTGGCGGCGGTACTGGCGGGCATGCTCGGCATCGCCATCACCGCCACGACGATTCTGTGGGCACTCGTCCGCGGTCCGCGCCTTCGACGACTGATCCTCGCTGCGGGCCCTCGGCTAAGTCGCCTCTACATGACCTCGCTTGCGTCGCTCGCGAGCTGTGCGGTCATCGCTGCGGTCGCCATTCCGGTGGATGCTGGGCGGACCGCAAACGCATTTGGGCACGTGGTGGACGCCGCACTCATCCTCTCGACGCTCCGCGGCGCGCGGCTGCTCTGGATGCTTGGGAGGATGCTGACGGCGATCTCCGAGGATGCTCGCGAGAGTTCGGAGCCGGCTCGATGGGAATCTCCGACGATCACGGATGCCGACTACCCGCTGCAGCGCCGGAGCTGAGCTTCGGCAGATATCGGTCGGCGGACGTCGAGCGATGTGGACGTCGGGCGTCGTGTAGGCGCGGGCGCGACAACTGAACGATGGCCGGTCCTCGGCGGTTGTACGTCTGACTGACGGCGGCGATCGGGCACGACCTGGCCATGGCGCTCCAAGCGCTCCTGAGCCGGCGACCGTCTCCGGCCGCCGGCTTGGCGGGGAGGTCTACGCCGCTGCCCGGTGGAGGGCTGCGAGGTCGATGGCGTGTGCCTGTTGCATCGGCTGGGGCCAGCGGCGGGTAACCCGTTCGGTGACGAGCCCGATGGTGGCCCACAGGGTGACGCAGGGGTCGGCGTCGGGGTGGCCGGGCTCGATATCGAAGGTCCCGAACCCGAAGCGGCAGATCCGGTCGAAAGTGCGGATCAGTGGGGAGTGGACGCCGGTGCGTGCGCCGAGGCCGAGGGAGGTGGCGAGGTCGGCGGTGTCGTGGACCTGCCAGTTCGGCGTGGTGTTCTCGGCGAGGTGGTCGAGGAGGATGGTGGCGGTGGGGCCGATGACGGGGAGCCACCAGCGACGCCGGTAGGGGTGGTCGATGGGGACGTCGCCGGGTCGGTGGTCGAGGCGGTCGATGATGCGGGTGGCGATGTGTTCGATATGCATTGGGTGGCTCCTTGTCAGGTGCGCCTCCGAGTGGTGAGGGCGAGCCCCGACTTCCCCGACGAGGCTCGCCCTCTGATCGGTCCCCGGTTTCGGTCCGGGGTTCGGCTGTGGAGCCGTCAAGCCGTGCGGTGTTGGCGGGCGGAGCAAGGTGGAGCCCCGGAGCGCAGCGACGCGGAACGACCTTCGCAGTCCGACGGCCCGCATGGCAGGGTCCACAAACAGCCGAACCCGCCACCGAAGCCGTGTTAGGGCAGCGGGCTACGCATTGGGTAACGCGGCCCAGCCTGGCGTCATGAGGATGCGAGCCGGGATCGAGGAACCCGATTCGATCCGGCGCGAGACTTCGGGGATGGAGTTCGCTGACCGGATCCGCCGTGAGTTGTCTGCTGCTGAGCGTCGGGCGCTGTCGGATGCTGTGGAGCAGGTCGACGACTTCTTGTTGGCCGAGCTCGTCGAGCTCTACCACGAGGTCGGGCCGGCCGTGGTGCCGAGGGCGTTCAGCGACCGCTTCCTTCCCGGCAGGTACGTCGACTTCTACGACTTCAAGATGATCCGGCGTCTGTACGCGTGCCTGCTCGTGGTGGCCGGCCGGCTCCAGGACGGATGGGAGCCTCCCCGTTGCCGGGGAGAAGAGCTGGTTCTCCGAGCGGTGCTCGAACAGGCCGAGATCTGCTTCGAGGAATTGAGCGGTGAAGAGACGAGCATCTTCTACAACCTGCGAGATCTGCTGTTCGAGGACCTCGACCACGAGTACCTCTTCAACCCGGCCTTCGACGGAATCGACGATCCCGACACCTACGAGGGCTCGCAGATGCGCGTCGATCCGCTCGACCCGTCAGCCTGGTTCCGGCCGTTGCATGGCGTGTCGGCGGTTCACCCCATGCTGAGCTGACGTCCCGTTGGGTGACTGCCGGCCCCTGCGCGTCGACGTCGTGGGCAGTGGGGTGGGCCGCGAATCTCTCCGTGTGGCTCCCGAGGTCTTGCCTATCGTTGCGGTGTGGATCAGACCGATCGATCGTTCGCGTTGTTTCTCGAGGTGTACGGCACCTTGCCTCGTGCCGGTCCCGGCGGTGATGAGTACACCCGTCGGGCGCTCGGGCTGGTGCCCGGGGCGCCGAAGACGGTGTTGGATCTGGGGTGTGGGCCGGGGGCCCAGACGATGGTGTTGGCGTCGGCGCTGCCCGGCGCCCGGGTCGTGGCGGTCGACCTGTTGGAGTCGATGGTGGTCGAGACCGAGCGTCGTGTCGCCGATGCCGGGTTGGGGGACCGGGTCGAGGCGGTGGTTGGGGACATGGCGGCGCCGCCGGTGGAGCCGGGGACCCAGGATCTGATCTGGTGCGAGGGCGCGATCTACAACGTGGGGGTGACCGAGGCCCTGGCCGGCTGGCGGGCCCTATTGGCGCCGGGTGGGACGGTGGCGTTCAGCGAACCGGTGTGGCTGGTGGACTCACCGCCGGATGAGGTTCGGGAGTGGTGGACGGCCGAGTACCCGCCGATGTCGGGCCGGGCAGGAGTCGAGGCCCGGATCGCGGCGGCGGGCTATCGCACGGTCGGGTCGTTCGTGTTGCCGGCGGCGGCGTGGTGGGACGAGTACTACGCGCCGATGCGCGACCGCATCACTGATTTGCGGGACCGACTACCCGACGATCCGACGGCCGCCGAGGTGGCCGATGGGGCCGAGGCCGAGATCGGCATGTTCGGTCGGTACTCGGACTGCTACTCCTACGGGTTCTTCGTCGTCCAGCCGAGGGATTGACCTCTCACCGGTCGTTGTCCGGGGCCGAGGTTCAGCTCGGCCCGGTGCGACGCGTCGGAGACGGCAGGGGATGGCTCGGTGGGTGTGGTTACCCGAGACCGTCGGCGAGTTGGTCGAAGGCGGCTCCGACGATCTTGGGGAGGGGTTGTGTGTGGCCGGTGCGGAGCCAGTGTTGGAGTGAGGCGCGCATGGCGGCCAGGGCCGCGGCGGCATGGAGCCGCGGTGTCGGATCGTTGGGCTCTGCGGCGGTTCGTCGGGTGAGCGTGTCGGCGAGGGTGTCTTCCCAGCCGGCTTGGAGTTGCAGGCTTCTGGCGAACACTGACGGGGTGGTCGCCATGATGGTGAAGCGCCGGATGAGTTGGTCGCGCTGGGCCTGGTAGTCGGCGGCGACGGTGGCGAATGCGGCCTGGAGGGCGGCCCAGGCGGGTTCGGTCTCGGGTCGTTGTTGGAGTTCGGTGACGATGCGGTCGAGGCGGGCGGCGTAGTCGGCGAGGACGACGTCTTCCTTGGTGGGAAAGTAGGTGAAGAAGGTGCGGGGGGCGATGTCGGCTGCCCGAGCGATGTCGTCGACCGTGGTGGCGTCGAACCCGTTGGCCTCGAACAGGTCGATGGCCGCGTCTTCGATGGCCTGGCGTCGTTGCTGGCGTTTGCGTTCCCGTAGTCCGAGCTCTGCCACGACCGAGATCTTGACAGATTTCAACACTGAGCGCAAGATTGCAGCAACTGCAAGAATTGTGATCGGAGATTCGTGATGGCGCAGTGGCTGTTTCGATTGGGTCGTGTCGCTGCGACACGACGCGCCATCGTGGTGGCGGTCTGGCTGGCCGTGGCGGTGGGGGCGGTGGTCGTCGATCGGGTCGCTGGTGGGGAGACGGTCGACAATTTCGAGGTGCCGGGTGTCGAGTCCCAGCAGGCACTGGAGGTGTTGGACGAGCGGTTCCCGGAGAGGGCGGGGGCCACGGCGATGGTGGTGTTCCACGTCGCCGACGGCTCGGTCACCGATCCCGACGCCGCTACGGCGATCGGTGTGACGGTCGCCGAGGTCGCGGGCCTGGACCACGTGCTCGGGGTGACGGACCCGTTGGCGAGCCCGCGGTCGATCTCGCCCGACACGTCGACAGCGTTCGCCGCGGTGCAGTTCGACGCGTCGGCGGCAGAGGTTGGACGCGACACCCTCGACGCGCTCATCGAGACAGCGAGCCCCGCCGAGGAGGCTGGGGTGCAGGTCGAGTTCGGTGGGGAGTTGCCGACGTTGCTGAAGGAGCGCACGACGGGCCCGGCCGAGATGATCGGGATGGTCGCGGCGCTGATCGTGTTGTTCGTCACATTCCGGGCGGTGTTGGCCACGGTGATGCCCCTGGGGGTCGCGGTGCTCGGTCTGGTGGTCGGGTTGTCGATCGTGGGCCTGCTGGGATCGGTGATCGACATCCCCTCGGTGGCACCCCGCCTGGGCACGATGATCGGTCTCGGGGTGGGGATCGACTACGCCCTGTTCGTGCTGAGCCGTCATCGTGACCAACTCGAGGCAGGGATGGGGGTGGAGGAGTCGATTGCTCTGACCAACGCCACCGCCGGCCAGGCCGTCGTGGTCGCTGGCGGGACCGTGGTGGTGGCGATCCTCGGACTCCAGCTCGCCGGCATCCCCTTCGTCGCCGCCTTGGGCTACTCGGCATCGATCGTCGTCGCCGTTGCGGTGGCCGTGGCGGTTTCCCTGCTGCCCGCCCTGCTCGGCTTCGCCGGCACGAGAGTGCTCCCCCGTTCGCACCGCGCCGCAGCGGCGCAGGCGGTCGGCGAGCCGGGACCGACGGCATCAG
>JAHDBV010000037.1:0-13595 GCA_020630195.1 Acidimicrobiales bacterium
TCGGTCACGCAGGATGTCTCCTTCCGCGGGGATTTCGGGAAGGGTCGGGGGGTGAGCGAGTCGAGCGGCACCGCACCCGTCATCTTCTGGTTCCGGCGCGACCTGCGCCTGGCCGACCATCCGGCCCTCGAGGCCGCGACCGCCCACGGCCCGGTCGTGCCGGTGTTCGTGCTCGACCCGGCGCTGCTCGGTCCGTCGGGGCCGAATCGGGTGCACTTCCTCGTCGAGTCGTTGCGAGCCCTCGACGCCGATCTCGTCGCCTCGGGAACCCGCCTCGTCCTCCGCCACGGCGATCCGGCGGCGGAGCTCCATCGGCTCGCCGCCGAACTCGGTGCCACGCGGGTGGTCGCCACCGACGACCTCGGCCCCCACGGGCGGGTTCGGGACGAACGGGTGGGCACCCACCTCGCCGGGCTCGGCATGGCGGTCGACTTCGTCGACTCGCCCTATGCCATCCCGCCCGGCAACGTCGTGACCGGTGGCGGCACGCCCTACCGGGTCTTCACCCCGTTCTTCCGGGCCTGGAAGGCCCACGGCTGGCCCGATGCCTCGGGCCCGGCGCCCGTGCGGTGGTTCGACGCCCGCGAGGTGCCCGTCGACGACCTGCCCACCACGGCACCGACCTCGGATCGTCTGCCGCCGGCGGGGGAGCGGGCGGCCTGGGAACGCTTCGAGACCTTCGCCGGCACCGACCTCGCCGACTACGACGAGGCCCGCAACGACCCGGGCGCCGACCGCACCAGCCGGCTCTCGCCGTATCTGAAGTACGGCCAGCTGCACCCCCGGCAGCTGCTGGCCCGTCTCGCGGTGCTCGACGGCGCCCACCCCGAGCGGGTGGCCGCCCATGACGTGTGGCGCTCCGAGCTCGCCTGGCGCGAGTTCTACGCCGAGGTGCTCTGGAACCGGCCGGAGACGGCTCGGCACTCGGTGTCGCCCAAGATGGCGAACATGCGGGTCGACGAGGGCCCCCTCGCCGACGAGCGTTTCGCGGCCTGGTGCGAGGGGCGCACCGGCTATCCCGTCGTCGACGCCGGCATGCGTCAGCTCGTGGCCGAAGGGTGGATGCACAACCGGGTCCGCATGATCGTGGCGTCGTTCCTCGTGAAGGACCTGCACATCGACTGGACCCGTGGCGCACGGTTCTTCATGCACCACCTCGTCGACGGCGACCTCGCCTCCAACCAACACGGCTGGCAGTGGGTGGCGGGCACGGGCACCGACGCCGCCCCGTACTTCCGGATCTTCAACCCGGTGTCGCAGGGTCGGAAGTTCGACCCGCAGGGCACCTACGTGCGTCGGTGGGTGCCCGAGATCGGCCATCTGTCCGACAAGGACCTTCAGGAGCCGTGGGCGTGCAAGGCCGGAGCCCCGGCCGGCTACCCGGGGCCGATCGTCGACCATGCGGTCGAGCGGGCGGAGTCGTTGGCCCGGTTGAAGGAGCTGTCCGAGCCGGGCCCGGATGCGGCCTGAGGGCGTTCCCGGTCCGTCCTCCGCCGGTCGGTAGCATCGGGGGGCCATGACCGACGCCGCCGACGACCGCTCGCCGCTCGACGACCGCAAGGCCGCCATCCTCTGTGCGGTCGTGCAGGAGTACATCGAGACGGCCCAGCCGGTCGGATCGTCCGCGGCCGCCCGCGGCGCGGCACTCGAGGTCTCCTCGGCGACGGTCCGCAACGACATGGCGAGCCTCGAGGCGGCCGGGTACCTCCTCCAACCCCACACCAGTGCGGGTCGGGTGCCGTCGGACAAGGGCTACCGCTTCTTCGTCGACACGATCGAGCGGGCCCGGCTCCAGCCCGGCGAGCGACGTCAGGTCAGTGAGTTCTTCATGGGGATGCGCGGGGAGATCGAGGATCTCGTGCGCTCCACCGCCGGTCTGTTGTCGGGGATCACCGACTACGCCGCCGTCGTGGTCGACGCCGGCGACGATCGGGCCGAGGTCCGGTCGTTCCAGCTCGTGTGGCTCGGTGATCGCCAGGCGCTCGCGGTCGAGGTGCTGTCGACCGGAGCGGTCCACAAGCAGACACTCGAATGGGATCGTGACGCCTCGGCGGACGAGGTGGAGCGTGCCTCGGCCGCCCTGCGGGCCGCCCACGAGCGACGGCCCTACGGCCAACCCGGCGTGGTGACCCCCACGGGGGAGACCACCATCGACGCCCTCGTCGATCAGGCCGCCCGCGGCCTCGTCGCCACCGACGAGCCCGAGCGGGTCTACATCGACGGGACCTCGAAGGTCGTCGACTCGTTCGACGCGATCGAGACGGTCTCGACGGTGTTGTCGATCCTCGAACAGCAACTCGTCGTCGTGTCGCTGCTGTCCGATGTGGTCGATCGGGGCCTCGATGTGGCCATCGGGAACGAGACCGGACTGGAACCGCTCGCGGATGCGTCGATCGTGGTGGCACCCTACGAGGTGGACGGATCACCGGCCGGCTCCATCGCCGTGCTCGGCCCGACCCGAATGAACTACCCGCAGGCCATGGCGGCGGTCGCCGTCGTGAGTCGGCAGCTCTCGCAGCGCCTGACCGAAGGATGATCGCAGGTGAGTGACCACTACGAGACCCTCGGGGTCTCCCGAGACGCCAGCGCGGACGAGATCAAGAAGGCGTACCGGAAGCTGGCCCGGCAGTACCACCCCGACGCGAACCCGGGTGACGCCGCGGCCGAGGACACCTTCAAGAAGGTGGCCGAGGCCTACGAGGTGTTGTCCGACGACGCGAAGCGCGCCAACTACGACCGGTTCGGCTCCGCCGGCGGCCCCCAGGGCGGCTTCGGCGGCGATCCGTTCGGCGGCGGCGGACTCGGCGACATCTTCGAGCAGTTCTTCAACATGGCCGGCGGAGGGATGGGCGGCCAGGCCGGTGCCGCGACCCGCGGCCTCGATCTCGAGGTCGTGGCCGATCTCGACCTCGGCGACGCCATCACCGGCATCGAGAAGGACGTCGAGGTCCGCACGGCCGTGCCGTGTGGCACCTGTGACGCCTCCGGGGCGGCGGAGGGTGCGGACGTCCAGACGTGTGTCCAGTGCGGCGGTGCGGGGCAGGTGCGTGAGGTGCGCCAGAGCATCCTCGGCCAGATGGTCACCACGGCGGCATGCCCGCGGTGTCGTGGGGAGGGCCAGATCGTCACCGACCCCTGCCGGACCTGCAACGGCGAGGGCCGCACCATCGAGGAACGGACCTACACGGCCAACATCCCGGCCGGTGTCGCCACGGGCACGACGTTGCGTCTGTCCGGCCGCGGTGCGGTGGGGGTGCGCGGCGGTGAGCCCGGTGATCTGTACGTCCAGGTCCGGATCGCCGACCATCCGGTGTTCACCCGGCACAACGAGCACCTCCATGCACCCGTCCACGTCGCGATGACCCAGGCCGCGCTTGGCGCCACCATCGAGATGGCGACCTTCGACGGTCCGGTGGAGGTCGAGATCCCGGCCGGTGTCCGCCCCGGGCACACCATCCGGCTCCGGGACCTCGGCGTGCCACGCCTGCAGGGACGGGGACGGGGCGATCTGCGCCTCGAGGTCGTGCTCGACACCCCGACCGATCTCGACGACGAGCAGGACGAGCTGTTGCGGCGTCTCGCCGAGCTGCGGGGTGAATCGGTCGCCGAGCCCAAGTCGGGCTTCGCCTCCCGCCTGCGGAACCGTTTCAACTGACGGCGGGGGCGATGGACGACGGACTCCGCCGCCGACCCCTGGCCTACGTCGATGACGTCGCCGTCCCCGTTCTGGACGACGTGGCCCGCCGCCACCTGACCCGTGTCCGTCGTCTCGGCCCGGACACCCCGATCACGCTGGCGGACGGCCGGGGATCGTGGCGCTCGGCGCTGCTCGGTGACACCGAGCTCGTCGATCCCGGTCCGATCGAACTCGAGCCCGAGCCGGCCGGGCCCCCGTCGGTGGTGGCCTTCGCGCCGGTGAAAGGTGATCGTCCCGAGTGGGCGGTGCAGAAGCTCACCGAGCTCGGGGTCGACCACATCGTGGTGCTCGAGACCGAACGCTCCGTCGTGCGCTGGAACCCCGCCCGGTGGGCGAAGCAGGAAGCGAGGCTCGCGGCGACCATCCGTTCGGCGGGCGAGCAGTGCCGCCGCCTCCGGCTGCCCTCGTTGTCGGGTCCGTCCTCGGTGGCCGAGCTCGTGGCGGAGCATCCCGACATCCGGTTCGCGGAACCTGGCGGCCCGCATCTCGCGGCGGAACCGACCGTGTCGTCGGTGGCGGTCGGGCCGGAGGGCGGCTGGTCGCCGACCGAGCTCGCCGGACGTCCGATGGTCGGTCTGGGGCCACTGGTGCTGCGGGCCGAGACCGCATGCCTGGCCGTGGCCGTCCATCTCGCCGGACGGGCCGTCGACGGGAAGTGACCGGCGGGTCAGGCCGGCATCGGCCGCTCTTCGTGGCGGAACCCTCTCTTCGTGGTTGAACAACGGGTGATGGACGCCTAGCGTGGCCCGAGCCGGATGGGCGACCGGCACGTCGTTGGAGGGTTCCCGCATGGCCGAAGAACTGAACGAAGCCGCACAGGCCTACGCACGCCGCGTGGGCGACCGGCTTCGGGTGATTCGTCGTCAGAAGAAGTTGTCCCTCCAGGACGTCGAGGCGCAGTCGGAGCAGGAGTTCAAGGCCTCCGTGCTCGGTGCCTACGAGCGCGGCGAGCGGGCCATCTCGGTGCCCCGGCTCGAGCGGCTCGCACGCTTCTACGCGGTGCCCGTCGACCAGCTGCTGCCCCGGTCGTCGCCGATGACCGACGGCGTCGTCGACCTCACCGACCGCACCGGTCGCGCGGCCGGCGTGACCCTCGACCTGACCCGGCTCGACCAGGTCGTCGGCCCCGAGGGCGAGATGCTCGGTCGCTACCTGTCGATGATCCAGGTGCAGCGCCAGGACTTCAACGGTCGGGTGTTGACCGTGCGCCAGGACGACCTGCGGGCGATCGCCTGCATCCTCGGGACCCAGGTGGAGGACACGGTCGACCGTCTCCACGACCTCGGGCTCGCTCAGCTCAAGAGCTGAACCCCACCCGCACGCTGCCGGCCGCGCCGCGTAGCTCCACGCCGTCACAGTCGATGGCCCCGATCGTCGCCGCGCCCGGAACGTCGGCGAGCGCGACGGGGTCGCGCTCGACCTCGGCCAGCCAGACCCGCCCGTCGGCGGGGCGGAGCAGCACCGCCGCCGGGCCACACCACGGCGGCAGCGGCGCCACCACGTCGCCCGGTCGGCCGAGGCGGTAGCGCAGGCCCTCGAGATCGACCGTCGGGCCCGAGGCCGGCGGGTCGTGCCGGGCGGCCTCGGCGGGATCACCACCCGATCGGACACCGGCGATCGCACCGACGAGGCCGATGGCGGCCACGGCGGCGCCGACGGCGAGCCCCCCGATCGGGATCGGGACGCCACCACCCGCCGCCGTTCGCTCGGCGTCGTCCATCCGCTCGAGCATCGCGAGGGCCCGGTGCAGCGGACGTGGCCGGTCGGTGTCGGCGAGCGACGACCAGGCGGCGGTGTGGGGGCCGGGGTCGATCCCGTCGCGGGTCCATCGTCGGTGCAGCCACGCCACGATCGTGGCGAGCGCGAGTTCGTCGTCCTCGACCGTGCCCGACCCCGGCCACCGCAGCACGACGTCGGTCGATCGGCCGGGCTCGGCCGATCCGAGGATCAACACGTCGTCGGGGCCGAGTCCTCCGTGGCGTGTCGACGCGTCCCGCAGCCGACACAGCACCGAGGCCACCGCCGCCAGGATCGGCGCGGCCTCGTCGGGGCCGGGCACCGCGGCGGTGAGCGCCACGGCCGGCTCGTGGCGGGTCTCGAGCCGACCGGGTGAAGCGTCGAGGAGTGTCTCGAGACCGTCACCGCCGTGGCGTTCGAGCCACCGGGCCCGTCGCCGGTGTTCATCCGGGTCGTCGATCGACCGGCGCACGACGAGCGTGCCGTCGGTCCGTCGGCGCAGGTGTGGACGCGTCGGGTCGGGAGTGGTCGGGGCTGGCATGGCGGACGTCCTCGTGTCGGGGCGGAACGTGGCCGGGGGCCAGAGGGGGAGGCGACGCCGGGGCGTGCCCTCCGGATCTCACTGTAGCCAGGGGCGCAGGACCGGTAGCCTTGCGGAACCCATGACCTCCCACGCTCCCTCACCGGCCGGCGCCGTCAAGATCCACGTGCCCGGCAACCACCTCATGGTCGGCCTGCTCGGTGAGCGCGACCAGTACCTCCGTGTCGTGGAGGACGCGTTCGACGCGGAGATCCACGTCCGTGGCAACGAGATCTCGGTGTCGGGCCCCGACGCCGCCACCGCGGCCCGCGTCATCGAAGACCTGGTGGTCGTGATCGAGTCGGGCCAGCAGATCGGTCCGGCCGTGGTCGCCCGTGCCATCGACATGGTCCGAGCGGACGCCTCCGCGGCGGACATCCTCACCGATCGACTGCTCACCACGGCCCGGGGCAAGGCCGTCCGCCCGAAGACCGCCGGACAGAAGCGCTACCTCGACGCCATCCGGACCAACACCGTGACGTTCGGGATCGGTCCGGCCGGTACCGGGAAGTCGTGGCTGGCCGTCGCCGCCGCCGTCCGATCGCTCCAGGCCAAAGAGGTGCAGCGCATCATCCTGACCCGGCCGGCGGTCGAGGCGGGGGAGCGGTTGGGCTTCCTCCCCGGAGACCTCATGGCCAAGGTCGACCCGTACCTGCGGCCGCTCTACGACGCCCTCCACGACATGGTGGGCCCCGACGGCATGAACAAGTTCATGGAGCGCGACGCCGTCGAGGTCGCGCCGCTCGCCTTCATGCGCGGCCGCACCCTGAACGACAGCTTCATCATCCTCGACGAGGCGCAGAACACGACGCCCGAACAGATGAAGATGTTCCTGACCCGCATCGGCTTCGGGTCGAAGTGTGTGATCACCGGCGACCGCACCCAGGTCGACCTCGGCGGCGGCCGGTCCGGCCTGTCCGCGCTCGAGAAGATCCTCGGCGAGGTCGACGGTGTCTCGTTCGTGCACCTCGGTTCCCGAGACGTCGTTCGCCATCGGATCGTGCAGGACATCGTCGACGCCTACGAGAAGGCCGCCGGAGACACCCATGGAGGGTGAGTCTCCGGACGAACCCACGGTGATCGTCGACGCCGAATCGGATGAAGGCGTCGGGCTCGACACCGCCGCGCTCGACGAGGTGGCCGAGGCGGTGCGACGGGTCATCGCGGTCGACGGCGGCCGTGCGGGTGTGGTGGAGTTGCGGTTCGTGGGGGTCGACGAGATCCGCGAGCTGAACGAGGCACACCTCGGCGGAACGGGTCCGACCGATGTCGTGTCGTTCCCGATCGACGACGACCCCGACGATCCCCTCGCCTCCCTCGGCGGCCCACCGTTGCTCGGCTCGATCGTCATCTGCCCCGAGATCAGCGACCGCCAGGCGGCCGGCCACGTCGGCGACGTCCGTGGCGAACGGCTCCTGCTCGGCATCCACGGCGCCCTCCACGTGCTCGGCCACGACCACGCGGAGCCCGGCGAACGAGCCGTGATGCAGGCCCGGGAGGCCGAACACCTGGCCGTCTGGGGTGTCGAGCATCCCGGTGACCCCTCGTGAATCTGCTGATCGGACTCGGCGCCGCGGTGGTGCTGCTCGTGTTGGCCGGGCTCGTGACCCTGGCCGAGACGGCACTCACCCGTTCGAGCGCCGCTCGTGCCGAACTGCTCGAGGACGACCACCCGGTCCGTGCCGCCCGCCTCGGACGTCTGTTGACCGAACCGGAACGGATCCTCAACCCGCTCCGCCTCGTCGGTCTCGTGTTCGTCGTCGCCGAGGTGGTCGTGGTGACGGTGCTCGTCCGTGACCGAGTGGGTAGCGCCGGGCTGATCCTGCTCGCCGTCGCCAACGTCGCGGTGCTCTACGTCGTGGTCGAGGTGATGCCCCGGACGTTCGCGATCCTCCACACCGACCGGGTGTCGCTCGCCGCCGCCCGGCCCGTGGCGGCCCTCGTCCGCTCACCCGTCGTGGGGCTCGTGGCCCGCGGGCTGATCGGTGTCGGCAACGCGATCCTGCCCGGCAAGGGCCTGCGCTCGGGCCCGTTCGCCTCGGCCGAGGAACTCGTGGCCCTCGCGGACGCGGCCGTGGCCGACGAGGTGTTGGACTCCGACGGGCGGGACCTGATCGAGTCGGTCATCGAGTTCGGCGACACGATCGTCCGTGAGGTGATGGTGCCCCGGCCCGACATGACGACCATCGCCGGCACGGCGACCGTGGTCGATGCGCTGGAGGTCGGCTCGAACGCCGGCTACTCGCGGCTCCCGGCGGTCGGCGACGACATCGACGACGTCGTCGGCCTCGTCTACGTCAAGGATCTGATCCGGGCCGAGCTGGCCGGCGAGGACGATCGGGCGGTGTCGGAGTTGATCCGACCCCCACGGTTCGTGCCCGAGACGAAGAAGGTCCCGCAGCTGCTCCGGGAGATGCAGACCGAGTCGTTCCACATGGCACTCGCCGTCGACGAATACGGCGGCATCGCCGGTCTCGTCACGCTCGAGGACCTGATCGAGGAGATCGTCGGGGAGATCGTCGACGAATACGACGTCGAGGAGGCGCTCGTGGAGCGTCAGCCCGACGGCGCCGTGCGTGTCGACGGCCGCATCCTGATCGACGAGTTCCACGACCTCACCGGCTGGGAACTGCCCGAGGGCGACTTCGACACGGTCGCCGGTCTCGTGCTCGACCGGCTCGGGCGTCTGCCCAAGGTCAACGACACCATCGACGAGCCGGGTGTCCGGCTCGTCGTCGAACGGGTCACCGGACGCCGGGTGACGAAGGTGATGGCCCGACGGGTCGCCGCCGAAGTGATCGAGGAGATCCACCGATGACCGAATCCGACTCCACCCCCGAGACCGGTTCGACGCCGTTCCGATCCGGGTTCGTGGCGCTGCTCGGCCGCCCCAACGTCGGCAAGTCGACGCTGCTCAACCGTCTCCTCGGGGAGAAGGTGTCGATCGTGTCGGACAAGGCTCAGACCACCCGACATCAGATCCGGGGCATCCACCACGGCGACGACGTGCAGATCGTCTTCGTCGACACCCCGGGCATCCACAAGCCCCGTTCGGCGCTCGGCGACCGGCTGAACCACACCGCCGACGATGCCCGCTCCGGGGTCGACGTCGTGTGTCTCGTGATCGATGGTCGTTCCGGGTTCGGGCGGGGCGACAAGATGCTCGCCGAACGCCTCGACCCGGCCAAGACGGTGGTCGTGGTGAACAAGATCGACGGGCTCGACTCCGAGCGCGTGCTCGAACAGCTCACGGCCGTCGCACCACTCGACGCCTCCGCCTACTTCCCGGTGTCGGCCCGGCGGGGGACCGGTGTGGAGGCGCTGCGCGACCACCTCGCCTCGCGCCTGCCGGAGGGTCCGCCCTGGTACCCGACCGACATGTCGACCGACACCGCGGAGGACCGCTGGGTGGCCGAACTCGTCCGGGAGCAGCTCCTGCGGGTGACCCGCCAGGAGCTGCCGCACTCGATCGCGACCCGGGTCGTGGAGTGGGAGGACAAGCGCATCCGCGTCGAGATCCTCGTCGAGCGTGAGTCCCAGAAGGGCATGGTGATCGGCAAGGGCGGTCAGGTGCTCAAAGACGTCGGCACCCGGGCCCGGGCGTCGCTGCCCGAGGGCACGTTCCTCGAACTCGTCGTCAGTGTCGATCCCGGTTGGCAGCAGGATCCGGCCGCGGTCGAACGGCTCGGTTACTGACGACGCCCGTTCCGGTCGCCCGGCTCGAGCCCCTCCCGCACCAGCAACGCCCCACCGAGCACCAGCGCCCACAGCGCGGTCTCCGGGCCGTGCACCACACCCCACGGCGTGGCCGGATCGAGCACCGAGAACATCCACTCGGTCGAGATCGCCCCCAACACCGCGGCGATCACCGTCGGGCGGGTGTCGACCGACACGGCTCGGGCGCCGACCCCGGCGAACACGGCGGGCACGAGGGTGAGTGGCAGATGGAGTGCGAGCAGCGCCGCGGCGGGCCCGAGACCCCGGTCGCCCCGGACGAGTCGGAACCCGTCGGTCCGATCGAGCCCGATCATCGAACCGATCACGAAGGCGGCACCACTCCACAGGGCGAGGGCCTCCCACACCGTGAGCACCTGCGACGACAGGAACCCGACCGCCGAGCTCTGCCCGAAGCGGCTGACCCCGGGGGCGAGCGCTTCGGCCACCAGCCACACCGTTAGGCTCGTCGCCACCGCGAGCGCGGCGAGGAACGCCGATCGGCCGGCCCGGCGCAGGCGGGTGTGCGCGAGGCTGCCGAGCGCGAAGGCGACGAGCACCAGCGGCCCGCTCAGGGCCGTGATGAGGCGGACGCCGTTCATCCGACCGGATCGGCGGCGTCGAGCTCCCGGAGCCGGTCGAGCACGGCGTCGAGCTCACCCGTGCGGGCCATCGGCGGCAGCGCCTGGATGAGCTCCCACCGGTAGCTCTTCTTGGTGGCGAGCCGACTGTCGAGCACGGCGACCACACCCCGGTCGGTCCGGCGACGGATCAGGCGTCCGACCCCCTGGGCCAACAGGGTCTTCGCCCGGGGAAGGTCGACGTCTCGGAACGCGTACCGTCCGGCCCGGTCACGCCGGGCCTGGGTGACCGGCTCGTCGGGCCGGGGGAAGGGCAACCGGTCGATGGTCACGAGGGACAGCGTCGGGCCGGGCACGTCGATGCCCTGCCAGAACGACATCGTCGCCACCAGCACCGAGCGGGGGTCGTCGCGGAACTGCTCGACGAGCACGTTCTTGGCCGCCTCACCCTGGACGAGCACCTCGAAGTCGGTGTGTTCACGCAGGTGCTCGGCGGTCGCTTCCATCGCCCGCCACGAGGTGCTGAGTGCGAGCGTGCGGCCGCCGGCGGCCTCCACCAACTCGGTGAGGCGGCCGAGCGTGGCGGATCGATCGGGATCGAGGCGGGGCTCGGGCAGGTCGGCGGCGCAGTAGAGCAGCGCCTGCTCGGGGTAGTCGAACGGCGAATCGACCCGGAGGATCTCGTCGTCACCGAGGCCGAGCTGGCCGGGGACGTCGTCGGCGAGGGTGGCGGAGGTGAGCACCGCCGTCCGGCTGCCCCACAGCCGGTCGGTGAGGATCTCCCCGAGGTCGAGCGGGGTGAGCCGCAGCACCGGTTGGAAGCCCGAACCGTCGACCCAGACGACATCGTCGTCATCGGCGGCGAAGAACAGGTCGATCGCCCCGATCACGGCGGTCGCGGAGGTGAGTCCGCGCCGGATCCGGGCGGCGACCGTCTGATCACCCGACGGTGTCTCGTCGTCGGCACGGTCGAGCTTGCGGAGCGCGGCGAGCACCTGGTCGGCCCGGTCCCGGGCGGTGACGAGCGCGGCCAGGAGTTCGGCGTCGAGCTCGAGACGATCCCCGAGTGCGGGGCGGAGCAGCTCGTCGACCGACGCGGCGGACGCATCGAGCAGCTCGGGCAGGTCGGTGTCGGTCAGCACCGCCCGGACCCGACGGGCGAGGGAACGGAGCCGTGTGCCGGAGATCTCGGTGCCACACGTGGCACCGAAGGTCTCGGGCAGATGGTGGGCCTCGTCGAACACGACGATGTCGTGTTCGGGGAGCAACGCCCCGTCGTTGTCGATGTCGAGCCCGTAGTAGTGGTGGTTCGTGATGATCACGTCGGCCTCCGCGGCGGCGTCACGGGCGGCCTCGGCGAAGCAGCGGCCCCCGGCGGGGCAGCGGGCCGCACCCGGGCATTCGTCGGGGCCGACCGACACCGCCGACCAGACCTCCGACGGGGGAGCGGGATCGAGCTCCTCTCGGTCGCCGGTGCGGGTCTGCTCGGCCCACTCCCGGATCGACTCGACCTCCTCGGCCCGATTCCGCCCGCCGGTGAGCTGCAACTGCTCCGTGCGGGGCACGTTCGTGAGCTCCTCGAGCCGCTGCCGGCAGAGGTAGTTGGACCGGCCCTTCAGCAGCACGGCGTCGATGTCCCGGTCGAGCCCGGCGGCCAGTGTCGGGATGTCGTTGTGGAGCAGCTGGCTCTGGAGTGCGATCGTCGCCGTCGCGATGATCACACGATCGGCCCCGGCGACGGTCGGGGTGAGATAGGCGAGCGACTTGCCGGTGCCGGTGCCGGCTTCGACCAACACGGTGGCGTCCTGACCCACCGCCGCGGCGATGGCTTCGGCCATCTCGAGCTGTCCGTCCCGGACCTCGCCGCCGTCCAGTTGGCCGGTGACCTGCGTGAGCAGGGAGGAGACGTCGGACACCCCTGCACCGTAACGACGCCCTGGGTGGTTTTCGAGACAGACCGCCGGCCGGTCGGCGGGGTAGTCTGAGCGGGGCAGGGGCGGGCATCCTTGTCGAGTTCGAGATCTGTCGTACCCATGACCAGTTCACCCCCCACGATCAGCAGCGACGCCGCATCGGCGCTCGCCGCCTTCCTGCTCGGCGAGAACGACGCCGTGGTCGACCTCCGCGCCGGTGCCCCGGTCATCGACCTGGGGGACACCCCGACCGACGCAGCGCCCGTTCCGGTGGCGCCCCCGGTCGCCGAGGTGCCGCCCACCCCGCCGCTGACGCTCGAACGTCCTCCGGCCCGTCCCGCACCGCCGACCCCGCCGACCCCGCCGACGCCGTCGGTGGCGAAGGTGGTCCCGAGCCCACGCCCGGCCCCGCCGGCGGCCCCGGCGGCGCCCCTCATCCGTCTCGATCGGCCGGCCGACCCCGCGCCGGCGCCGGTGGCCCCCGCGCCGATCGTTCCGGGTGCCCTCGACGGTCCCCGTGTGACGGCGCCCAAGGTGCGACTCGATCTGCCCGCCGCGACAGCCGGCGGTGGCGCCGTGGTTCCCGATCTCCGGCTGCCCTCGGCCGGCCGGGCCGATGTCGCCGGGCTCGGCGGTGGCGACCCCGTCGTCCAGCTGCCCGGCTCGGCGTCGATGATCTCGTCGGTCACGTTCGTGCCGGCCGTCGACGACGACGAACCCGATCGGCGCCGTGCGGTGCTGCTCGCGGCGGCACTCGTCGCCGTCGGGGCCTCCGGTGTTGCATGGACCCAGCTCGGTTCCCCCGAGGCGGTCGAGGTCGCGAGCCGGGCCGTTCCCACCACCGAGAAGATGCCGGGCGGGCCGACCACCACCGTCCCCGGTGAGCCCGCCGGTGCCAGCGGGGAATCCGCGGCGGCGATCGTGCTCGACGACACGACCACCTCGACCGTGGCGACGACGTCCTCGACCGACACCAGCACGACCGAGACGACCGAAGCGCCGGGCACGACGGCCGCTCCGGCGACCACCCGGGCGACCACGGCCACGACCACCCGCTTCACCACCACGACCCGGGCGACGACGGCGAGCACCACGCGGTTCACCACCACGACGGCCGCGACGACCGCCAGCACCACGCGGTTCACCACCACGACGGCGCGTCCGACGACGGTGAGCACCACGCGGTTCACCACGACGACGACCCGTCCGACCACGACGACGACCCGTCGCATCACCACGACGACCCGCATCACGATCCCGACGACACCGCCGACCTTCGTGACCACGACCACGACACGGCCGACCACGACGACGCGGGTCACGATCCCGACGACGCCCCCGACGTTCGCGACCACCGTGCCCACGACGGTGCC
>JAHDBV010000037.1:13695-15807 GCA_020630195.1 Acidimicrobiales bacterium
GTGCCCACCACGACGCCGACGACGACGCCGACCTCGGCACCCACCTCGGCTCCCACGTCCACGCCGACGACGACGCCGACCTCGACGCCCACATCGACTCCGACGTCCACGCCGACGACGACGCCGACCTCGGCACCCACATCGGCGCCGACCTCGGCGCCCACGTCGGCTCCCACCACGACGCCGACCTCGCCCCCGACGTCCGCTCCGACCTCGGCGCCGACGTCCCCGCCCACGACGGCGACCCCGACGACCCCGTCCTCGGCGACGCCGACCAGCGCCGAATAGCGGAAGCCCCGCAGGCTCCGCCGTCCGGTGGGCCACAAGCGGTACCGTCGCCGACATGGACCTGAGTCGTGTCGATCTCCAGCAGGTGCCCAGCCATGTCGCCTGCGTGATGGACGGCAACGGCCGGTGGGCGGAACGTCGGGGGCTCAAGCGGACCGACGGCCACGCGGCCGGTGAAGAGGCGCTCTTCGACGCCGTGCACGGCGCCCTCGAGCTCGGTGTCGAGTGGATGACCGTCTACGCGTTCTCGACCGAGAACTGGCGCCGGCCCGTCGACGAGGTGCGCTACCTGATGCGCTTCAACGAGTCGCTGCTCATGCGGCGTGTCGACGAGTTGGAGGAGCTCGGTGTGCGGGTGCGGTTCATCGGTCGGCGCGACTGGCGGGTGCCGAAGCGCCTGATCAACCGCATGGACGAGTCGATCGCCAAGACCGCGCACAACACGAAGCTCACGCTCACGATCGCCTTCAACTACGGCGGCCGGGCCGAGATCATCGACGCGGTGCGTGAGTTGGTGGCGGCCGGTGCCGGTCCCGATCAGATCACCGAACAGGCCATCACCTCCCACCTGTACGACCCGGACATGCCGGCGGTCGACCTCATGGTCCGCACGTCGGGCGAGTACCGGATCTCGAACTTCCTGCTGTGGGAGCTGGCCTACTCCGAGCTCGTCTTCGTCGACACCCTCTGGCCCGACTTCCGCCGTCAGCATCTCGCCGACGCGGTGGCGGAGTTCCAGCAGCGGACCCGACGATTCGGCGGGCTCAGCAACTGAGGCCGTCGTGGCCCTCGTCCGGGACGACGCCATCGTCCTGCGGACCCACAAACTGGGTGAAGCCGATCGCATCGTCGTGATGCTGACCCGCGGCCGCGGTCAGGTCCGGGCGGTGGCGAAGGGGATCCGCCGGACCCGCTCCAAGTTCGGTGCCCGGCTGGAGCCGGGCTCGATCGTGCACGTCCAGCTCTACGAAGGGCGTGGCGATCTCGACATCGTCACCCAGGTCGAGACCCGGGAGCGGCTCGAGTCGCTGCGGAGCGACCTCGGTCGTTATGGCCGGCTCGCCGTGATGCTCGAAGCCGTCGAGCGGATGAGCACCGACCGCGAGAGCGACCCGGCTCTGCACAAGTTGCTGCTGGGCGCCATGCGGGAGCTCGACCGTTCGGGCCACCCCCTGGTGGTGGCCGCCTTCGTCGTCAAGCTCCTCACCCTCGAAGGGCTCCGGCCATCGGTCGATGCCTGTGTGACCTGCGGGCGCCAGGACGAGCTGGTCGCCTTCGACGTCCGCTCGGGAGGCGCGACGTGCCGGGACGATCGTCTGGGTGAACCCATCGATCCGGACACCTTCGAGGTGCTGGCGCTCGTCGCCGAAGGCCGGATCCGTGAGGCCATGGCGGCCGGGAGTGAGACCCAGGCGGCACAACTCGAGGCGGTGTGTTCCACGATGCTCGAGCACCAGCTCGAACAACGACTGCGAGCCGCCGAGGTGGTGCGAACCCACCTCTCCTGAGTCAGGAGATCGGGATCCAGACGTTGCGGTCGGGCTCGTGGCGCATCCAGCGTCCGCCGTTGGCGTCCCAGTAGAGCCAGGCCTGCCACTGGTCGTTCCAGACGACGTCGTCCGGGTCCGGACCACTGGCCTCGGCGCCCGAGGTCGGTGCGGCCGCCGCACCGCCGAGTGCGAACGACGCGTCGTCCAGATGCCCGAGCTCGCCCGCTCCGGCCTCGGGGGCCGGGTCGAGTGAGAACTCGTCGATGCCACTCGCCTGCGGCTCGGTCACACCGCTCGCCTGCGGCTCGGTCACACCGCTCGCCTGCGGCTCGGT
>JAHDBV010000037.1:15907-26462 GCA_020630195.1 Acidimicrobiales bacterium
GCTCGGTCACACCGCTCGCCTGCGGCTCGGTCACACCGCTCGCCTGCGGCTCGGTCACACCGCTCGCCTGCGGCTCGGTGCCCGCAGCCGTGCCGTCGGGCTGCCACACGGGCGCCGTCGAGGCGACCGGTGCGTCCCATTCGCCGGGGCCATCCGCCGCCGGTGCGGCGGAGCGGTGGGCCGGCGGCGTGCGGTGGGTGGGCCGAGGCGCACGGGCCCGCCGCTCGGAGCGCACGGTCGAGGTGGCGGGGTCGGCGCCGAGATCGATCGAGAACGCCGCGTCGGCCGGGGCCGCCTCGGGGGCGGGGCTGGCGGCGGCGCTGGAGATCGGGTCGGCGACGGGTGCGGGCGGGGTGTCGAACCCGTCGGTCACCGGGGTCGGTGTCAGGTCGGGCAGGTCGAACGGCGGCGGGGCGGTGGTGTCGGCCGTCGGCATCGGCGGCAGGCCGGCATCGACCTCGACCCGGGGGTCGAGACCGGGTGTCTCCGGCATGAGGTCGTCGGGGACGTGGAAGCCGCTGTCGAGGTCGGCGGCGGGAGCATCGGGCATCGAGAAGTCGGGTGCGTCCGGCATGCCCGCCTCGAGTCCGGCCTCGGCTTCGGCGGCGAGACGGTTGTCGAGGTCGACCATCGAGTCGAGGTCGGTCGACGCCGAGGCGGTCTCGGCCGTCGCCTGGGCCTCGGCTCGCCGCTGGCGACGTTGTGCCCGCGCCTCGAGCGTGGCCGGATCGACGAAGGTGATCGGCTCGCGCCCGTCGATCACGAACGTCTTCCCGAGACGATCGCCGAGGCGCCGGTGATGGATGTCGCCACGGGCGAGCAACCAACCGAGCAGTCCGGGCAGGAACCAGGGGAAGCCGTCGATCAGGCCGGCGACGGTGCGGACCAGGTTGGCGCCCAGGCCGGCGTCCTCGCCCTTCGCGTCCACGACCCGGAGTCCGAAGAGTTTCTGGCCCGGCGACCACCCGCCGTTGGAGGGCAGCAGGACGAAGAGCAACAGCCCGGTCAGCAGCGCCACCGTGACGGTCAGGATCGTGCCTGTCAGATCGATGACGTGGAGGGTGTCGCCGCGCTCGATCAGGCGGTTGAACGACCCCCGCAGCACGTTGAGTCGGTCGATGTCGGCAGCCGAGTAGATCGGGTTGCCGCTGAGGTCGTCGACGTCGGTGGGGCGGAAGGTCTCGAACTGGGTGCGGGCGACGAAGCCGGACACGAGACCCACGAGCCCGAGGTCGACCAGGGACGCGAAGATCCGGCGACGCAGGACATCGGTCAGGGAAGGCGCGAGCACCCATCCATTCTGGCCGAGGATCGCCCCTGAGTCAGCGACCCGTCATGCATCTCCCGTCGGCCCGAATCCCGTCCCCGCACCGGATCCCGCTGGTTACCCTGCGGCCATGGTCAAGAGCGCTTCCGACGACGCGACACCCGAACTGTTCGACACGATCGTGAACCTCTGCAAGCGGCGCGGCATCGTGTTCCCGTCCGCCGAGATCTACGGCGGTTTCCGCTCGACCTACGACTACGGCCCCATCGGCGTGCTGTTGCTCCGCAACGTCAAGAACGAGTGGTGGCGCACGATGGTGCAGCGCCGCCGCGACGTCGTCGGGCTCGATGCCGCGATCCTGTCGCCCCCGCAGGTGTGGGAGGCGTCGGGGCACCTCGCGAACTTCAGCGATCCGCTCGTCGACTGCAAGAACTGCAACGCCCGCCACCGTCAGGACAAGCTCGACGACCCGAACGTGTGCCCCACGTGCGGAGCCGAGGGCCAGTTCACCGAGCCCCGGGCGTTCAACCTGATGTTCAAGACCCACGCCGGCCCCGTCGAGGGCGCGGGCCACGAGGTCTACCTCCGGCCCGAGACGGCCCAGGGCATGTTCGTGAACTTCGCGTCGGTCCAGTACGCGAGCCGCAAGAAGCCGCCCTTCGGCATCGCCCAGATCGGCAAGAGCTTCCGCAACGAGATCACCCCCGGCAACTTCGTGTTCCGGACCCGCGAGTTCGAGCAGATGGAGATGGAGTTCTTCGTCCCGCCGGCCGAGGCCGACGAGTGGTACCGCTACTGGTGCGAGCAGCGCATGCAGTGGTACCTCGATCTCGGCATGTCGCCCGAGAAGATCCGCCTGCGCGCCCACGACGCCGACGAGCTCTCCCACTACTCCTCGGGCACCTCCGACGTGGAGTACCTGTTCCCGTGGGGCTGGGATGAGCTCGAGGGCATCGCCAACCGTGGCGACTACGACCTGACCCAGCACGCGGAGCACTCGGGCAACAAGCTCGACTACTTCGATCAGGCCACCAACGAGCGCTACGTCCCCCACGTGATCGAGCCGGCCGCCGGTGCGACCCGCACGATGATGGCGTTCCTCATGGACGCCTACGACGAGGAGTCGCTGAATGACGGGAAGGACTCCCGTGTCGTGCTGCGGCTCCATCATCGTCTGGCGCCGTATCAGGTGGCCGTGTTGCCGCTGTCGAAGAAGCCCGAGCTCTCCGGCGTCGCCGGCGAGGTGTACGACCTCGTCGCCGGTTCGTGGATGTGCGACTACGACGAGACGCAGAACATCGGCAAGCGCTATCGCCGTCAGGACGAGATCGGCACGCCGTTCTGCGTGACCGTCGACTTCGACACCCTCGAGGATCGGGCCGTCACGGTGCGCGAGCGCGACTCGATGGACCAGGAGCGGGTCGCCATCGACCAGCTGGCCGCCTACCTGGCCGAGCGGCTCGCCTGATTCCGGGTCTGCGACCTGCGTCACACCCGAACTAGGTTCGGGCGCCATGTCCGAGCTGCGTCCGCATCTGTTCAGCCGTGACCCGCGAACCGGCGCGTCGACGAGACTCGGTGCCCTGGTCGAGCCCGGGGTCGGGCCCGACTGGGCCGGCCTCCGTCCGCTGACCGAGCTCGACCCGGCGCGGGCGGCTGCGTGGGCCGAGCAACTCGCCACCGCCGAGGTCGGCCTCGGCGACGCCGTCGAGCTCGTGCTCGACGACACCGATGTGGTGTCGGTGCGGCCGATGGTGCGCTCCGGGCTGGCCGCGGTGCGCCTCGCCGTGGCGTTCACCGACCCGGGGGATCTGGGGCTGAGTCGGTCGGCCGCCGTCGCCACGGTCGACCCGGCCGGCGTCGAGGAGCTCCTGCACGCCCAGGTCTCCGGTGGTGGCGGTGGACCCGTGACCGCCGGCCTCGGTGCTTCACCGGGCGCGGCGGTCGGGCGAGCCGTGTTCTCCGCCGATGAGGCCCTCGACCGCTTCGACGAGGGCGACGACGTGATCCTCGTCCGACCCGAGACCAACCCCGCGGATGAGCCGGGGATGGCGATCGCCGAGGGGATCCTGACCGCCCGCGGTGGTCTGGCCTCGCACGCCGCGGTCATCGCCCGCGGGCGTGGCACCCCCGCCGTCTGTGGTGCCGAGGCGATCGAGATCGGGGAGGATCACTTCCGGGTCGGCGACGTCGTGGTGCGCTCGGGTGACGTCATCTCGATCGACGGCTCCTCGGGCGAGGTGTTCGTGGGTGCGGTGTCCGTCGACGACGACGAGGTCCCTGCGGAACTCGACGTGGTGCTCGGCTGGGCCGACGAGATCCGTGCCGGTGTGGTCGGTGTGCGGGCCAACGCCGACACCGGTGACGATGCGAAGGTCGCCCGGGACTTCGGGGCCGAGGGCATCGGACTCTGCCGCACCGAGCACCAGTTCCTCGGCGAACGGCTCCCGCTGATCCAGGCCTATGTGCTGGCCGCCGACGAGACGGCCGCCGCCACGGCGCTCGTCGAACTCGAGCGGGCGCAGCTCACCGACTTCGTCGCCCTGTTCGAGGCGATGGACGGCCTACCGGTCACGGTCCGCCTACTCGATCCGCCGCTGCACGAGTTCCTGCCCCACCTCGACGACCTCGTCGTGGCCGAGGCCACCGGCGCACTCGACGACGAGGGGCGCCGGCTGCTCGAGGCCGCCCGTGCCTGGCACGAGTTCAACCCGATGATCGGCACCCGGGGTGTGCGCCTCGGCGTGTTGCGCCCGGAGCTGGTCCGGATGCAGGTGCGGGCGATCGCGTCCGCGATCGCCGCCCGCCGTGACGCCGGCGGACACCCCGTGGTCGAGATCATGATCCCGCTCGTCATCGGTGCGGCGGAGATCTCGCTCGTGCGGACCTGGATCGCGGACGAGCTCGCCGTGCTCGGCGACGCCGCCGGCGAGGTGGCGGTGGGCACGATGATCGAGACGCCGGCCGCTGCGCTGTCGGCCGACGAGATCGCCGAGGTGGTCGACTTCTGTTCGTTCGGCACGAACGACCTGACCCAGATGACCCTCGGGTTCTCCCGAGACGACGTCGAGGCCCGCCTCATGGGTCGATATCTGGAGCTCGGCCTGCTCGACGAGAACCCCTTCTCCGAGGTGCATCCCACGGTGCTCGAGCTGGTGGCCGGGGCGAGCCGACGGGCGGCCACGGCCGCCGGCGGTCGTCCGAAGCTCGGTGTGTGTGGTGAGCACGGGGGCGATCCGGCCTCGATCCGCGGCTTCGTGGTCGACGCGGGTCTCGACTACGTGTCGTGCTCGCCCTATCGGGTTCCCGTGGCCCGCCTCGCCGCGGCCCGCAGCGTGCTCGAGCGTGCGGACGACTGACGCCGAATCCACTGCCGAACGCATGTTCGGCGGATCGCGCGGGCGGTAGGCTGCGCGGCGATGGGGATCGTCGACGAAGACGTTGCGAAGGTGCGCGATGTCACCGACATCGTCGCGGTCATCTCGCAGTACACCCAGCTCAAACGGTCGGGTTCGCAGTGGATGGGTCTGTGCCCGTTCCACGGTGAGAAGTCGCCGTCGTTCTCCGTCAACGGCGACCAGGGCGTCTACTACTGCTTCGGCTGCCAGGTGCGCGGTGATGCGATCACCTTCGTGCGGGAGAAGGAACAGCTGGATTTCGTCGGCGCGGTCGAATGGCTGGCCAACAAGGCCGGTGTCAGCCTCCGCTACACCGACAAGTTCGAGGGCGAGGATCGCAAACGCAAGGCACGCCTGTCCGACGCCGTCGAACAGGCGGTCGGCTGGTACCACGACCGTCTGCTCACCTCCGCCGACGCCGGTGCCGCCCGCAGCTACCTGCGGACCCGCGGGTTCGACGGCGACATGGTCCGCCGATACCGGATCGGCTGGGCGCCCGATGGTTGGGATCTGCTCGCACGGTCACTGAAGCTCAACGACGCCGACCTGACCGACGCCGGGCTCGGCTTCGTGAACCGGCGGGGCCGTCAGCAGGATTCGTTCCGCAACCGTGTGCTCTTCCCGATCTTCGACGCCCAGGGCGCCGCCGTCGGGTTCGGCGGGCGGATCCTGCCCGGGGGCGACGGCCCGAAGTACAAGAACTCCGCCGACAACCGGGTGTACCACAAGTCCCGGATCCTCTACGGGCTGAACTGGGCCAAGACCGAGGTGGTCGAGGCCGACGAGGTGATCGTCTGTGAGGGCTACACCGACGTGATCGGCTTCGCCCGGGCCGGTGTGCCCCGGGCGGTGGCCACCTGTGGGACCTCGCTCACCGAAGACCACGTGAAGTTGTTGCGGCGCTTCGCCCGCCGGGTCGTGCTCGCGTTCGACGCCGACGCGGCCGGGCAGACGGCGGCCGAGAAGTTCTACCAGTGGGAGAAGGCCCACGATCTCGACGTCGCCGTCGTCGACCTGCCCGACGGGGTCGACCCGGGAGAGTTGTCGCTCAGCGACCCCGCCCGCCTCGCCACCGCCGTGGCCGACTCCAAGCCCTTCCTGGCCTTCCAGATCGAACGGGTCTTCGATCGGGCCGACCTGTCGACCGTCGAGTCCCGGGCCAAGACCGCCGAGGCCGCACTGGGGCTCGTGGCCGAACACCCCGATGCCCTCGTGCGGGATCAGTACGCGATGGACATCGCGACGCGCTGCCGGCTCGAGCTCGACCTCGTCCGTCAGTGGCTGCGGGAGGGGCGGTTCGAATCGGCGAGCGACCGGAGCCAACGTCGTGACCGCGAACGTGGCGGCCGTGGTGGACGGGCCGCTCCGTCGCGGGGCGGCGGCTTCGACGACGCGCCGCCTCCGTGGGAGACCGGCTCGTCCGGTGGCGGGCAACCGGAGTGGGACGACGCCCCGCCGCCGTGGGAGACCGGCTACGGCGGTGACCCGGTGCCCTCACCCGGCGCCGAACGACGGTCGCGGCTGCTGCGTCGGGAGGCCCCCGAGCTCGAGCGCAAGGCACTCCGGGCGGCGATCCAGCAGCCCGATGAGATCCTCCCGTATCTGGTGCCGGAGTTGTTCACCGATGACGTGTCGGCCGAGCTCGTGGTCGTGTTGTCCGGGACACGGTCGTTGCACGAGGTGGTCGAGACGGTGGGGGAGGACCACTCCGCACTCGTGCATCGTCTGGCGACCGAGCGGATCACCGACCCGGCGATCGAGGTGGCCTGCATGTTGTGGCGTGGCTACCTCGAACGCGAGGAGCGTCACGTGGCCCGCACCGTGGCCGACCTCGCCGAGGCGTCGCGCTACCAGCAGTGGATGCGGGAGCGTCGACGGGACCTGGTCGACGTCGACGACGGGCGACGGGCAGCGGTTCTGGACGAGTTGCTAGGTTGGATCGCAGGCGCCGACGGGGAAGGGGAGGCATGACCGAGCAGCCCGTGGCCCTCGCCACACCGGAGTTCACCGACGAACACCGGGACCGCCTGCGCCTGCGCGCCCGCACGGGACGCACTCTCACCCCCGACGACGTCGTGGCGATCATGACCCGCGTCGAGCTCACCCCGGACGTGCTCGACGCCGTGCGATCCTTCCTCGCGGAGGAGGGCGTCGCCTTCGACGAGACCCCGGTCGAGCCGCCCGTCGCCGATGGTTCGGGTCGGGCGAGACGCCCCCGGACCGACGCCGCCGCCGTGGCGGCCACGGCGATGGCCCGCGCCTCGGGATCGAGCGATCCGGTGCGCATGTACCTCAAGGAGATCGGCCGGGTGCCGCTGCTCACCGCGGCCGAGGAGGTCTCGATCGCCCGTCGCGTCGATGCCGGTGCCGAGGCCGCGTTGGCGATGAACGAAGCCGTCCAGTCGGGTGCATGGCCCTCGATGGCCCTCGCGGAGCGTCGGGCCATGCGACGCCAGGCCGTCGACGGGGAGCGGGCCCGCGAAGAGCTCACCTCGGCCAACCTCCGCCTCGTCGTCTCGATCGCGAAGCGCTACGTCGGTCGGGGCGTGCCGATGCTCGACCTCATCCAGGAGGGCAACCTCGGTTTGATGCGGGCGGTCGAGAAGTTCGACCACTCGAAGGGCTTCAAGTTCTCGACGTATGCGACCTGGTGGATCCGCCAGGCCATCACCCGGGCCATCGCGGATCAGTCCCGCACCATCCGGGTGCCGGTGCACATGGTCGAGTCGATCAACAAGGTGGTGCGGGCGCAGCGCCAGATGCTCCAGCAGCTCGAGCGGGAGCCCACCCTCGAGGAGATCGGCGAGGAGGTGTCGATGCCGCCGGAGAAGGTGGCCGAGATCCTCCAGATCGCCGCGCAGGATCCGCTGTCGCTCGACACGCCGTTCGGTGACGAGGACGACACCTCGATGGCCGACTTCATCCCGGACACCGGTGCGGCGCCGCTCGACATCGCGGCGCGCAAGCTGCTCGCCCAGGCGGTCCGGGACGTGCTCGGCGACCTGAACGAGCGCGAGGCCGAGGTGGTGGCCCTCCGCTTCGGGCTGGCCGACGGCCGCCCCCGCACCCTCGAAGAGGTCGGTCGGGAGTTCGGCGTGACCCGCGAACGCATCCGCCAGATCGAGTCGAAGACGCTGGCGAAGCTGCGCCACCCCCTGCGCAGCGACCGCCTCCGCGACTATCTGGACTGACTGTCACACCTCGGGGCCTACGTTTCCTGCGTGAGCAACAACGGCAAGGTGGCGGCGAAGCAGCGGGCTCGTGAGCTCCGGGCGCAAGCGTGGACGTTGGAGGAGATCGCTTCCGAGGTCGGCTCGGCGAAGAGCTCGGTTTCGCGCTGGGTGCGAGACGTCGAGTTCACGCCGAGGCCGCGCAACCGGGGCCACTCCAGCCAGGCCGCACATCCGCTGCGACAGCGGGTCGAGGCCGAAACCGTTCGCTTCGCAGCCGAGGGGCGCGACCGTCTCGCCGTGCTCGATGACCTCGCGTTCCTCGCCGCAGGCACCGCCCTGTATGTCGGCGAGGGGTTCAAGACCGGGTCGCAGGTCGGGATGGCGAACACCGATCCCGAGGTCATCCGGTTCTTTCTCGCGTGGCTCCGAACCCAGTTCGACATCGATGAGACGAAGCTCCGCGGCCGGCTGTATCTGCACGACGACTTGAGCCTCGACCGGGCGTACGACCATTGGGAGGCGGTGAGTGCGATTCCACGCAGTCAGTTCAATGCCCCGTACCGGGCGACGGCCGGGCCCAGGAGACGAAAGCGGCGGCACGAGTTCGGGTGCTTCACCGCGCTCTACTGCTCGGCCACCCTCCAGAGAAAGGTGCTGGGACTCTGCGCGGGACTGCTATCCTCCGACGTCTCCTTCGGGGGTAGCTCAGCTGGCAGAGCATCGCACTGTTAATGCGCAGGTCGTGGGTTCGAGCCCCACCCCCCGAGCCAACAACGCCGAGGTCGAACGACCTCGGCGTTCGCCGTTTTGGTGCCCGGAATGCCCCGGCGGCTACGAGCGAGCCGAGGTGGAGCGCTAGCCTCTCGCTCGTGTTGACCGAGGCGCCAGAACGCTCCAACGGCGACGTGCTGATGCGCCGGGTGCTCCGGATCGACGACGCCGCGGCCGAGAGCAACGAAGAGGCGCAGTCGGCGTTCCAGAAGTCGATCCTGATCTCGGCGATCCGCTGCACGCTCACCTACGTGCTCATCCCGTTCGTCGTGCCCGTGCTCGGGTTCGCCGCAGCGGTCGACGCACCGCTCGGCATCGCGCTCTCGCTCGTGGCCATCGTCTCGGTCACGTATTCGCTGCGGAAGTTCTTCGGCTCGGACCACCCGCGCCGCTGGCAGTACGCCGCACTCGCGGGCGTGCTCCTCGTGTTCGTCACGGCACTGTTGATACGTGACGTGCTGCGACTCGTCGGCTGACCGTCGGCGCCGAGCACGCTCCCCGGGCCAGTAGCTCAGTGGTCAGAGCACGGGACTCATAATCCCTCGGTCGTGGGTTCGATCCCCACCTGGCCCACCGTCGTTCGCCTCGCTGCGCGCGCCGAGACTCACACAGTTCCTCGCTGGGGCTCGGAACTGCCGTCGAGTGACCGAGTGCTCGCTGGAGCTGGCGTCAGCTGCCGGTCCAGGTCTGCTTCACCGTGGCCCAGTTGGTGGCGTCGGCGCGGCTCGCGTGCTCGATGAAGTCCCGGATCCTCGCGGTGAAGGCGGGTGGTGGCCGGTGGAACCGGACGTGGATGCGCCTCCCCGCCTGGGTCGAGCTCGACGAACGGATCTCGATTCCCGACGACACCGAGCCGAAGTGGACGCGGAGATCGCGGGCGCCGCTCGGATTCCACTCGCCGACGCCGAGTGCGGCCCCGTCGAGCGACAGGTCGATGAGCTGGACCTCGATCGACTTGGTCCGGTTCCGCAGGAGGCCGTGGACATCGAAGCTCAGGCGCGCGGCCGGCGGTGGGTCGAGAGTGATGCGGTCGAAGAGGCGGTGTTCGTGGTGGGTGGGGCGCATCGCGGGGGATCCGGGACGATGAAACGGTCCCCCTCATCGTCGGCATCGACATCCCCTCGATTGGGGGGGTGGGTGATTGTGCTGCGCTCCGTCGGATCCGCTCAGGTGCCGGTCCAGGTCTGTCGCGCCGTGAGCCAGTCGGTCGCGTCCGTCTGATTCGCCTGATCGATGAACGCCCGCACCCGGTTCGTGAATGCCGGTGGGGGTCGGTGGAACCGGACGTGCAGGGTCTGGCCCCCGTTCGTCGTCCGGACGTAGCGGATCTCGATCGCGGACGACACCGAACCGATGTGGAGGCGCAGCTCACGGGCGTCGCGAGGGGTCCAGGTGCCGGCGTCGAGGGCGGCGCCCTCCGGTGAGAGGTCGAGCAGATCGACCTCGATCGTCTTCATCCGGCTGCGGAGCAGGCCGCTCGTCTCGAAGCTCATCCGGACGGTGGCTGGTTCGTGGAGGACGACACGGTCCTGCAGGCGCCGGTGATCATCGGTGGGTGGCATCGCCGCTGCTCCCTGGGCGGTCGGGGGACGGGTGCTCTCATGCTCGGAGCATCCGACCCCACGCCTGAGGGGGACGGGAGCCACCACCCTCTGAGCGGCCGGGGTGATTGGACCGTGCGGCCGATGCCCCGACGGGTGGGTTCACCCGCCGGGGCACCGATCAATCCGCAGGGGGTGCGGGAGGGGGCGGCGCGGAGCGCAGCCGCCGGCGGCGCAGCACCCACCGTCCGCCGAACCAGACGATGGGGAGAACCCAGATGAACGGGAGCACGAAGCCGGCCAGGACCGCCAGCACCCGGCCGATGCCGGCCAGGGTCGAGACCCCCGCATCGAGCCCGTCTCCGAAGCCCGGAGCCTCCTCCGGGACCTCGACGAACACACGCA
>JAHDBV010000037.1:26562-41471 GCA_020630195.1 Acidimicrobiales bacterium
ACGTCGCCGATGTTGCGGACGGCGAAGCAGATCGTGATCTCCTCGTCGGCCTCGACGCCGATCTCGGTCGAGCCGGGGCAGGTCAAGCCGCCGTCGTGGCCCCGATACGCCGTCTGGGTGACGTCGATGGCGGGTCCGGGCAGGTCCTCGACGAAGCGGATCGTGATCGTGGCGAGCGACACCTGGTTCTCGAGCGTGCGGACCTGGCCTCGCAGCAGTTCGAGATCGGTCTCCCGTTGGAGGAGCTGCTGTTCGAGCTGGGCGATGGTCTCGAGCTCGCTCGCCTCGGCGAGGAAGCCCCGCAGCCGCTCGACCGATGCCTCGGCGGTGATGATGCGCGACTCGAGGTCGACCACCCGCTCGGTCACGTCGTCGGCGGTGACCGATTGGCTCCACACCGACCCGAGCCCGCCGAGACGGGCGAGGGCGGTCTGGAACTGGTCGGGTGGCACCTTGAAGGTCAGGGTCGACGACGTCTCGGAGGTCGAGGTCGTCTCCTGGCCGAACAGGAGGCCCCCGAGCCCCTCGATCGTGCCGAGTGCGTCCGCTGAGGCCGCCTGGACGTCGTCGACGCCCACGGTGATGGAGGCCCGGAAGACGATCTTGCGTCCGGTGTCGACCGGCTGGAGGGCGTTGGTGTCCTGTCCGGCGCCGAGCGCGGATCCGGTCGAGCGGGCCTCGGCGGGCGCCTCCTCCTCGGCCTCGACCACGACGGCGGGCGTCTCCTCGCCGACCTCCATGGCCTCTTCGGCATCCTCCGTGGCCTCGTCGCCCGAGGTCTCCACGAACTCGGCCTCGAAGGCCACGGTGTCGGCACTGTCCTCGGCGGTGCTGTCGTCGCCGCCGGCGATGCCGCAGGCTCCGAGCAGCAGCGCGAACACGCAGATCAACAGGACCGGGGTCGGGATTCGCTTCTCCATGACCCGTCAGACGACGGGTCGTTCGCACCGGTTCCCGGCGTCACCGATCCGACACGAACGTCATCTCGACGTCGTGTCGGGTGTCAGCTGAAGCGGAGTGTGTCGGCGTCGACGATGGTGCGGTAGTAGCAGCCGGGGCGGGTGTTGCCCTCGGCGTCCTTCGCGTGGCACGCACCGGCACCGTTGCGGCGCACCATGTAGAGCAGCGAGTTCTGCTCGCAGTTGATGCGCACCTCGACCACCGAGAGGGTGTCGCCGGACGTGGCGCCCTTGTGCCACATCACCTCACGGGAGGTCGAGTAGAGCACGGCCTCGCCGATCTCGAGGGTCTGGTGGAACGCCTCCTCGTTGGCGTACCCGATGAACAGGACCTCGCCCGTGTCGACCTCCTGGAGCACCACGGGCACGACCTGATGGCCGGCGGCACCGATCGAAGCGATCTTGCCGAAGTCGATGGTCGCCTGCAGGCCGTCTTCCAATTCTGCGCTCACACCTGCAGGCTAGGACGGTGGCCTACCAACCTCCGACGCCGCCGACGGTCGTGGCACGCGAACTCGCATCGGGTCTCGACGCGGTCGTCGCCGCCGCGACCGGTGGAGTGGCGCCACCGCCGGCGATGTTGCGGCGCTTCGTGGCCGAGGTGCAGTGGGTCTGGCGTCTTCTCCACGCCCCTCCGGCGCCGATGCCGTCGATGTCGGAAGCCGACGAGGGGCGTCGTCGTGGCGCCGAGGCACTCGAGCGTCTGGGGGCGGACGAGGTCGTTGCGCTCATCGTGGCCCGCCGGTCGTCGCTGCTCGGTGCGCTCGACGGCGGGGCCGAGGCGGCCGTGGCGACCCCCGACGGGCCGCAGCGGGTGTCGTTGCTGCTCGCCGACCTGGCGGTGCGGGCCCACGTCACCGCGAGTGTGCTCACCGAGGGCGCCCACGTCCCGACCAACCCGGCGGCGGTGCTGTCCTTGGCCCGGGCGGTCGAGGTCGATGCCCGAGGACCGCTGCCGGCCGTGACGGCCCGCCGGCTCTCGTTGCGTCAGCGGCGCGATCCCTGGCGGGCCTTCGTCGCGGAACGGTCGAGCCGGATCGGCTCCAACACCGACACGTAGTCGACCACCCGGCCGGCGATCTCGAACGCGAGGTCGGGGTCGCCGAGGTCGTCCCCGCGCCACACCTCGCTCACCCGACGCCACGAGTCCCGACCGAGGAACGTGTCCACCGTGGCCTCCGGTCCGAGCTCCGGGCGCCACACCGACTCGTGGTCGAGCAGATGCCGCACCTCGGCCTCGTTGTCCGACTCGGCTTTGTGTTCGGCGTGGAAGCCGATCTCGAGCGCCCCGGGCACCGGATCGAGGTCGTCGAGCGACGGGTCGGGCGGAGCGAGACGAACGGGCAGCACCTGGGCTTCGTAGTGGGCCCGGGGCGGGTCGGCGGGGCCGAACCAGAGTTTGATGCCACGCCGGTGCACCCGCGTGCGGAGATCGCCGAGCCCGTCGGGCGCCATCGATTCGATGGCGTCGCGGACGTGTTCGAAGAGGTGGGGGTCGGTGGCCGAGATGGGCGAGAACCTATCCTGGGGGCGTCGCCCGATCTCCCGCCCGTCCGCCCGACTCCGGGCCTCCACTCAGTGCCGACCCCCGCCGGCCGACAGGATCGTCGTGAAGCAGACCACCGCCGAGCCCGCCGCGCCGACCGAGTCGTCGTGGCTCACCCCCAGCCGTGCGCTGGGCGCCGCCGCCGTCACCTTCGCCGTGCTCGGGGTGATGATCGCCATCGCCCGCCCGGCCTCGGCTCCCGACGACCTGAGTGTGCTCGCCGCCGTCGTGCTCGGCCTCGTCGAGGGGCTCACCGAGTACCTCCCGGTCTCCTCGACCGGTCACCTGCTCGTCACGAACGAACTGCTCGGCCTCGGTGGCACCGAATCGGCCGACGAAGCACTCGACGCCTACGCCATCATCATCCAGTCGGGCGCCATCCTCGCCGTCGTCGTCCTCTACTGGAACCGGCTCATGCAGATGCTCAACGGGCTGCTCGGCCGGGACACCGAAGGCCGCACCGTGCTCATCGGTGCCCTCGTGGCCTTCATGCCCGCCGCCGTGCTCGGTGTGCTCTTCGACGAGTGGATCGAAGAGCAGCTCTTCAGCCCCACCACGATCGCGGTCGCCTGGTTCGTCGGCGGTCTCATCGTGATCTGGCTCTCGCGCACCGGCCGGATCCGCCAGGCCGGACAGGCCCTGTCGGAGATCACGATCCGCCAGGCGTTGATCATCGGGTTCGTGCAGTGCCTCGCGATGATGCCCGGCACCTCCCGCAGCCTCGTGACGATCCTCGCCGCCGTGCTGGTCGGTCTCTCCCTCGCCGCGGCGGTCGAGTTCAGCTTCATCCTCGGCCTCGGCACCCTGCTCGGTGCCACCGTCTACAAGGGCGCCCAGTCGGGTGAGCTCGTCATCGACACCTTCGGATGGGGGACGCCGATCATCGGCATCGTCGTCGCCTTCGTCTCGGCGGTCGCCGCCGTGCGGTGGATGGTCGGCTGGCTCCAGCAGCAGGGCTTCGAGATGTTCGGCTGGTACCGACTCGTGATCGGTGTCCTGGCCTTCGCCGCGATCGGCGCCGGCTGGCTCTGAGCCGGCTGGACCGGGCCGCTCAGATCTCGTTGCGGTTGGCCTCGTCGAAGAGCGGGGCCATCTCGAGCGCCGCCACGTCGGCGTCCATCTCGGCGTCGCCGGGCACCCCGCGTTCGGCGGCCACGGCACCGGCCTCGAGCACCATGGGCAGCAGTCGGGCGTCGGAGCTGGTGTTGAGGAACAGCCCCGGTCGGCCGAGCACGTAGCGCACCGCCCGATCGATCGGATCGGCCTCGGTCAGCGGCTCGTACCAGGAGAAGTGGCCGGCCTTGCCGTCGGCCCAGTTGCGGCGGGCGATCGACTTGATGGTCTGCACGGCCACACCCCGCTCGGCACACATGGTGAGCAGCCGTTCGACGTCGGCCCGGTACTCGGGGAACGCCCGCATGGTGTGGTTGTACGGGAAGAGCACCGAGTCGAACGCGAAGGCGTCGAGGCTCTCGATGTGGCGGGCGGCCACGTCGAGGCCGTGGCCGGTCACCCCGATGAAGCGCACCAGCCCCTCGTCACGGGCGGCCGCGAGTGCGGCAACCGCCCCGTCGGGGGCGAAGGCCCGGGCCCACTGGTCGGGGGCGACCAGGTTGTGGAGCTGGATCAGGTCGACCGAGTCGACTCCCATGCGCTCGAGCGAGCGTTCGAGTTCCGCCCGTGCATCGCCACCGGCCCGCTCGCCGGTCTTGGTGGCGAGGAAGAACTCGTCGCGATGGTCGGCGAGGAACGGCTGGAGCCGATCTTCGCTGGCCCCGTAGGAGGCGGCGGTGTCGATGTGGTTGATGCCGGCGGTCCGGACGAGCTCCATCGTCGTGTCGGCCCGTTCCTGGCTCATCCCGCCGAGTGCGGCGGCCCCGAAGATCACCCGGGTCGAGTCGTGACCGGTGGAGCCGAACGGGGCACGGGGGAGCGTGAGGGTCGCCATGAGCCGACCGTAGTGCGCGCCCGTCGGGCGAAGCGCCTCGGCGCGTAGGGTGCGGCGGTGACCGGAGCCGAGATCCTCATCGTCGTCGGTGCGACGTTGCTCGCCGGCTTCGTGAAGGGCGTGACCGGCATGGGGCACCCGCTCGTGGCCGTGCCGATCATCTCGTTGTTCCTGTCGGTGGAGGAGGCGGTGGTCGTGGTGGCCCTGCCGAACCTGCTCTCGAACATCGCGTTGTGTGCCGAGACCCGACGGGCCCGACCCGAGACGCGTGACCTCGGCCGGTTCCTCGCCGCGGGCATGCCGATGGCGCTCGCCGGCGCCTACCTGTTGCTGGTCGTCTCGCCGAACGTGCTGCGCCTCGCGCTCGTGATCGCGATCGTCGCGTTCGTCACCCAGAAGATCCGCCAGCCCGACATGGCGCTCCCGGTGGCCACCGCCACCCGCTGGTCACCGGGCGCCGGCGCCCTCGCCGGGTTGTTCCAGGGGGCGATCGGCATCTCCGGGCCGATCGTCGTGCCCTGGTTCCAGTGCTACCGGCTCTCCCAGCACGCGTTCATCTTCACGATCGCGGCCTCGTTCGGCATGACCGGCATCGTGCAGATCGTCGCCCTCGTGTTCGAGGGAGCCTTCGACGGCCGGTGGCTCATGGCCGTGGTCGCGATCCCGTCGAGCCTCGTGATGATCCGGGTCGGGTCGCTCGTGCGCGGGCGACTGCCGGCCGAGATGTTCGAGAAGGCCGTGCTCGTCGTGTTGTCGGGTTCGGCCGTCGCGTTGACGGCCCGCCTGTTCGGCTGAGGCCGCTCAGCCCGCGTGGGCCTGGAGACGGGCCTGGATCAGATCGAGCATCTCGTCGAGTTCGGCGTCGGTGATGACGAGCGGCGGGCACAGCGCCAGCCAGTCGTCGACACCCCGGAGCACGAGCCCGTCGGCGATCAGCTCGTTCTTCACCGCGGCCGCATCGTGGTCGATCGTGAGCGCCCAGATGCCGCCCTTGCCCCGGTAGCCGTTGATGAGGCCGTCGTCCTTCATGGCGGCTGCGGCCTCGGTGATGCGGGCGCCGATGTGGTTGGCCCGCTCGACCAGCCCGTCGTTCTCGATCACCTTGATGTTGGCGACACCGGCGGCGGCGGCCATGGGGTGGCCCGAGTAGGTGTAGCCGTGGCGGAGCAGGAACTCGGGATCCTCGAGTTCGTCGGCGATGGCACGGCTGACGATCACACCCGACAGCGGCTGGTAGCCCGACGAGACACCCTTGGCGAAGGTCATCATGTCGGGGGTGACGCCGAAGCTCTGGGCCCCGAACCACGAGCCGGTGCGGCCGAACCCGCAGATGACCTCGTCGAAGATGAGGAGCGAGCCGTGCTGGTCGCACATGCGGCGGAGGCCTTCGAGATAGCCCTCGACCGGCGGGTGCACGCCGCCGGCGCCCTGGATGGGTTCGGTGATGAGCGCGGCGATGCGGTCGCCGTGCTCGGCGAACACCGACGCGGCGGCCTCGATGTCGTCGCCGGGGATCTCGACGAAGTGGGGCACCAGGTCGCCGTAGCCCTCACGGTTGAGGTGGAGGCCCTGGGCGGTGGTGCCGCCGAAGTTGGTGCCGTGGTAGCCGCGGGTGCGCCGCACGATGATCTGGCGTTCGGCGGGCTGGGCCACCGTGCCGCCGTGGCGACGCTGCTGGACGAGGCGGGCGATCTTGAGGGCCGAGTCGACGGCTTCGGAGCCGGAGCAGCCGAGGAAGACCCGGCCGTCGGGATGGGGCGACTTCGACGCGATCAGGTCGGCGACCTCGGCCGCCGGGCCGTTCGTGAACGGGTCGAACGTGTGGTAGCTGGCGAGCCCGTCCATCTGGGCTCGCATGGCGTCGAGGATCTCGGGTCGGCCGTGTCCGGCCTGGCAGTACCAGAGGCTGGCGAGCCCGTCGATGTAGCGCTTGCCGTGCTCGTCCCAGAGGCAGGAGCCCTCGGCTTTGACGATGTTGATGAAGTCCGACTCGGCCTTGGCGGGCATCGAGAACGGGTGGAGCAGTGCAGAGGTCGTCACCCCTGCATCATCGCACCACCGAGGGTCGGCGTCATGCTGGCTTCCAGCCCTCAGTCGGGCAGCAGATCGAGGGCGTCGGTGTCGAGGATCGACGCCGCCGAGCGCAGCAGGATCGCCATGATCAGCTGTTGGCCCCGCTCGGGCTGCTCGTCGTAGGACTGGAACGTCGACACGCCGTAGATGAAGCAGTGCAGGGCGACGATGCGATAGAGATCCCAGGCGACGTCGCGGTCGAGTTCGACACCGTTCTCGGCGAGCGTGGCGATGTAGCGGTCGATCAGTTCACGGTCCCGCCCGGCCCGGACCTCGGGGGTCAGCGACTGGGCGCAGAAGTAGGCGACGTCGTAGAGGCCGGTGCCCTGGCCCATGATCTGGAAGTCGATGACGCAGATCTCGTCGCCGTCGAGCAGCAGGTTGTCCGACCGGAAGTCGCCGTGCAGCAGCGTGGCGGGGGAGCGGCCGATCGTTTCGAGGAAGAAGGGGACGAGCTCACCCCAGCGGTCGCCGAAGGCCACGATCCGCGGGTCGAAGTCGTCGCCGACGGCGGCCTTGCAGTTGTCCCAGCCGCCGTCGAACACGCCGGGCAGTGCAGCCCGGTAGAGGTCGTTGTCGATACTCGGGTACGTCGCCTGCATGGACGGCAGGTCGTCGTGTTCCCACCACACGGCGTGGAACCGGGCGAGGGTGTCCATGGCGTCGAGTGCGGTCTCGAAGGTGGCACCCTCGACCTGGTCGATGTCGGTGAGGTGGCCGAGGTCTTCCATGACGAGCGTGAACTCGGTGGAGTCGGTGGCCTGCACGGCGAGGTGGCAGGCGGGCACCCGGAACGGGGCCGTCGCGGCGAGGTCGTTGTAGAAGCCGATCTCGTGGGCGTAGAGGCCGAGGATGTCGGCGGTGGCCCGCTGGGTGGGCTCGTCGGTGGCGACCTTCACCACGATCGTCGCGGGCCCGGTCCCACCGTCGTAGGTGGGGGTCACCCGGGACAGGATGCTGAGGATGCCGACGCCTTCGCCGAGCGACACGACGTCGACACCGGACACCGTGGTGGCCTCGTCGATGGCCCCGCTGTTCCGCAGAACGGCGGTGGTCCACTCGGGGGTGATGGCGTCGGGGGTGGTGATCAGCATCTCGTGCATGGCCGCATCTTGGTGGCTGGCGGCCTCGGCGTGCCAGACGTCACTCGGCGGAGGTGTCGGCCTCGGTGTTCGTGGGGGCGAGGTGCACGACCTGTTGCGGGAACGGGATCTCGATCCCGGCCTCGTCGAACGCCTTCTTGATCCGCTCCCGCAGGATGCGGGCGGTCGTCCACTGCTCGGCCGGTTCGACCTTCACGACCACCCGCAGGGTGACGGCGGAGTCGCCGAGGTCTTCGACGCCCCAGACCTCGGGTTGCTCGAGGATCGTGGCGTTGGGCTCGTGCTCGTGCCAGAGGTCGGTGGCGGTGTCGAGCAGCACCTGCTTGGCCTTGTCGAGGTCGGCGTCGTACGCGATGCCGACGTCGAGCACCGTGCGGGCCCAGAGCTGCGAGTAGTTCCCGACCCGGGTGATCTCGCCGTTGGGGATGATCCAGAGCACGCCGTTCACGTCGCGGAGCCGGGTGGCCCGGAGGCTGACGGCCTCGACGGTGCCGGTCGCGGGGCCTGCGTCGACCACGTCGCCGACGCCGAACTGGTCTTCGATGAGGATGGCGAGGCCGGCGATGAGGTCCCGGACGAGGTACTGGGCACCGAAGCCGAGGGCGACGCCGACCACGCCGGCACCGGCGAGGAGCGGGCCGAGGCTGATGCCGAACTCGCCGAGGATCAACAACGCGGCGACGACGAGCACGGTCACCGAGACGACCCCGGACAGGACCCGGCCGACGGTGATCGTGCGTTGGCGATCGCGTTCCGCGCCGATGCGGTTGCGGCTGGAGTGGCGGGGTGTGCGCTGGGCCAAGCCGTCGGTGAAACCGTTGATGGCCCGGCGGGCCAACCACCGCGCCACGACGGCCAACACGAGGATCAGCAGGATCCGGATGGCCGTCTCGTTGGCGGTGTCGGGCAGACCGAGGTCGGCGCGGAGTTGGCGCAGACGATCCACGGGGCTCAGTAGGTCTCGTCGAGCCAGATCGGCGAGCGGTCGAGCAGGAACTCGCTCACGGCGTGGCAGCGGTCGAACACCTCACACAGCGATTCGCGGTGCATGAAGATCTCACCGAGTTCCAGCTCGATGCGGGCGTTGATCGACAGCGTCCGCTGTGGTGCGTCGGTGACTTCGGCGGTCGAGTCGATCGCCGAGATCTGGAGCGGCAGGTCGGGGCCGCCGATGCCGGCGAGGTCGGTGGCCAGCAGCAACAGGTCGGGTCCGGCGACGAGTGGTGGCATCGCCCAGGTGAAGGTGAGCGGCAGTGTGAAGCCGTTCGGGGGTTCGGCTTCCTCGCCGAGCTCGACCATGGCGTCTTCGAAGGCGAGCATCGTGCGCGGCTCGAGTTCGAGTGTGAGGTGCAGGTCGAGCGGGCCACCACAGGCGGCCTCCGGGTGGAGATCGACCTCGAAGGCCTGGCGCATCGAATACGTCTCGACGAAGTGCCGTTCATCGTGCACGTGGAAGCCGTGGTCGGCGGCGTGATCCTTCAATTCGGTCACGAAGCCGGGGACGTCGATGATGGCCACGGGGCCAGCCTGCCACGTCGCCCGACGGGTGACACCTGCACCCCGGGAGCTTCCCGGGTCGTCGGCGGGTCTAGCGTTCCGGGCATGGGTCCCGAGACGATCATCGAACGGTTCGACCAGCTCACCGACGAGCTGCTCGACGCTCTCGCCGACCTCGACGACTGGGGCCATTCCGGCCTTCGCCCGGATCAGTACAACCACGACGTCGTGGCCGACGAGGTGATGCTCGAACCTCTGCTCGCCGACGGGTTCCGCGTGTTGTCGGAGGAGTCGGGCCTGACCGGTGACGGGGAGATCACGGTGGTGGTCGATCCGGTCGACGGGTCGACAAATGCGTCGCTCGGTCTGCCCTGGTTCGCGGCCTCGTTGTGCGCAGTCGACGCGGATGGCCCGCTTGCGTCGGTGGTGACGAACCTCGCCACCGGTGATCGCTTCGCCGCCATCCGGGGCGCCGGTGCCGAACTCGACGAGGGCGCCGGCGCCATGCGGGCGCCGCGGCCGCTGGCCGAGTCGATCGTGTGTGTCTCGGGCAACCCGCCGGACGATGCCGGGTGGGCCCAGTTCCGCCAGTACGGGGCGGGAGCCCTCGATCTCTGCTCGGTCGCCGTCGGCCGGTTCGACGGATTCGTCGAGCTGGGCTCGCACCACGGCTGCTGGGACTACCTCGGTGCGCTGCTCGTGCTCACCGAGTCGGGTGCGCACGTCGCCGACGCCCACGGCCGTGACCTCGTCGTGCTCGAGCACGCGGTCCGACGATCACCGGTGGCCGCCACCTCAACCGAGTTGCTCGACGATCTGCTCGCCATCGCTCGCAGGTATTGACCGCCGCTCGGAACTGCCGTCCGCGGGCAGGGCGGCGGTCACGGTCATTCGAGGTGGGGTGGCCGTGGGTTCTCGGTGAGGTGGATGTCGCCTGGGCGGAGGGGTTCGTGGGTGGGTTTGTGGAATCTGGGTGGCGGGTCGGGGCTGTCCGGGTCGGGCGGGTCGGGTGGTTGTCGGGGTGGTCGGGTCCAGGGCACGCCGTGTTGGTTGGTGATGATCACCCCGCCCGGTGCGTCGGAGGCTGTTTGGATGTCGAACTCGCCTCGGTGGTGAGCCTGGTGACATGCCGAGCACAGGGTGATGAGGTTCTCTGGGGAGGTGGGTCCGCCGTCGATCCAGTGGTGGAGGTGGTGGGCGTCGAGGTTCTTGGTGCGTCCGCAGACCAGGCAGCCCTGATCCCGGTGAAGGATCTGGTTCCTCAACCCGTCGGGCACGGTCCGAGACGTCCGGCCCAACGCCAAGGGTGTGCCGGCTTCGTCGACCACGGCCTGCGTCGACGCGTCACACGTGATCAAGCGCAGCAACTCGTCCGGCACGGTCGGCCCGAGGTGGGTCGAGCCGATGAGGCCTCGTTTGGTGAGGTCGAGGTGGACGAACACTCGGGCCCGGTCTCGTCGGGAGCGTGAGGGGTCGTGGTCGGTGGCGGTGTCGATGAGGTCCATGAACGCGTCGAACCCGGTGACCCGGGAGGTTTCGTCGAGTTCGTGACGGAGTTTCGAGCGGAACTGGTCGAGGGCGGTGCGGACACGGTTCCCGGCTTCGGCGTCTCCTTCGACCCGTAGGACGAACCGTCCCGACTCTGTCGTCGACATCGACAACGACCCCGCGGCAGCGGCGTCGGTCTGCTCGTCGTGTGATGGGGGTGTCGGTGGGTCCTCGGCGAAGGAGTAGGAGCGCATCACCCGGCTGAGTTGGTTCATCGTCAACTCGCGGGCGAGGCGCCCGGATGAGGCTTCGAACGTGGTGGGTGCGTGCTTCGCGATCAAGGCGACCTGATCCGATGACAGCTCGCCAGCGCGGAACAGGCGCATCGTCTCGTCGAGCTCGTCGCGGCGTTCCGCGATCTTCACCAACTTCACGGCTTGGCTGATGGAGAGGCCGAGGTTCCACTGCACCCAGTGGGTGACCGATCGGATCCCGTCGCCGCGCCAGGCGTCGGAGGCGATGACGTCGGCGATCAGATCCACCGCGGCGGCCTCCGCGACGTTGCGTGCACCCGCCACGACGGCGGCCTGTTCGATCGCAGCGTTCCACGCCCGGTCCAACGCATCAGGGTCCACCCACCCCGGCCCACTCGTCAGTCCATCTCCCACAAACCGAACAGTAGGCACGGGGGTCTGACAGTGAACTCAGCTCGCAGAGCGAGCCGAGTTCCCACAGTTCCTCGCTGGGGCTCGGAACTGCCGTCGGGGCTCCCGGGTCGGAACTGCCGTCGCTGCCCGGGTTCGCCGGGAGCGGGGGAATCACCTGGGGGCTCAGGGAGGGGAGGGGGCGTGCCGATGACGTGGGGTGCGCCTGTCGCGCCCGTTCGAGCACTGGAACACGTCGATGCCTCAGCCCTCCCCACGACCGCACACCCGCCGCCGCCGTCATCGGCGTGTCGCCGCGATCGCCACCGTCGTGCTCGGCTTGCTCGGCTTGCTCGCACCGCTGCTCGCCACCGCCGCCCCGGCTGCGGCCGAACCCGACCCCGGTGCCCGGTGGAGCACCACCCCGACCCTCGGCGACGGTGTCGAGGGCCTTGACCCCAACCGCTCGACCACGATCCGGGCCGAGGTGTGGGCCATCGAGGAGGTCGGCGGCCTGATGCTCGTCGGCGGCGCCTTCACCCACGTCCGCGATCGCAGCACCTATGAACGCATCGGCCGTCCCTACCTCGCGGCGTTCGATCCGAGCACCGGCGAGTACGTGCCGTGGTTCCTCACCCAGCCCGACGGTCCGGTCTACGACATCCTCGACCTCGGCGACGGGAGGGCGGTGCTGCTCGGCGAGTTCACGTCGGTCAACTCCGTGCCCGGCACCGAAGGCGTCGCGGTCATCGACGTCGCCAGCGGCCGCGTCGACACCGCCGTCTCGGTCGATCTCGGCGGTGAGGGTGTGATCCGGGCCGGCGCCATCCGGAACGACCAACTCCACGTCACCGGCTCGTTCTCCTCGATCGACACCGGTCAGGGTCGCATCGGCACGGCCGGGCTGGCCCGGCTCGATCTCGGCACCGGTGTCGCCGATGCCGGCTGGACCCCCGAGCTCGTCGGCGGCGGTGGCTGGGGTATCGGCATCGCCAGTGGGGGCCGTGTGTTCGTCGGTGGCTACTTCTCTTCGGTCGACGGCGTCGAGGGCACCGAGACCTTCGCCGCGCTCACCCGGGCGACCGGCGCGGTGGTGGCGAACTTCGACCACGGCTTCCCCCACGATCGCTGCGCCGACGGGTGGAGCGCGAACTGCGGTGCCGTCAACGGCGTGGCCGTCGTCGGCGACACCGTCTTCGTCGCTGGTGCCAAGCATTTCTGGGCCGCCATCTCCACCGTCGACGGCACGATCCTCGCCGACCGCGAGATCTCCAACGACGGCCAGTCGGTCGATGTGGTGGGCGATCGTGTCGTCATCGGCTGCCACTGCACGAACGGGAACTCCGACCAGTTCTTCGGTGTGCTCAACCGCTATCTCCGGGTGATCGACCCGACCACGCTCGACGAGGTCGAGAGCCCGACGGTCGACTCCCGCGGCGCGGCCGGCGGCTGGGCCGCCGGGGGAGCGGCCGACGGCTGCCTCTGGGTGGGCGGCAACCTCAGCTCGTGGGTAGACGGCAACGGCTCGAACGTGCCCGCCTGGAGCTTGATGCGTTTCTGCCCGCAGGCCGGCGCCGGGGCCAACGGGTCGATCCAGGCGCCCGTCGCCGGCGATGTCGCCGCCCCCGGAACGCCCGGTGCGCCGGCCGTCGGACAACGTGGCGCTTCGGTCGATCTCACCTGGACGCCGGCGGTCGACGACGGCGGCCAGGTCGTCTATGTCGTGTTCCGCAACGGTGTGCCCGTCGCCCGGACCTCCGGCACCGGCTACTCCGACGTGCTCCTCGCCGAGCGCAGCACCTACCACTGGCAGGTGGCGGCGCTCGATCCGGCCGGCAACCTCGGCCCGCTGTCTGCGATGTCGACGCCGGTGCGGATCGGGCCTCGGGTCAACATCGTGTCGCAGGGCACGGTCACTTCGTCGACCCCGCTCGAGGGGTATGGCCCCGAGTTGGCGGTCGATGGTGACACCGACGGCGACATCGACGGCGGCTCGTTGTTCCGCTCCGACACCGATCCCGATCCGGTCGATCGGCCATGGTGGAGCGTCGACCTCGGCACGGTGGTCCACGTCGACGAGCTCGTGATCCACCCCCGGACCGATTCGGCCTGGTTCGAGACCAACAACCGGCTGCGGGCGTACCACAACACCTCGACGATCAGCGGGGCGAGCCTGCCGGCCATGGCCGGCAACCGGGTCTACACCGGCGGCAAGTACGACCTGGATCGGCCTCGGGTCGAGCGCTATCCGATCGCCGAGCCGATGCGTTCGCTGCGGTTCTTCAACAACTCGTCGCGCCTCGCGCTCGCCGAGGTCGAGATCCTGACGACGCTGCCGGCGGTGACCCCGGCCGCCCCCACGGCGGACACGACGGATCCGACGGCGCCGGCATGGTCGACGGCGCGGACCCGTGACGGCGTGGCGGTGCTGCATTGGGGCCCAGCCTCGGACGATCGGGGCGTCGCGTTCTACGAGATCTGGCGGGCCGGGGAGCGGATCGGCACCACGACCGAGCGGACCTGGCCCGTGGGCGATGCACCGCAGCTCGCCCGCACCTTCACCGTCGTGGCGGTCGACGCGGCCGGCAACCGCTCCTTCGAGATCGAGGGCCCGGTCGAGGTCGGCGAGTGCGGGTTCGTCCGAGACGGGGCCGCCATCGCGGTCGACTTCGGTGGCGACACCGATCCGACCCGTTGGGTCGTTCGTCGTCGGGTCGACGGGGGCACGTGGTTCTGGCGGGCGTCGGTCGACGGGGCCCAACGCGGTTGGACCGACACCGATCGCTCGGGCGTGCTCGAGTACCAGGTGAGCGCCGTGGTCGGTGCCGACGTGACCGACACCGTCGAGTGCGAGGATCGCACCGAGCCGGGCGGCCCCGCTGCCCCGGAGGTGACCCGGATCGAGCCGAGCCTGGTGGTGCTGAAGTGGCCGGCCGCGGCGGTGGAGATCGAGCGTGACGGTGTGGTGATCGCGGAGGACGACGACGGTTGGTACACCGACCGCACCGTCGAGCCCGGTGCCACCCACACCTACCGGGTCCGGACCGACGGCGGTGCCTGGTCGGCGCCGGTCGAGGCGACGATCCCGGGTGGCGGCGACCCCATCGACGCTTGTTCGGTCTCGCTCGTGGGTGGCCGCTTCGAGGTGACCGTCGACGGTGGCGCCGACGCGGACGCCATCGTGGTCGAGCGTCGGGTCGACGGTGGGCTGTGGTGGTGGCGGGGCCGGATCACCGACGGCTCCGGCGAGTTCTCCGACAGCAGCCGGGCCGGGACGATGGAGTACCGGACGAAGCTGCCGGGCGGGGAGCCGGTGGGATGTTCCGGCCCCTGACCCGACGGAGCGGTACGATCTCGCCCTCTCAGGGCGTTTAGCTCAGTTGGCTAGAGCGTCGCGTTTACACCGCGCAGGTCGGGGGTTCGAGTCCCTCAACGCCCACGTCGCATCGACTCGCTCGTCGTGGAAGAGGTCTGCTTGTCGTGGGTGATCGAAGGGCACCGATGTGATTGCTCGCGCCTAGGTTCGGTCTGTGGGTCTCGATGTGGGTGTTGTTCGGTCTCTAGCCGGAACGGCTACTGAGGCTTGCTGCGTCGTTTGCGTCGAAGGTGAGGGGAAGTGATCGAGCTGTTTGCTCAGGAACCGGTGTCTGG
>JAHDBV010000145.1 GCA_020630195.1 Acidimicrobiales bacterium
GTCGATGTAGCAGCCGCGCAGCCAGCGGAGGCCGGCGCTCGGCTCGAAGGCGTCCCGGCCGTGGAGGACCCGACGGTTGTCGAATCCGATGACGGTTCCGGGGGCGAACGGGAATCGGATCTGGAAGCGGGGATCGTGGGCGAGTTCCGACCAGGCCCGCATCGCGGCGTAGCCCCGCTCGATCTGATCCTCCGGCATCGCCGGGAACCCGCGCACGGGGTAGAAGGCCCGCACGGTCAGCGGCCGGCGGTCGATGGCCGAACCCGTGGCGATCGGTCCGTCGAGGAACGGGCCGGTCCAGCGGTGATCGGCGATCGACGAGCGGTTGTTGAAGGTCCACTCGAGGGTGGTGAGCGCCTCGAACGCATCGGGGTTCGTGCGCTGCAGCTCCTCGGCCACGGCGTGGCCGTCGGTGAGGCGGGAGAACCCGCCCTTCACCTCGTTGGCGACGCAGTGGAGGAACTGGAACCCGGGTGGGGTCTCCCGCGTCGGGAGGTCGCTGTGCTGGCCGAGGTTGAGGCCGGTGTTGGCGGTCGAGTCGGGTTCGAGCATCGAGCGCACGTCGAACACACCACCGAAGTTCGATCCCCGGATCGGTCCGATCCGGGCGGCCAGTTCGGCCATGAAGGTCTCGGTGGCGGGAGCGTCGACGAGTCGGGCCATGCCGTACTCGCACAGGAGCCACAGCCACTCGCGCAACACCTCGGGGTCGTCGAGCACGTTCGAGCCGTCGACGGTCGGTGGGAGACCGTCGACGTCGGCCGCGGTCCAGGTCCGCAACGCGGGCAGGGAGGCGCCCGGCGTGTGTCGGCCCTCGGCGACGTGGCGGAGCCAGCCGGGGTGTGCGGACGAGGTGGTGCCGTCGGCCCAGGTGATGACGAGCTCACCGTCGGCGCCGACGGCGGTGGCGGTCATGTGGTCGGCCGGCGGCAGATCGGACGGGTCGATCATCGCCTCGCGGCTGAGCGGCTCGATGCCGACGGTGTTCTCGTAGAGCCAGAGCGAGAAGCAGCGGAGCGACGTCCCGTCGGCCCAGGCGATCTCGGCGAAGTTCCCGTCGAGCCCGGCCGAGACGATCGGCGTCCACGGGCGCGGTTCGAAGTCGGGGGTCAGCACGGAGGCGGCCCCACCCGTCGAGGAGGTGGTTGCAGCGGTGTCGGTCATGGCGGTCCCCGGCCAATCGGTCACAGTGTTCCATCGCGGGTGTCCCGTTGAACGGGACGTCCCACTGAGTTAGCCTGCGAACCGTATGCCCGGCGACGAAACCATGTCAATGGCCACAGGGCCCGTTCATCGTGCGTTCCACGTGCTCCAGATCGTCGTGGCCGCCGAGGGCCCGATCGGCACCCGCGAGATCGCTCGACGTTCCGGACTCCCGAAGTCGACCGCAGGGCGTCTCGTGGGCCTGCTCGCCGATCTCGGCATGGTCGAGCGGGGCACCGACGGCGCGGTGAGTCCCGGCTCCGCGCTCACCACACTCCGACCCTCGAGCGAGGCCGAGGTCACCCTCGGCGACCGCTGCCGACCGCTGTTGGTCGAGCTCGTCGACCGGTTCGGGGAGAACGCCTCGGTCGGCATCGACACCCCCGACGGCTTCCGATACGACATGGTCCGCACCACCGCCGGCGCACTGCGGGTGCCGAACCCGAGCGGGCGGACCTACCCGTTCCACTGTGTCGCTCCGGGGCTGTTGGCGATGGCCCATTGGGACGACGACCGCCTCGACGAACACCTGAGCACGCCCCTCTCGGCGGCCACCGAGTTCACGATGACCGACCCGGCCGCGCTGCGGGAGCGCCTCGCGACGATCCGGGATGACGGCTACGCCTGGGCCGACCAGGAGCTCGATCTCGAGGTCAACGGCCTCGCGGTCGCCATCCTCGACGGCGGCCATCCGGTCGCCGTCGTCTCGCTCTACGGCCCGGCACACCGCCTGGCTCCCGAGGTGTGCGACGGACTCGCCCAGGAACTCCGAGCCCTCGTCGACGAACGCACACCGGCGCTCCTGCCCTGAGTGTCGGCCCAGCTCACTACGGTCGGGCCATGAGCGATCTCGTCCTCGGCGATGACGGCAACCTCCGCTGCGGGTGGGGAACCTCCACCCCCGACTACGCCGAGTACCACGACGTCGAGTGGGGCCGACCGACGACCGATGAGCGCACGTTGTTCGAGAAGCTCTGCCTCGAAGGCTTCCAGTCGGGTCTGAGCTGGCTGACCATCCTCCGCAAGCGCGACAACTTCCGCGCCGCCTTCGCCGACTTCGACCACACCGTCGTGGCCCACTACGACGAGCCCGACATCGAACGGCTCCTCGGCGACGCCGGCATCATCCGCCACCGCGGCAAGATCGAGGCGACGATCAACAACGCACGGGCCCTCGTCGAACTGCACGACGCCGACCGCAGCCTGGCCGGGGTGATCTGGTCGCACGAGCCCGACCCCGAACGCCCCGCACCCGAATCGTTCGCCGACGTACCGGCGATCACCGACGAGTCGACCGCCCTCTCGAAGGAACTCAAGAAGCTCGGGTTCCGCTTCGTCGGCCCGACGACCGCGTATGCGGCCATGCAGGCGATGGGCATCGTGAACGATCACCTCACCGACTGCTGGAAGCGTGAGGAGTGCGAGGACGAGCGCCGGGCACTCACCCGACCCGACGCCTGACGCGGTCGACTACCACGCTGCCGGCGTGGCCGAGTTCACCTTCTTCGTCGACGCCGACACCTACGACATGTCCGGCGGGCATCTGATGGCCGAATGGGCCGACCTGGTGGAGGCGGGCATCGAGCGGGTCGAGATTCCGACGGCGTACGGCAAGGACCTCGGCGACCGGGTCCCCGTGACCGTCACGGGCTCGGCGACCGGGTTGCGGTTCTATGCGCGCCTGCTCAACCTGAGCGATCCGATCCAGCTCGAGGAGCTCCAGCGCGTGCTCGACGCCGCTCGGTGACTCAGCCGTTGAAGCCGACGTCGCCGACCATCAGACCACCGTCGCCACGATGGACGGCACAGGGCACCCGCCGATTCCCGGCCGACCACGACGCCGTGCTCGGCAACACCTGGGCGTAGTCGAACGCGCCGACCTCGGCGCCGAGCACGTACTCGGCGAACATCTCGTCACACACGGGGTTGCCGACCACCGCCGCCACCTGACCCGGGTGCGGGGCACGAGCGGCGAACTCGACCACGGCGAACACCTCGTAGGTCCGCGGGCCGGAGCAGGGAACGGCCCGCTTCGTGTCGTCGGCCGCGAAGCACTGGCCGATCTCGGCCGTCGTCGGCACGCTCCCGGCGGCGTCGACCGCGTCGGCGAACGGCCCGAACTGCTGGATGCCGAGCGCGCCGATCCCGATCACGAGCATCGCCACGAGTCGACCCTTGATCCAGTCGACGAAGGTCTTCTTCGGCTTGGCCTTCTTCTTGGCCGTCTCGTTGCCGATCATCCGGGCCGCCCGGGCGTACCCGGGTGCCCCGGTCATCGAGGCGTGAGGCCCGACGGTTCGGTGGCGGTCCGGGCGCTGGCACGCACCACGGCGCGAGTGCCGTCGTCGGTCCACTCGAAGCGGACACAGGAGTCGACGCGCCGGCCGTTGTACCAGTCACCTCGACGGAGATCGTCGTTCGGGGAGTCGCTCACGCCCAAGACATCGGGGCACCCGAATCGCGACTTGAGGGGGTCGGGCGGAAGGGCCCGACCGGGCGATCAGGCCAGCGACTCCGCGGCGGCGCGGAAGTCGACCCGTTCGAGGGTCGTGACGGCTTCCTTGTCGAGCCGACCGACCCCGCCCTCGGCGGCGAGGCGAACGGCCTGCTGGGACACGGCGGCCTCGAACAACGTGCGGGCGAACCGACCGTTGCCGAAGTTCTTCGTCCGCTTGTGGCCGGAGAAGATCATCTCGAGCGTGATGTCGGCGGCCGGCGCCAGCTGGAAGTCGGCGTCGGACACGAGCCGGCGGGTGATGTCGACCAGTTCGGCGTTCGAGTAGTCGGGGAAGGTGATCTCCCGGGCGAAGCGGGAGCGGAGCCCCGGGTTCGATTCGAGGAACCGGTGCATCAGGTCGGGGTAGCCGGCCACGACCACGACGAGCCGATCGCGGTGGTCTTCCATGCGCTTCAGCAGTGTCTCGATGGCCTCGGAACCGAAATCGTTCGTCACCATCGGACCGGTGGGCGACAGGGCGTAGGCCTCGTCGATGAACAGCACACCGTCGAGCGCCCGCTTCACGGCCCGGTTCGTCTTCGCCGCCGTGTGGCCCACGTACTCACCGACGAGTCCGGCACGGTCGACCTCGACGAGATGCCCCTTGGTGAGCAGACCCATCGAGCCGTACATCTCGGCGAGGAGCCGGGCGACGGTGGTCTTGCCGGTGCCGGGATTGCCGAGGAAGACGAGGTGGCGAGATGACGCCATGGTGTCGAGGCCGTGTTCGGCCCGCCGACCCTGGACCTCGAGCAGCGCCATCTGGGTGCGGATCTGATCCTTGACGTCGTCGAGGCCGACGAGGGCGTCGAGTTCGGCCTGGATCTCGGCGACCTCACGCTTCGGTGCGACGGCGGCCCGTTGGGCCTTGACGTCTTCGATGCGATCGGACGCGACCTTCTTGGCCTGCTCCCCCACCACGTTGAGGGCGTCCCGCAATCGATCCCGACGACTCATGACCGCTTCACGGTACCGACCCGACCGTGGGGATCGTGGATCACTCCCGGGCCATCTCGGCCGCACCGACGGCGTCGTGGTCGAGGGCCTGGTCGTCGTGGAGGTCGACGATGACCCGACGGAGTCGGCCGCCGAAGGTGGCCGGACCGACATGGCGCCCGGATCGGTCGTAGTCCGACACGGTCGTGCCCCGGTCGAGACCGACGTCGAGGCCCGACCACGACACCATCACGAAGAACGTCCGATCGGTCGCCATCGTCGCCACCTCCGCACCGTCGACGAGCATCGTGGCGATGCCCTTCACGGGCTCGAACGGCTCCTGACGGCGATCCATGCGGAGCCCGACGACGAGTCGGTCGGCCGGCAGGACCTCGGGGGAGACGAGGAGCTGGGCCTCGCCGCCGACGTTGAGATCGTGCACGAGGTGCCCGTCGCGGACGAACAGCGAGTAGCCGCCCGTGGCGTCGCCATGGGCGACGATCACGCCGTCGGCCGCACCACCGGCGACGTCGAGCCCCCGCAGGTCGATCTCGGCGGTGATCGTGTAGCTCCGGCTCCGGAGATCGGGGGCGACATCGGTGGGCAGATGCTCCATGCCGTGCCAGAACACGTAGCGGGTGCGGCCCCCACGATGACGCTCGGCGTTCTCGGCGAAGCGCTCCGCGAAGCGATCGTCGAGGGGCAACACGTTGTTGGCCTCGGCCTCGTCCCACCAGACCTCGATGAGGGCATCGAGCCGGTCGGCTTCGGTGGTGGCCAGATCGTGGACCTCGTTCACGTCGACGTCGAGGTGGTACAGCTCCCACTGGTCGTCGGCGAACGGCGTGCCGGGCTGGTGATAGGCGACGGCCTTCCAACCGTCGGCCCAGATGCCGCGGTGGCCGAACATCTCGAAGTACTGGCGACGTTTGCCGGATGCGGCCGCCGGGTCCCGGAGCACCTCGGCGAAGCTCACGCCCTCGAGTTCGTCGGAGCCGGGCACCCCCACGAGGTCGTAGAGCGTCGGCGCCAGATCGCTCACGTGGGCGAACGGTGACCGGGTCGAGCCGTCGGTCGGCAGACCGTTCGGCCAGTGGATCACGAACGGGTCGCGGACACCGCCGCCGTGGGTGTTCTGCTTGTATCGCTTGAGCGGGGTGTTGGCCGCCATCGCCCACCCCCACGGGATGTTGGTGTGGGAATCGGGACCACCGATGTCGGCGAGGCGTTCGAGCTTCTCCTCCATCGGTTCGCGTCGCCCGTTGTACGGACCCATCGCGTTGACGAACCCGTTGGGGCCGCCCTCCTGCGACGAGCCGTTGTCGGAGGTCACGACGATGACCGTGTCGTCGAGCTGCCCGGTCGCTTCGAGGTGGTCCACGAGTCGGGCGAGCTGGCGGTCGGTGTGATCGAGCATCGCGGCGTAGGCGGCCATGAGCCGGGTGAAGACGCGACGCTCGTCGTCGGTGTGGTCGGCCCAGGCCTGCACCATCGGGTTGCGGTCGGGCAGTTCGGTACCGGCCGGCACGATGCCGAGCTCGATCTGGCGGGCCAGACGATCGGCGCGGGTGGCGTCCCAGCCCTTGGTGAAGATCTCGTCGTAGTGATCGATGAGTTCGACCGGTGCCTGGTGCGGGGCGTGACAGGCCCCGGGGGCGAACATCGTGAACCAGGGCAGGTCGGGGTCGGCGGCTTCGTGGCTCGACCACATGGCGATCGCCTGGTCGGCGAGGTCGTCGGTGAGGTGGTAGCCCGTCGAGTGATCACCGGGGGCCGTGATCGGGGAGTTGTCCCGCATCAGTTCCGGTGAGTACTGGTCGGTCTCGGCGTCGAGGAACCCGTAGAACCGGTGGAAACCCCGGCCGAGCGGCCAACCGTCGAACGGGCCGGTCGGACCCGAGTCGGTCAGGTTCGTGAGGTGCCACTTGCCGAGCATGTAGTTGCGGTAGCCGGCCGCCCCGAGCACCTCGGACAACATCGGTGCGGACGGGTCGACCCGGCCGCGGTACCCGGGATAGCCGGAGTCGAAGTTGGCGAGGCAGCCCATGCCGACCGAGTGGTGATTGCGCCCGGTGAACAGCGCGGCCCGGGTGGTGGAGCACATCGCCGTGGTGTGGAACCCGGTCATGCGGACACCACCGGCGGCGAGCCGATCGATCGTCGGGGTCGCCACCTCGGAACCGAAGCAGCCGAAGTCGGCGAAGCCGACGTCGTCGAACAGGACGACCAACACGTTCGGCGCACCGGCGGGCGGCCGCACGGGCTCGGGCCAGCTCGGGGTGACCTCCGAGATCGTCGCACCGGGTCGGAGGGGGCGGCTGGTCATCGTGGCTCCGTTCCGGTGTCGGGCACCGGGGTCAGCTCGAGGCGGCCTCGAGGTCGGCGAGGGTGAAGAGGTGGCGGATGTCGACCTCGGAACCTTCGACCGCGGTGGGCTCACCACGCAACAACGTGCACAGCACCGTGTCGATCACAGCGCCACGGGACCGCAGGTCGGCGAGTGAGAGGGCGACCTGGCCGCCGGTGGTGATGACGTCCTCCACCACGAGGCACCGGCGACCGTCGATGTCGGACCCCTCGGCGAGATTGGCCGTCCCGTAGGTCTTGGCCTCCTTGCGCACGAAGGCGGCGGGGATGCCGGTCTCGAGCGAGAGTGCGGTCGCGATGGGCACACCACCGAGCTCGAGGCCGGCGAGCACCTCGGTGCCCTCGGGCACCATCGGCGCGAGCTGCACGGCCACCCGCTTCAGCAACGCGGGGTCGGCTTCGAAGCGGTACTTGTCGAAGTAGATGTTCGACGTCTGACCCGAGCGGAGCAGGAACTCCCCGGAGAGCAGACAGGCCGACTGGAGGTCGGCGGCGAGGGTGGGGTCGGCTGGAGCGGTCACCCGTCCGTTCTACCGGACCGTCGGCGAGGAGCCCCGACTACTTCTTCTTCTCGGGCAACCCGACACGGGCCTCGCCGTTGGCCCAGGCCGGCCACCGCTCGCGGGACTTGGCCGACAGACGGTTCATCAACGCGATCGCGCCCGGGTCGTCCGTCCCGGGGCGGGTCTCGATGACACCGTCGTTGCGCATGGCGTCGATGATCGCCTTGCCGAGATCGGTGCGGACGACGGTGAGGGTCCAGTCGGTGGCGTCACCGATGCCGCCGGTGGAGATGTCGGCGTGCTCGGCCGCGAAGTCGGGGCAGTGGTTGCAGCCCTCGCGGGTCCAGGCGTGGCACTCCTTGAGGTTGATCTCGTGGTAGTCGCCGTTGCGCATCCACACCTGGA
>JAHDBV010000146.1 GCA_020630195.1 Acidimicrobiales bacterium
CCGAGCCGGCTGGCCTCGAAGTTGAGGTCCATGTCCTCCATCAGCTGGTTGGACAGATCCATCAGCTGCTGGCGCTGCTCGGGGCTCATCGAGTTCATGAGCGCCTGCATGGCGGCCATGCGCTGGGCCATCGTCTCGAGCAGTTCGTCGAGGTTCTGCGGGTTCTCGGGGAAGAAGTCGCCGTAACGCTCCATGAACCCGTCGAAGTCGGGCTCCTCACCGTTGGCCCGCTGCTCGAGCATCTGGTTGAGCTCGGCCATCATGTCCTTCATGCGGGACATGTCTTCGGGCGAGATGTCCTCCATGGCACCGGCCATCTGGGAGAACTGTTGGTTCACGAGCTCCTGGCGGAGCTGGTCGACCAGCTCCTCGAAGCGCTGCTGGGCCTCGGCGGAGTCGAAGTCGTAGTTCTGGAGGCTGCGGACCTGGCCGGCGAGGTCGGGTGGCAACAGGTCGAGCGCCATCTCCTTCTCGGTGGCGGTGGTGTCGGCCAGCTCGGCGTTGCGCTTCGCGTCATCGGAGGCGTCCGGGTCGCCCAGTTGCATGTCGGCGAGGGTGTGGCGGTCGGCGAGCGCCTGGCGCTCCATGTCGACGACTTCCTGGAGCTGTTCGGCGATGTCGTCGTAGACGCCGCCGAGTGAGTGGTTGTCGAGCCGTTCCTGTCGCTGCTCACGCAGCTGCTCCATGATCTCGCGCAGGCCCTGGATGCGGTCGCCGTTGCGGTCGGTGAAGCCCTCCTGCATGAGGCGCCGCAACGCCGCGTTGGGGTCACCGTGGTAGAGCAGGTCGTCGGCGAGCTCGCCCATGATGTCGGCGGCGTCGAGTTCGAAGCCGACCTGGGTTCCGTCCCAACGTGAATACCTGAATCGGCCGACCATGGATCGACACTAACCCCCGGCGCCCGGGGGTCTGCCATCGGCGTCAGCCGAGGCGCTGCCCGAGCGATGCGATCGGAGCGGCGTGGAGCCGGCCCTTGATGCCGGCGAGGTTGGCCCCGCGTCGGCCCGCCGCGGCGGTGGCCGCGGCGACGGCGGCCTCGAGGAGTTCGGCCTCGGGGTGGGCGGCGTGGGCGACGCCGGCACCGACGGCGGCGTCGCCGTCGAAGCGGGTGGAGGTGGTCATCGCGAAGCTGGCGTCGGTGCGACGGAGCGCCCCGGTGATGAGGTCGAGCATGCCGGGTGAGAACGGCATCCCGAGGTCGGCCTCGGGCAGGCACCAGAACCCCCGGTCGGAGCGCATCAGGCGGATGTCGCCGGCGAGGGCCATCATCGCCCCCATGCCGAAGGCGTGGCCGTTGATGGCCATCACGACCGTGTAGGGCGCGGCCAGCAGACGGCCGGCGATGGCCTCGGACCGGGCGACGAGCGCCGGGGCCTCGGCGCCGAGCGCCCCGAGCACCTCGATGTCGAACCCGTTCGAGAAGAACTTGCCCTGTCCCGTGATGACGAGGGCGCCGACGGCCTCGTCACCGTCGACGGTGTCGAGCGCCGCCTCGAAGGCGTCGCAGAAGTCGGGCCGGAACCGGTTGTCGCCGCTGGTCATGGTGAGCACGGCGATGCCGGGGTGGGAGGAGGTGTCGAGTTCGATCACGCCCAAATCTTGACCGACCGGTCAAGTCGGTTCAACCGGGGACCCGCGGCGTCATGACCGGAACCATCCAGCCGTAGTGTGCGACGCGTGAACGACGAGCTCGACCTCGACCCTTCCGATCACCCCGAGCGGGCCATCGATGCCGTGTTCGTCGACTGGGCCGGCACGATCACCCGCCCGATGACCGAACTGTTCCGTGACGCCATCGCCGGAGCGGGCCTCGACGAGGCCACGACCAACGCGGTGATCGCCGGCCTCGCCAGCTACCTCACCGGCGAGGACTCCCCGCTGCACCAGGCGGAGCGGGGCGAGATCTCCGACGACGAGCTCTGGGCGTGGCTGGATTCCCAGACCCCGACCGGCGAGGCCCGGGCCGAGGAGTTGTTCGCCGGCGACGAGCCCTGGGCCTTCCTCAACGCCCCCGATCGTCCGGAGATGACCGATCTCCTCGGCGCACTCATGGACGCCGACGTGTTCGTGGCGATCACCACGAACAACTTCGCGGCCGCCCAGGACCGACTCTCGGCGCGCTATCTCGGCGGCTTCCTCGCCAGTGCGATCGTCAACTCCGCGCTGGTCGGCATCCGCAAACCCGACCCGGCGTTCTTCGAACTCGTGCTCGAGACCTTCGACCTCGACCCGGCACGGGTGCTGGTGCTCGACGACATCGAGTCCAACCTGTCGTGTGCCCGCGAGCTCGGGATGCACGCCGTGATGGTCGGCGACGACGCCACCGAGGCGATCACCCGCACCCGACGGCTCGCCGGCCTCGACGATGGCTGAGCGCCCGCTCGGCGCCTGGCTCGGCTCGGCACCCCTCGAAGGGGTGCCCGAGGCGGCCGACTGGGCCCGGTGGATCCGCTCGGGGCGGGCACCGGCGGCCGGGGACGGGGTCGGCTTCGGCGATCGCTGGGCCGAGGATCTCGAGCTGCTCGCCCATCACGGGGTGCGTGAGGTCGCCCTCGAGGTCCCATGGGCCCGGGTCCAGCCCGAGCCGGGCCGGACCGACGAGATCGCCTGGGCCACGCTGCGAGACCGCTTCGTCCGGGCCGCGGAGCTCGGGATGACGCCGTGGGCGGTGCTCGTCGACACGACGTTGCCCGGCTGGTTCGCCGACGACGAGGGGGGCTTCGCCGACGATCGGGCCCGCGGGCTGCTGTGGCCCCGCCACGTCGACATGGTCGGCGAACGTCTCGGCGACGTGGTGGGCGGCTGGGTCGCCCAGCGGGAACCGGTGCGTCGGGTGGTCCGCTCGACGCTGCTCGGCCTCGCTCCCCCGGGACGACGCGACGCCGAGGCCACGGCGACGGGCATCCGAGATGCCCTCCTCGCCGACATCGAGGCCTGGCGGCTGCTGCACGGCACCGCACCGATCGCCGCGTCGGTCACCGCACGCCTCGTCGTGGCTGCCGAGGCCGGCGGCGCCGGTGACGAGGCCACGATCGCCCGCAACACCCGGGTCGACGAGCGGCTGTGGTGGGCACCATCGAGTTCGGCACTCGTCGACGGGCGCATCGAGGTCCCGAATCTGGCCGAACGCACCCTCGACGGCCCGGCAGGCCGCCTCGTCGATCGGGTCGTCGCATCCGTCCGACCGACCCTCGTCGTCGGCGCCGACGGCTCCTGGCGGTCGCGGGTCGACCGGGCCGAGATGGTCCGGGCACTGAGGAGGGCCACCGAGACCTTCGACGAGCTGCCCGTGGTCGGCTCGGCCGATCTCGCCGGTGTGGTCGACGACGGACGCAACCGCCCCGACCATCTGGCGGCACTCCGCGAGGCGTCACCCGCCGGGTGGTGGCAGGCCGACCCGATCGACGGTTGGCGATGGGAACACGGCTTCCGGGCCGGAGGTGGCGTGTTCGACGCCGACCGCGATGCCCGGCCCGAGGTGGCCGCCCTCCGGGGCTGACCGCCGTCAGAAGCGGCCGCGGTAGGCGGCCTTCAGGCCGTCGAGGTCCTTGTTGAGCCGCTTCGAGAGGTGCAGCCCCTCGAGGATGAACTCGATGGCCGAGGCCGTGGCCTCGTCGGAGGTGTCGTCGCCGTTGAGCTCGGCCACCGGGCCGGCGAGTGCCGGGATCTCGCTCATCATCGCGGCGTAAGCCGACGCCGGCATGTCGTCACCGACCCCGAGCACCAGCTCCTCGTCGAACGCGTCGAGGACCTGACGCACACCTTCACCCGACACCAGCTCCCGATACACGGTGAGAACCGCCGAGTTGATCAGGTGGTCGATGATCTCGGCGTCTCGACCCTCGTCGAGGGCCTCGATCTCGACCTTGCCGGCGATCGACGCGATCAGCGCGTCGAGATCCGACACGCGGGGCACGATCCGCTGCTCCCCGAGCCGCAGCGCACGCCGGGTGGCGGACGCCACCGCCGTCTCGAGGTTGGACACGGTCATGCGGACCGACACACCGGAACGCTGGTTGACCTGGCTCGACGAACGGGCCGCGTGGGTGATCGTGGTGATGATCCGGGCCATGTACTCCGGCACCCCGATGTCGGCATCGGGATCGAGCGCGGCCTCCTGGGCCGCGATCGCCATCTCGATGTCGATCTCCTGCGGGTAGTGGGTGCGGATCTGGGCGCCGAAGCGGTCCTTCAGCGGCGTGATCATACGACCGCGGTTGGTGTAGTCCTCCGGGTTGGCCGAGGCCACCAGGATCACGTCGAGGGGCAGCCGGACCTTGTAGCCACGGATCTGCACGTCGCGCTCCTCGAGCACGTTCAGCAGACCCACCTGGATGCGCTCGGCGAGATCGGGCAGCTCGTTGATGGCGAACACGCCGCGGTTGGTGCGCGGGACCATGCCGTAGTGCAGGGTCAGCTCGTCGGACAGGTAGCGGCCCTCGGCGACCTTGATGGGGTCGACCTCACCGATGAGATCGGCGATCGAGGTGTCGGGGGTCGCGAGCTTCTCGCCGAAACGACGGTCCCGGTGCACCCAGTCGATCGGCGTCTCGTCGCCGTGCTCGGCGATCAGGTCGAGAGCGTGACGGGACACCGGGTGGTAGGGGTCGTCGTTGATCTCCGAGCCGGCCACGATCGGCATCCACTCGTCGAGCAGCCCCGTCAGCGACCGGATCATGCGGGTCTTGGCCTGGCCACGCTCACCGAGGAACACGACGTCGTGGCCGGCGAGGATGGCGTGCTCGAGCTGGGGCACGACCGTGTCCTCGTAGCCGAGCACACCCTCGAACAGCGGCTCACCGGCGGCGATCCGGGTCATGGCGTTGGCCCGCAGCTCCGCCTTCACCGGTCGGGACTCCCATCCCGACGCCTTGAGTGCTCCCAGCGTGCTCGGTCGATCCGTCATGGGCGGACCATAACGCTCGTCCGCCCCACGGGCCGCTTCGCGCCCGACACGGCGCCCGTGGGGATCCGAGACGGCGAGTAGCGTGGCGGCGTGGAGCTGCGAGGTCCGTGGCGCATCGCCCCCATCGACGCCGAGTTGACCCGCACCGGGGCCGACCCCGACCTCGACGATTCGTCGTGGCCGTCGCTCGAGCTGCCCGGACACTGGGGCGACCTCGACGGATTCGACCCCGCCGGGAGCGCCGTGCTGCACCGGCTCCGATTCCGACCGGAGCCGCTGCGTGCGGACCGCCGCCGCTGGATCCATCTCGACGGCGTGGTCAACCAGGCCGACATCTGGCTCGACGGCCACTACCTCGGCGACACCGAGGGGCCCCACGTCCCGGCGTCGTTCGACGTGACCGACCGCCTCGACGACACCGGGGAACACCTCCTGGCCGTGGAGGTCACCGGCGGCGGACCCGGCGAGGGACGCTCGAAGCGGACCCTGACCGGCTCGCTGCAGACCGGACCACTCGCCCCCGCCGGCGACCCCGGCGGTGTGTGGCGGCCCGTGCGGCTCGTCGACACCGGCCCGGTCGCTATCCGACATCGACGCCTCACCTGCATCTCGGCCACCACCGAACGGGCCGAACTCGCACTCCGCCTCGTGCTCGACGCCGACGCCGCCCGCACGATCCGGATCGACACGACGGTGGTCGGGCCGGACGGCACGAACCTCGGCGAGGCCACCACCCACGAACTCGCCGGTGGCGAGAACCGCATCGACTGGACCGTCGTCGTCCCCGACCCCGACCGTTGGTGGCCCGCCACCCTCGGCGACCAACCCCGCTACGACGTGATGGTCACGATCCGCTGCGACGACGAGGTCTCCGATCGGACGTCGTGGCGCACCGGCCTCCGCAGCGTCGAGGTCGACGACTTCCGCTGGACCGTCAACGGCGAGACCCTGTTCGTGAAGGGTGTGGTGATCGGGCCCACGACGCCGCACCTCGGGTCGGTCGACCCCGACGAGTTGGTGGCCGACCTCCGTCGGGCCGCCGATCTCGGGCTCGACCTCGTCCGGATCCACGGCCACGTCACCCGACCGGAGGTGTACGACGCCGCCGACGAACTCGGCCTCCTCGTGTGGCAGGACCTCCCCTTCGTCGGCGGCTATGCGACGACGACGCGGGCGCTGGCCCGGATCGAGGCCCGCGAGATCGTCGACCGCCTCGCCCACCATCCGGCGGTGGCGTTGTGGTGTGTGCACGACGAGCCCAACGACGCCCCCGTGCCCGACACGACCACCCACCGCCGACCGACCGCGACGCTCGCCCGCCATCTCGGCCGCCACCTGCTGCCGTCGTGGAACCGATCCGTGCTCGACCCGCTGCTGCGGCGGGAGCTGCGCGCCGCCGATCCGAGTCGTGCGGTCGTGCTGCACTCCGGCGGGCTTCCGAGCCTCGCGGACGCGAACGGCTCCGACCCGCACCTCTGGCTCGGGTGGCGGACCGGCAGCGCCGAGGACCTCGGCCCGATGCTGCGCCGCTGGCCGAGCCTCGGGGCGTTCCTCGGGGGCTTCGGCGCCCAGTCGGCCACCGTCGGTGCCGACCGGCCCGACGGACCGACCTTCTCCCGGGCCGAGACGGCGGCCTTCGAGCGCACCACCCCCCGGTCGGCCTTCGACGACCCCGACACCTGGGCCGTCGCCAGCCAGGCCTACCAGGCCGAGCTCGTCCGCCATCAGGTCGAGACGATCCGACGGCTCAAGTACCGACCGGCCGGTGGGTTCTGCGTCACGGCCCTCGCCGACCACGACCCCGCGGGCGGCTTCGGCATCTTCGACCGGGCCCGCACCCCGAAGGCGGCCCATGAGGCGTTGTCGGAGGCGGCCCGCCCGGTGATCGTCGTCGCCGACCGTCCGCCCACCACGGTCGCGGCCGGAACCGAGCTCCATCTCGACGTGCACGTGGTCAGCGACCGCCGTGCACCACTCGGCGAGTTGCAGGTCACCGCCCGGGCGACGGGCGCGGAGGGCGCCGAGCTGACGACGCGCCGGTGGACCGGTCGGGTCGACGCCGACGAGGTCGCCTTCATCGCCACCTGGACGATCCGGCTCCCCGACACGCCCGGACGGGTGGCGCTCGACCTCGTCGTCGAGGGCGACGACGTCGTGGCGACGAACCGGTACGACACGGTCGTCGTGCCGGCCGACGAGGTGCCCCGCACCCGTCGACGCCCCGGTGCACGCCGACGCGGTGGCCGGGGCTGAACCGTCGGGTTTTCGGCGCGATCCGGTGCATTGGGCCCGGGTTGCCGCCGATTGGTACCGTGAGATGTCGTCCCCGACTTCGGGGGTGTCCGGACCGGCGGAACAGGAACCGCCGGGACCAGTAAGGAGTCACCCGTGACCACCAGCACGCGGCCACGACCATCGGTCGAGCCTCTTCGCCCCGCGCCGAAGGATCTCCCCTTCCCGCTGTCGCTCTACCAGAGCGCCGTCGGGAAGAAGTGGGCCATGGCCCTGACCGGCATCGGGCTGCTCGGCTTCGTGCTCGCCCACATGTTCGGCAACCTGAAGCTCTACATCGGCTTCGTCGAGCACGACGGTGAGATGGTCCACGACCTCGACATCTACGCCGAGGCGTTGAAGGAGTTCGGCTCCCCGATCCTGCCGGAGATGACGTTCCTGTGGGTCGCCCGCCTCGGCCTGCTGGCCATGGTCGGCATCCACATCCACTCCGCCTACTCGCTCACCCGTCTCAACCAGGCCTCGACGGCCCGCTACGAGAACAAGTCCGACTGGGTGGCGTCGAACTTCGCCGGGCGGACCATGCGGGTCTCCGGCGTGATCGTGCTCTTCTACATCGTGTGGCACCTGCTCGACTTCACGATCGGGTGGAGCGTCGTCAACCCGGACTTCGTGAAGGGCAACGTCTACGACAACATGGTCGCCTCGTT
>JAHDBV010000147.1 GCA_020630195.1 Acidimicrobiales bacterium
CGTGATGACAGCGCGTGAGTAGCTCGGCTGGCCTCTGGGGACGTGGACGGCTCATCGATCTCCGATCGTCGCGGTGTGACGGTCGGCGACGAGTCGCCCCGAGCCGTCCTCGACGGTCGCGATCAGCTCCACCTCGGTGCCGCCGGGCAGGTGCGCGTTGTTCCAGTACACCCGGTACGGCGGATTGTCGTCGGTGCCGATGACGACAGGCTCGGCGCCGTCGACGACGTAGGCGAAGGTGACCTCGGCATAGCGGGCACGACCGACCGCAGCCTGGATCCGGAAGCGCTCGGTCGGGATGAGCCCGCCCTCGTCCGGCCGCTGGATGGCGACCGTCGGCGGTTCGTCGGCGATCGGCAGTGGCGAAGTCGCCCGCAGCACGACGACCGACAGCGGCGGGACCTCGACCAACAGCTCGCCGTCCTCGTCGCTCGTCACGGCCGGGTGCGCGGCGCCGACCCCGACGACGGGCTCGAAGACCGTGTCGGGGCTGAGAGCGCTGAACCGGGTCGGCACGGCCAGCGACTCGTTCGAGTTCGACACGACGACGTACTCGATCCGGTCGTCCCGATCGATGCGGGAGAACCCGAAGGTCGGCCCGGGCGTCTCGTGCACGATCATCGCCCCGGTCACGAGGGTCGGATGCTCCGCCCGCAGTGAGGTCAGCCCGGCGACGTGGGTGTAGAGCGGGTGATCGGTGTCGAAGTTGTCGTCGGCCGGGGTTTCGTCGGAGCCGACGTTGTCGTCGTCGACATACTCCGGCGTCACCGACGGGAACATCGACTGCCGGGCCAGCTGATCGCCGCCGGTGCCGACGAAGCCCTGCTCGTCGCCGTAGTAGACGACGGGTTGGCCCCGGATCAGGAACAGCAGATCGAACCCGAGCCGCATGCGGTCGAGGAGTTCAGCCTCGTCGGCGCCCGGGTTGGCCCGGTCGATCAGGTAACCCATCCGACCGTGGTCGTGATTGCCGAACGTCGTGACCTGCATCGACGCGTTGTTGTCGGCGTCGGTGAACCAGTCGTCGTCGTCGAACGCCTGGGCGAGCTGCTCGCCCTGACCGGAGTCGCCGACGTACCGCTCGAGGGCGGCGTCGACGATGAAGTCCAGCGTCGCCGGCACGCCGACGTTGGTGTGGGCCGACTGCAGGATCGGGTCGCTGCCGACGACCTCCCCGAAGAAGAAGAAGTCGTCGTCACCGAGCTCACTCGCCCGGCTGCGGATCTCGGGAGCGAAGTACTCCCAGAACGCCAGGTTGACGTGCTTCATCGTGTCGACCCGGAACCCGTCGACGCCGTACCGCTCGATCAGGTCGCCGTGGAGCGTGGTCATACCCTCCACGACCGTCGGGTGTTCGGTGAACAGGTCGTCGAGGCCGAAGAAGTCGCCGTAGATGCTTGACTCGCCGGCGAAGGTCGAGTCACCCCGGTTGTGATAGAGCGTCACGTCGTTCAGCCACTCGGGCGACTTGATCGTGGCCAGCTCGGGTGCGGAGAACGTGGGTGTGTAGGCGAACGAGGTCGCCGGTTCGAGATCGGGGAAGTCGGGCGACCCGGCGACGTCGGCGGGATCGAACTCGTTGCCCTCGGCGTCACGGAACGGGCGGGCCGACGTCGAGTAGTAGACGTAGGAGTCCTCCTCGAACGAGATCACGTCGCCGGTGTGGTTGATCACGACATCGAAGTACACGTCGATGTCCCGGGCATCGGCCTCGGCGATGAATGCCTGCATCTCGGCCTCGGTGCCGAGATGCGGATCGACCCGATCCCAGTCGACCTGCCAGTAGCCGTGATAGCTCGACGACGACCCCTCGATCGTGCCGTCGCCCTGGACGAAGCGGTTGGTGAACGGCGGGGTGATCCAGATCGCCCGGATCCCGAGCCCCTCGAGGTAGTCGAGCCGGCTCGTCAGCCCGACGAGGTCGCCACCGTGATGGAAGCCCCGGTCGGTCGGCAGGAAGCCGTGGTCGAGCGGGCCGCCGTCGACCCCACCGGTGTCGTTCGAGGGATCGCCGTTCTCGAAGCGGTCCGGCATCACGAAGTAGATCGGACGGGCGGTCGCCGGGTGGCGCACGGGCGCAGCGACCGGGCCGACCTCGGGGCCGGGCGAGCGTGTGGTCGTCGTCTCGGTCGCCGCCGCCGTCGTGGCCGGCGCAGCGGTCGTCGACGTCGACCCGGCCGCCTCGTCACCGGACGACGATGTGCACGCGGCCGCGAGCAGCGCGATCACCAGGAACCCCGCACGTAGACGTAACGGAAACGACCGGTTGGCATACGAGTTCCGGGCGCGGCCGTTGCGGCGTCCAGCGCCGCAACGGCGGGAGTGAGCGAGCGTCAGCGAGGGAACGGCGATCTAGCCCTTGACGGAGCCGGCGGACAGGCCACCGATGATGTGCTTCTGGGCGATGATGAAGACGGTCACGATCGGTGCGGCGCCGAGCAGCGCCGTCGCCGCCAGCACACCCCACTTCGCGTTGTAGCCCTCGGCGAGGAAGGTCTGCAGACCGACCGGCAGGGTGTCCTTCGAGCTCTCGGTCAGCAGGAAGCTGGCGAGGATGAACTCCGAGAACGTGGCGATGAACGTGATCATGAAGATCACCGCGAGCATCGGTCGGGCCAGCGGGAGGATGATCCGGAAGAACTGCGTGAGTGCGCCCGCCCCGTCGATCGTCGCCGCCTCGTCGAGTGACTTCGGGATGGTGTCGAGGAAGCCCTTCAGCAGGAAGGCGTTGAAGCCCGCCGCACCACCGATGTAGACGAGGATCAGGAAGCCGTGGGTGTTGAACCCGAAGGCCGGCACGACCTCACCGATCTGCCGGGACATCACGAAGAAGGCGATGAACCCGAGGAACTGCGGGAAGATCTGCATCACCAACAGCGAGGTCAGCAGCGCTCGGCGACCCCGGAAGTCGAACCGACTGAACGCGTGGGCGGCAAAGGCAGCGACGAGCACGTTGATCGTCGCGGCGATCAACCCGATGTAGAAGCTGTTCCACATCCACGTCGACACCGGCGAGACGTCGTTGTCGAAGATGCCCGAGAAGTTCTCGAACGTGATGTTGCGTGGGATCAGCCGAGCCGACGCAAGGGTGTTCGCCTCGTTGAAGGCCGCCGAGATGATCCAGACCACCGGGTAGAGCGCGAAGATCGCCGCGAGGATCGCAACCAGATGCCGACCGCCGGAGCGGCGGAACCAGGCGCCGAACGTACGGCGCCGTCGAGGCAGCGCAGCGGGGCGGGCCGTCTCACTGGTCATAGATCTCCTCCAGCTTCTTCGTGAGCCGGAAGCTCAACGCCGACGTCGTCGCCAGGAACAGGAAGATGATCACGATGATCGCCGTCGCGAGTGCGAACTGCGAACCACGGCCCGCACCGGCGGCGATGTCGAACGTGAACGAGATCAGCAGGTCGGTCGAGCCGACCGGCACGTCGTAGCCGGTGAGCGGCGGGCCGCCGTTCGTGAGCAGGAAGATCAACACGAAGTTGTTGAAGTTGAAGGAGAACGCCCCGATCAACAGTGGCGCCGTCGACACCAGCAGCAGCGGCAGGGTGATCATCCGGAATGACTTCCAGGCCCCGGCGCCGTCGACCCGGGCCGCCTCGAGCAACTCCTCGGGGATCGACGTGAGCGCACCCGAGCAGATGAGGAACATGTAGGGGAAGCCGAGCCAGAGGTTCACGAGGAACACCGCGATCATGGCGTTGGTCGGGTCGGCCAACCAGTTCACGTCGGGCAGACCGAGCGAGCCGAGCAGGCCGTTGATCTGGCCGAACTCCCGGTCCAGCAGGCCCCGCCAGACGAGGATCGAGAGGAAGCCCGGGACGGCGTACGGCACGATGTAGATCGCCCGGTAGACCGATCGGAACCGCATGGCGTCATCCTTCAACGTCAGCGCGAGGCCGAGCCCGAAGGCGAAGTTGAGCAGCACCGATCCGAACGCGAACACGACGTTCCAGGTCAGCACACGAAAGAACGGCTCGCGGATGCGGTCGTTGGAGATGACCTCGGCGTAGTTGTCGAAGCCGATCACCTGCTGCCACCCGGCGAGTGACTGGTCGAGTGCGAACAACGGCACGTCATCGCACCCACCGTCGGCGCAGAGGATGGTCGAGTCCTCCGAGATCAGCGCGATGCGCTGCACCTCGACCTCCGGCACACCGTCGCAGTAGAAGGTGCCCTCCCCCGCCGGGCACTCGACGCCCAGCTGGGCGTCGATCAGGACGTCGCGCTCGACGTCATGGGTGTAGCGGAGCCCACCGATCTCGATGCGCGCCGTCTTGAGCGTCTCGACCGTGGCGGAGCCGCCGGGCACGTTGATCGCTGCGCCGTCGAGGCGACGGTTCTCGGCGGTGAGGCCGAGACCGACGACGAGCTCGAAGCCCTCGAGGGTCTCGGGTGGCGCCTCGAGATCGATCGCCACACCGCTGAGGTCGGCGACCGGGCGGAGCTCGGTGTCGTCGGGACCGTCCCGGAGTGCGGCGATGTAGGGCGCCGTCTCGTCACCACCGACGAGGAGGGCGAGGGTGTCCGCGGCGTCGCGGTACACGTGCATCGTGAGGAGCTCGCCCGACTCCCCCGTGCGGATCGGCACCTCCAGGAGGCGTTCGATCGCCTGATCCCGGCTGAGCAGGTTGCCGGTCTGGAAGTTCGTGAACGAGATGTAGGTCGTGTAGAGCACCGGGTAGGCGACGAACACGATCATCAGGGCGAGGCCCGGGGTCAACCAGCGACTCGCCTGGGCGCGCGGGTGCAGGTAGGCGTAGTTGACGAGCAGCATCACCACACCGGTGAGTGCCGCGACCGCCCACGACTGGTTGGCCAGGAACTGGGCGATCAGGTAGATCGCCACGGCGTCGAACAGTGCGACGAGCACCGTCCGAACGAGCAGGGCCCGACCGCTCGAGTGATGGAGAGCCACCTTGGGCGACGCCACGACCTCGTCGGTCGTGATCATCGTGGTGGTCTCGAGCTCACTCATGCGATCGGGCCCCGGTTCGTGTGATCGTTCGATCAGCCGGCGACGGCCGCCCGGACGGCCTCGGCGGCCGCGGTCATGGCGTCGGAGCCGGAGAGCTCACCATTGCGGACGAGCTGCACGTTGTCGCCCAGCGGGCCCCACACCGAACCCATCTGCGGGATGTTCGGCATCGGGATGCCGTTGGAGGCCGACGAGGCGAAGGCCTGGGCCTGCGGGTCGGCCGAGAGGCCGTCGAGCACGGCGGTCCAGGCGGTGCCGCGGGGATCGGCGTCGTAGAGGGCCTGCATGGTGTCGTCGGTGGCGATGAAGTCCACGAGGAACGACTGGGCCAGCAGCGGGTTCTCGGAGAAGGCCGAGAGGAAGAAGCCCTGGGCACCCACGAACGGCTGGACCGGGGCGTCGCCGATCTGCGGGATGAGCGAGACATCGAAGTTGATGTCGGCCTGATCGCGCATGCCACCGAGCTCCCACGGACCGGTGATCCAGAAGGCGGCCTCACCCTCGAGGAAGAGGTTCTTCGCACCGTCGTAGTTCGTCGAGGCGATCGTGCCGGCAGCCGACTGGGCCTCGAGGAACTCGATGCCCTCCACGGTCTCGGCGGTGTCGAGGTTCACGACCGACGCATCGAAGCCGGTGGAAGCGTCGAAGGCGAAGATCGAACCACCGAAGGCGGAGACGAACGGGTAGTTGTGGTAGGCGTCGGGGGCGTCGCCGCCACCCGGCACCACGACACACGTGGCGACACCGGCGTCGGCGCAGGCGGCCTCGAGCTCGGCCCAGGTGGCCGGGGCGTCGGCGACGAGGTCGGTGTTGCGGTACATGGCGATCGCCTCGGTCGCGTACGGCACGGCGTAGTTCTGACCCTCGAAGTTGAAGGCGTTGAGCGCGGTCTGGACGAAGCCCCCGTTGCCGGAGACGTCGATGGCGTCGATCACACCGTTGGCGGCGAGCTCGCCGGTCCAGTCGTGGGCGCCGGCGAAGATGTCCGGACCCTCACCGGCGGGGCCGGCCTGGGTGACCTGGTCGCGAATCTCGCCGAAGTCGACGAGCTCGATCTCGACCTCGACGCCGGTGGCCTCGGTGAAGGCGGGGGCAACGGCGGTGAGGGCGTTCACGCGGTTCTCGTCGGCCCAGATGAGGAGGGTCTCGGCGACCTCTTCCTCCATGGCCTCCTCTTCCATCGCCTCCTCTTCCATGGCCTCGGCCTCGGTCGTGGTGGTTTCCTCGGCCGCCGTGGTCGTGGTGGCCTCGGTGTCGCTGGCGGAGCTGTCGTCGCTGCCACAGGCGGCGGCCACGAGGGCCAGTGCCACCAGGAGCGCCGACAGGAGCCGGAATCGCTTGGTCATGGGTCTCTCCTGTTGCTTCGTGGTGCGGGCGCAGGTGTTTGCACTCCACAACCATGTGATGACCGAACCTCTGCACCGACGCAGGAGTTCGAGAGCTTCAGGCAATCTAGGTAAGACTTCCCGCAACCCAACCCAAGATTTCCTGAAAGCTTCTGAAAGTTGCGTGCAAGCGGCGGCCCGACCGGCTTGACTGACGCCCCGTGAACCGACCACCACTCCGAGACGTCGCCGAGCTCGCCGGCGTCAGCGAACCGACCGTCAGCCGAGTGCTCAACGGACGGCTCGGCGTGGCCCCGAGCACACGCGAGCGGGTCATCGCGGCCCTGGCCGAGCTCGGCTACACCGAGGTGCCCGAGCCACGCACCGCCCGCCGCCAGGTGATCGGCATGGTCGTCGGCGAGCTCACCAATCCGGTCTTCCCGACCTTCGCCCACCATCTCCGACTGCATCTGGCCCGACACGGCTACCTCCTGATCGTGGCCGAGGGCGACCCCCAGCACGCCTCCGAGGAGCGCTGCCTCGAAGAGCTCGTCACCTCCGGCGTCGACGGCATGGTCTTCCTCGGCGGACGACATGCCGAGATCAACGGTGACCTCACCATCTACCGGCGACTGCTCGAACGTGGCCTGCCATTCGTGCTTCTCAATGGCCGTCAGACCGACCTCCCTGTCCCCCACATCCGCTGCGATGAAGGGGCGGGATCCGAACGAGCGGTCGACCACCTCGTGGCCCTCGGCCACCGGCGCCTCGGCCTGCTGCTCGGCTCATCCCGATACATCCCGACCAGACGCTTCATCGACGGGTACCGACGGGCACTCGACCGCCACGAACTCAACGAACCGATGGGAGCGATCACCGAGACGGTCTTCACCCTCGAGGGCGGGCGTGCCGGCGCAGCACGGCTTCTCCGAAACGGCATCACCGGGGTCATCGCGGGCAATGACCTGATGGCGATGGGTGCGGCCTCGGCAGCCGCCGCACGCGGCCTGGCCGTGCCCGGCCAGCTCTCCGTGGTCGGCTACGACGGGACCGACGTCACGGCGTACACGAATCCACCGCTCACCACGCTGCGTCAGCCGTTCGAGGACATGGCCAGCCTCATCTCGGATGCAATTCGCTCGGGCATCGACGGCGCCCACCTCTTCAACGACACCTACGTGTTCGAACCCCAGCTCGTCGCGCGGGAGTCGAGCGGCCAGGCCAGCGCCAGAAGCGACCGGGCCTGAGGTCCGGGACGTCAGGCCGCCAGCGGGGTCTCGACGACCTCGACCGGAGCGACATGCATCGGCGG
>JAHDBV010000148.1 GCA_020630195.1 Acidimicrobiales bacterium
CTGGCCGGCGGCACCGGTGACGGCGACTCGAACGGGGGGCTTGGACACGACGAAACGCTCCTGGTCGGGGAATCGGCCCGAACCGCCGGGCCGACGGTCGACCCTACCCGTTGGAACCCGTCTCCTCGGAGTTCGTCGAGGTGGTCGCTCCGCTGCGTGTGCCACCGATCCAGGCGGCGTGGAGCCGGGAGTAGACCCCGCCCGCGCCGACGAGTTCCTCGTGCGGCCCGGCTTCGACGAGGCGACCGTCGTCGAACACGAGCACACGGTCGGCGGCCTCGGCGGTGGCGAGTCGGTGGGCGATCGACACGAGCGTGCGTCCCTCGGCCAGGCGGCGGAGTGCGGAGGTGAGGGCCTGATCGGTCTCGGGATCGACCGCGGAGGTCGCCTCGTCCAGGATCAGCAGGCCGGGGTCGGCGAGTGACGCCCGGGCGAGGGCCACGAGTTGGCGTTCCCCGACGCTGAGGTTCCCGCCTCGGTCACCGACCCGGGTGGCGAGCCCGTCGGGCAGACGGTCGAGCCAGTCGGTGAGACCGAGCCGATCGAAGGCGGCGAGCACGTCGTCGGTGGTGGCGCCGGGGCGGCCGTGGGCCACGTTGCGTTCGACGGTGGTGTCGAACAGGAACCCGTCCTGGGGCACCAGCCGGACGAGGTCGAGCCGGTCGGTGGTCGACAGCGACGACAGCTCGACACCGGAGACCTCGATCGAACCCCCGGTCGGGTCGGCGAGGCGGACCAGCAGCCGGGCGAACGTGGTCTTGCCCGAGCCGGTCTCCCCGACGATCGCGATGTTCTCCCCCGGCGTGATGTCGAGTTCGACATCGGTGAGCACGTCGACCTCGTCGACGTAGGCGAAGCGCAGATCCCGGACCCGGACCGAGGCGGGCCCGGCGGCGGGTGCGGGGGCGGCGACGGCGGGATCGGTGAGGTCGACCGGTTCGTCGAGCAGCTCGAGGATCTTGCGCCAGCCGGCGACCGCGGTCTGGGTCTGATCGAGGGTCTCACCGAGCTCACCGATGGGGCCCGACAGCAGGTTGGCGAGGAAGACACAGGCGAGCAGCTCGCCGGAGGTGAGGCCGAGGTCGTCGCCGAAGAACACCCCGATGACGATGACGACCACGGTGGCCACCGCCCCGAAGAGGTCGCCGAGCACCGCGATGCCGGCCATGTAGCGGTTGGCTTCGAGCCGGGTCCGGTAGCGGCGGTCGATCGTGTGCTCGAGGCGGTCGGCCACCACCTGCTCGGTGCCGTCGGCCCGCACGACCGCTGCGCCGGAGACGGTCTCGCTGAACGCCGCGAACATCTCGCCGACCCGGGTCCGGAACCGGTCGTAGGCCCGGAGCTGGCGGCTCTGGAGGAACCGCAGCACCGGGATGATCGGGGTGAACACGAGCGCCACGGCGAGCGCGATCACCCACGAGTACCAGGCCAACACGAGAAAGGTCCCGAGGATCACGATCGGATTGACCGTCCAGGAGAACATGCCCCACTGGGCGAAGCGGGCGAGCGCCTCGATGTCGGAGGTGACCCGCGCGACGAGCACCCCCTTCGGCCGGGCCGACTGAGCGGCCATCGACAACTCGTGCACCTTGGCGAACCCGTCGCGGCGCATCGCGGCGAGGGCGATCTCGGCCCGGTCGACGAGGCGCCGTTGGGTCCACCACGACCCGAGCATCGCGAGCAGCACCACCACGGCGGCGGCGAGGGCGGCACGCCAGACGGCCCCGAGCTCGGGGCCACCGTCGACGAGGATCCCGTCGTCCATGGCCCGCTGGATCAGCAGCGGCACGACGAGGCGGGCCATCGCCACGAACAACCCGAGGGCCACGGTGGTCTTGAGGCCGTCGCGCAGCGACGGGGTGGCGGCCAGGCCCTGACGCAGGACCCGGAGCGCACCCTTGCCGTCGTCGCCGACGACGTCGCCCATGCCGATCACGACGACGCCCCTTCGGCCTCGGCGGCGCGTTCGTACGCCTCGACGATCGCGGCGTAGTCGGGGTGCTCGAGCAACTGCTCGTGGGTGCCGGTCGCCTCGACGGTGCCGTTGCGGAGGAAGACGACCCGATCCGCGAGGCGGATCGTGGAGAGTCGCTGGGCGACGACGAGCACGGTGGCGCCGACCCCGTCGTCGAGGCCGGCGAGGATCTCGGTCTCGACCCGCGGGTCGACGGCGCTGGTGGCGTCGTCGAGCAGGAGCAGGCGGGGCCGGCGGACGAGGGCCCGGGCCAGGGCGACCCGCTGGCGCTGCCCGCCGGAGAGGGTCACGCCTCGTTCGCCGACGACGGTCTCGATCCCGTCGGGGAGTTCGTCGATCGTCTCGGCCACCCGGGCGAGCTCGACGGCGGCCCGGATCTCGGCGTCGCTGCGGATCCCGGTGGGATCGATGTTGGCCCGCACCGTGTCGGCGAAGAGGAACGCCTCCTGGAACACGAGGGAGACGGCGGCGGCACGGGCGATCGGGTCGACCTCGTCCAGGTCTCGACCGTCGAGCTCGATCCGACCGGCGGCCCGTTCGGTGAGCCCGGCCACGGCGTGGATCAGGGTCGACTTGCCCGAACCGGTGGAGCCGACGAGTGCGACGGTCTCACCGGCGGCGACCTCGAAGCTCACGTCGCCGAGTGCCGGTTCGCCGTCGTCGTGGCGGCGGACGAGCTCGGCGACGGTGAGCCGGAGCGGGCCGGCACCGGGGAGGTCGACTCCCCCACGGGGTGGTGGCACCTCGTCGACGAGGATCTCGTCGATCCGGTCGACGGCCACGACGGCGGGGGGCAACGACGACAGGAAGAAGCTGACGATGCGGGTGGGCAGCACCAGCAGCTGGAACAGGGCCACGACCTGGACGACGTCGCCGGTGGTGATGGCTCCGGCATCGACCCGGATCGCGCCGACCACGACGACCACGACGGTCCCGAAGGTGGGCAGGGCGTCCATGATCGAGTCGAAGGCGGCCCGGAGGTATCCGACCCGGACCCGACGGTCCTGGAGGTGGGCGACCTCGGCGTCGAACCGGGTCTGCTCGTGATCGGCGAGGCCGAGGGTCTTGACGACGAGGGCGCCCTCGAAGCTCTCGTGAGCCACGGCGGACACGTCACCGATGGCGTGCTGGACCTCGGCGGCCGGCCCCTCGATCCTCGCCGAGTAGATCCGGTTGGCCACCCCGAGGATCGGGAAGATGGCGAGGGCGACGAGGCCGAGCATCGGGTCGACGAGCAGGAGTGCCACGGCGGCACCGGCGATCAGGACGATCACCCCGACGGCGAAGGGCAGCGGGTTCAGCGCGTTGGTGCCGACCTCGGTGTCGTTGTCGGCCCGGGCGAGCAGGTCGCCGGCGGGACGCTGCCGGGTCCACCCGAGTGGGAGGTTGACGTAGCGGTCGGCGAGGTCCCGCCGGATGTCGGCCTGGATCCGGGCGTTGAGCATCGCGGCGTAGTACCGCCGGAACACGACCCCCGTCGCCCGGATGACGGCGATGGCGAGCACCAGACCGAGCAGCCCGACGATCGTGCCGTCGTCGGGTCGGCCGGTCTCGAAGGTCGGGATGATGATCTCGTCGGTGACCCGGCCGAGGACGACCGTCGACACGATCGTGGCGATCGAGAAGGCCGTGGCGCCGACCATCGACACCGCGAACACGGCGGGGTGCATGCGGATGAACCGCACGACGAGGTGGAACCCGCGTCGCAGCACCGACCGACGGTCGTCACGTTGCTGTGCCGCTGCTCCGCCCCCGTCGACCACCCGGTGAGGCTAACGACGAGCGCTGACGCTCGGCCGATCAGTGGAGGAACTGGCGCTCGCCGGTGAAGATCATCGCCACGCCACGCTCGTTCGCGGCGGCGATCGTCTGCTCGTCGTTGACGCTGCCGCCCGGCTGGACGATCACGGCCACACCCGCATCGGCGGCGGCGTCGATGCCGTCGCGGAACGGGTAGAAGGCGTCGGACGCGGCCGCACCACCGACCGCTCGACCGTCGGCCTTCTGGGCGGCGATCTGTCCCGACTCGACCCGGTTCTGCTGGCCCGCACCGATGCCCCAGGCCACGCCGTCCTTGGTGAGCACGATGGCGTTGGAGGTGGTCGAGGCACACACCCGCCAGGCCAGTTCGGCGTCGGCCATCTCGGCATCGGTGGGCTGGCGCTCGGTGACCACCCGCCAGTCGGGGCGGGAGGCGGCGAGACGGTGCCGTTCCTGGACGAGGAACCCGTCGGAGAGCTGGCGCACGGCGAGGTCGGGCACCATGGGCAGCGGGGCGGCGAGGATGCGGGTGTTCTTCCGCTTCGCCCGGATGCGTTCCACGACCCCCTCGGCGTAGCCGGGGGCGATGATCAGGTCGGCCTGGGCGGCACCCTCGATCGCCTCGACCGTGTCGAGGTCGACGATCTCGTTGAGGGCGACGATGCCCCCGAACGCCGAGCGGGGGTCACAGGCGAAGGCGTTGGTGTAGGCCTCGGCGAGTGTGGCGCCGACGGCGGCCCCGCACGGGTTGGCGTGTTTGATGATCGCCACCGACGGCCCGTCTCCGAGCCCGTTGGCGAGGCGCCAGGCGGCATCGGCGTCGAACAGGTTGAGATACGACAGGCCGGTGCCACCGAGCTGTTCGACCCCGTCCCACCAGCTCGGCACACCCTGGATCCGGTAGCGGGCGCCCGACTGGTGCGGGTTCTCGCCATAGCGGAGGTCCTGGGCCCGTTCGAGGGAGAGGTGCAGCGTGGGCGGCAGGACCTCGTCGACGTCGTCGACGCTGGCGCCGGCGATCTCGGCGTCGAGCCAGGCCACGATGCGGGCGTCGTAGGCGGCCGTCATCGAGAAGGCCTTCCGGGCCAGGCGTCGGCGGGTGGTGAGCGACGTGGCGCCCTCGGCGGCGATCTCCGCGAGCACGGCCTCGTAGTCGGTGGGGTCGACGAGCACCGTCACGTGATCGTGGGTCTTCGCCGCGGCCCGCACCATGGCGGGGCCGCCGATGTCGATCAGGTCGACCGGCGAGGCGGTGCCGGTCGAGTGGTCGAAGTCGGCCGGATCGGCGCCGAACGGATAGAGGTTGCTCACCACGATGTCGATGGCGTCGATCTCATGGGTCGCCATGTCGGCCACGTGCTCGGGGTCGTCGCGGTCGGCGAGGATGCCGCCGTGCACCTTCGGGTGCAGCGTCACCACCCGGTGGCCGAGCATCGCCGGATAGCCGGTGAAGTCGGAGACGTCGGTGACGGGGATGCCGGCCTCCGCGATGGCCCGGGCCGTGCCGCCGGAGGAGACGAGGTCGACTCCCAGCTCGTGCAGCCGGCCCGCCAGCTCGGTGATCCCGGACTTGTCGTAGACACTCAGCAGCGCGCGCACGCCTCGACGGTATTCGCCATCCCCGGCCGGCATGTGCACCTGGCGGGCAAATCGGGCTCTGGTGATCTCCGGAGGCCCGGGTCGTCACGACTAGCCGTCGGTGTCGGGCTCGTCGCCGATCCGTTCGAGGGGTGGATCGACGCAGCCGTTGAGACCGCCGGTGCCGCCGGGGTTGAACACCCGGGGCACGTCGACGAAGCCGGTGCCGCCGTCGTCGGTGAGGAACCACCGCTCGACGGCGTCGGCCACCGCCGTGCCCATGTCGTCGGCGTAGGTCTCGGAGTTGAACAACTCCTCCTCCGACGGATTCGACAGGTAGCCGAACTCGATGATCACCGACAGCGCGGCCGGGCGGCGCACGATGCCGTAGGCGTCCTCGCCCTCGGAGTTCACGACCGACAGCACGCCGGCGTCGCCGGCGCCGACCCAGCTCACGTCGGCCCGGGCGAGGGTGTTGGTGACCTCGCGATAGATCAGACCACCGAGGCGCCGGGCCTGGGCTCGTCCGTCCTGCACGTAGATCTCGGTCCCGGGCTCGTCGGAGGGGCCCGGGTTCGGGGCGTTGTGGTGGAGTGAGATGACGGCGTCGACGTCGAGGGCGTCGGCGAGCTGGGCCCGGCTCACGATCGGGACCCGGTAGTCGCCGTGGCGGGACAACACGACGACGAGGCCGCGGCTGCGCATCTCCGCCGCGATGGAGAGCGCCACCTCGAGGTTGAGTTCGGCCTCGACCGTGCCGGCGTCGCCGACGGCGCCGGTCTCGATGTCGCCGCCGTGGCCGGGGTCGATCATCACGTGCGCGCCGTAGAGCGGGGTGCCCCAGCGGAGCAGGGCCGTCTCGCCACACGGGGTGCGCACCTCGTAGCGATCGCCGAGGTCCTCGAGGACTTCGACCACGACGCCGGTGGGGGTGATGAGTCCCCGCACCCGGCCCTCGGTCGGCACGTCGGGAAAGCCCTCGTCGGTGACGGGGAGGCTGTCGGGCACGGTGGTGGTCGTGGTCGCCTCGGTCGCCTCGGCTTCGACCTCGACCACCGGGGCGGCGTCGCCGTCGGGCAGGGTCGAGCCGGGCACGAGCGTCGGGCGTTCACCCGTGGCGCAGGCGGCGGCCAGGAGCGCGAAGGCGACGGCGGGGAGGAGACGGCGGGCGGGTTTCACCGCCGGGCAGTCTGGCAGGTCGGGTGGCTCGACCGGCGACGCGGGCCGAAGCGAGCCTTCGAGCGCCGCCGTTCCCACCTCGGACGCGACGGCGGCGGCCCCGGAGGGCCGCCGCACGTCGAACTCGGTCGATGCACCACCGGGGCGGTGCGGGATGGATCAGAGACCGCGCACGATCTCCATCATCAGCTCACCGGCCTCGGTCGGGTTCTGCCCGACCTTCACCCCGGCGGCCTCGAGGGCCTCCATCTTGGCCGCCGCGGTGCCCTTGCCGCCGGAGACGATGGCGCCGGCGTGGCCCATCTTCTTGCCGGGGGGCGCCGTGACGCCGGCGATGTAGGAGCTGACCGGCTTGGTCATGTTGTTGGCGATGAACTCCGCGGCCTCTTCCTCGGCCGAGCCACCGATCTCGCCGATCATCATCACGGCCTTGGTCTCGGGGTCGGCCTCGAAGGCTTCGAGGCAGTCGATGAAGCTCGTGCCGGGCACGGGGTCGCCACCGATGCCGACACAGGTGGTGACACCGATGTCCTGCTGCTGGAGCTCGTAGAGCGCCTGGTAGGTGAGCGTGCCGGAGCGGCTCACGATGCCCACGGGGCCGCCGGCCTTGGCGATGTGGCCGGCGGTGATGCCGATGTTGGCCTTCCCGGGGCTGATGAGGCCCGGGCAGTTGGGGCCGAGCAGCCGGGTGTTCGGGTAGTCCTGCTTCAGCTTGTTGAAGAAGTAGGCCTCGTCGTGGGCCGGCACACCCTCGGTGATGCACACCACGAGCTCCATGCCGGCCTCGGCGGCCTCGAGCACGGCGGCCTGGACGCCGGGGGCGGGGATGAAGATGCACGTGGCGGTGGCGCCGGTCGCCTCGGCGGCCTCGGCCACCGATGCGAAGATCGGCACACCATCGACATCGGTGCCCGCCTTCTTCGGGTGCGTGCCGGCCACCACCTGGGTGCCGTACGCCTTGTTGAGGCCGCCGTAGTAGCGACCGGTCGAGCCGGTGAGGCCCTGGTAGATGACCTTGGTGTTCTCGTCGACGAAG
>JAHDBV010000149.1 GCA_020630195.1 Acidimicrobiales bacterium
CAACACCAGGTGGGTGACGATGATCGCGATGCCGAACGGCACCTTAGCCATCCAAGAGGCGTCCCTGACGAGTAGGAACGCAACGAGGATGAGACCGAGTCGCACGGCGTAGCCACCGAGGGCGGCACCCGCCACGAGTGCGAACGAGACACGTGAGGCCGCGGCGAGCACGTAGGCCGCGAGCAGGAAGTTCAAGCAGACGAGCGCCATCGCGTAGGCCACGCTGACGGCGCCGTCGAAGCCGGCGGCGAGCGCACCGAGGGCGAGGCCCACCGGCACGGCCCACAGGCCGCGGGTGACCATGTCCCGCGCCACTTCGAGCGCGGGCGCCGGGCCCTCGAGGCGATCCGCCACTGCCGTCATGCGGGATCCTCCGCCGGCTGGACACGGGCACGCGACCGGAGGGCGGCGGTTTCTTCGCCGAGCCGATGGATCTCGGCCTTGTACCGGGCGTAGACCGACAGGACCGCACCGGTGAAGCCACAGATCGTGAACACGACCGTGAGCACCGGGGTCCAGCCGAGGCGACGATCGAGGAAGAACCCGAACAGCCCGAGCAGCACGGCGGCGAGCACCAGCTCATAACCACCCGACGAACGCATCAGACCATCGGTCAGCGGCGTACGGGCCGCAGCGGAGCTGCGGGGCGCGGAGTTCGGAGTCGTGTCCACGGGAGGGGCGACACCTCGGGGGGAAGGGGGACGCGGCTGAGGTTACGAAAGGGGAAAGGACCCCGCAACACCGATCGTGAAAAAGTTCACGAAGTCGATTCACCCGCTCGACCAGAGGGCGAGGCGCCCGACGCGACCACGTCGGACCGATCACGGGTGAGCGTCGGGTGGAACAACGTGAACAACAGGAGCCCGAGCGCCGCCACCCCGATCGGGACGATCGCGTCGAAGCGCCCGTCCTGGTAGGTCGGCCAGAGCACGAAGCCACTCAGCAACGCCGTCCAGGCCCACAGGATCGCGACGGCTCGGCGATGGCCGTGACCCAACTTGATCAGACGGTGGTGGAGGTGCCCCTTGTCGGCCGTGGCGACACCCCGACCGGACGCGGCACGCCGCACGATGGCGAACACCGTGTCGACCACCGGCACCCCGAGGATCAGCAGCGGGATCACGAGCGGGGCGTAGAAGAAGAACGTCTGGCCCGAGTAGGGCACGTCGGTTCGCCCGCCGACCGCCATCGTCGAGGCCGCGACCAGCGTGCCGAGCAACAGCGCGCCGCCGTCGCCCATGAAGATCCGGGCCGGGTGCACGTTCCACGGCAGGAACCCGACGCACACACCGGTGACGATCACGGCGACGAGGGGCCCGATGTTGCCCGGGCGGATCAACCCCTCGGAGGTGAGCTGGACGGCGTAGGCGAAGAACGACGACGACCCGATCGCCACGATGCCGGCGGCCAGACCGTCGAGTCCGTCGATGAAGTTCACCGCCGTGGTCATGCCGAGCACCCAGAGCACGGTGAGGAGGAAGGCGTTGTCGGCCCCGGGCACGAACAGATCGAGGAAGGGCACGCGGAAGTAGATGATCGACACACCGCCGAACACGAGCGCGGATGCGGCCACCACGAGGCCGGCCGTCTTCGCCGGCGCCGAGATCTCCCGCAGGTCGTCGCGGGCACCCACGAGGTAGGCGATCGTCGCACCGGCGACGAGGCCGATCGGCTCCGACGAGGTCGTGAAGGTGGCCTCGAACCAGCCCGACGACCAGGCAACCCCGATGGCGGCGAGGAACCCGAGGTAGAGGGCTCCCCCGCCGAGCGACGACGTCGGCTCGGTGTGGACCCGGCGTTCGTCCGGTTCGGTGAGCCCGCCGATGTGGGGCGCGACGATCCGGAAGATCGGCACGGTGAGCACCGTCACGAGCGCCGCGACGGCGCCCACGACGATGTAGCTCCCGAGTGCCGGGGTCATCGGCCCAGCCCGATCGGACGGATCACGGACCCGAACCGTAGCGCCGGGCACCGGCCCACGAGCCCTCGGGGGCCTCCGGGCGACGGTGTCGGACCGGTCGGTCCGACACCGCTCGACCCGTCAGGCGTAGGGCGTGAAGCGCCCACAGAGCTCGGCGACCTCGCCACGGATGCCGGCGACGGCGTCGGCATCGGCCCGGTTGCGAAGCGTCTCGGCGATCAGTCGGGCGATCTCGACCATCTCGTCGGGACCCATGCCCTGGGTCGTGACCGCCGGCGTACCGATGCGGATGCCCGAGGTCACGAACGGCGAGCGCGGATCGTCGGGGATCGTGTTGCGGTTGAGCGTGATGCCGGCGTCGTCGAGGACCGTCTGGGCTTCCTTGCCGGTCAGCTCGGCGTCGAAGGCGCGCAGATCGCAGAGCAGCAGGTGGTTGTCCGTCCCGCCGGACACGAGGCGGAAGCCCTGGGCGGCGAGCGCCTCGGCCAACGCCGCGGCGTTGGTGACGATCTGAGCGGCGTAGGCCTTGAACTCGTCGGTCTGCGCCTCACCGAAGGCGACGGCCTTGGCGGCGATCGAGTGGACCTGCGGGCCACCCTGCTGACCCGGGAAGATGGCCTTGTCGATGGCCTTCGCGAGCGCCTCGGTCGACAGGATGCAGCCGCCACGGGGCCCGCGGAGGGTCTTGTGGGTGGTGAAGGTCATGATGTCGCAGTGCGGCATCGGGTTCGGGTGCGCACCACCGGCGATCAGCCCGGCGATGTGGGCGGCGTCGAACATCAGCAGGGCGCCGACCTCGTCCGCGATCTTGCGGTAGGGCTCGGCGTCGATGATCCGGGGGTAGGCCGTGGCGCCGGCGATGATCAGCTTCGGACGGTGCTCGCGGGCCTGGGCGGCGAGGCTCTCGAGGTCGATCCGCTCGTCGCCCTCGGTCAGCTTGTAGCCCACGAAGTCGTAGAGCAGGCCCGAGGCGTTGACGGGTGAGCCGTGGGTGAGGTGGCCACCGTGGTCGAGGCTGAGGCCGAGCACGGTGTCGCCCGGCTCGAGCAGCGCCTGGAACACGGCCATGTTGGCGTTGGCGCCCGAGTGGGGCTGGACATTGGCGTGATCGGCGCCGAACAGCTCGCAGATGCGCTGGCGGGCGATGTCCTCGACGTCGTCGGCCACGACGTTGCCGCCGTAGTAGCGCTTGCCGGGATAGCCCTCGGAGTACTTGTTCGTGAAGACCGAACCCGTGGCGGCCATCACGGCCGGCGAGGCGAAGTTCTCCGACGCGATCAGCTGGAGGCCGGTGTTCTGGCGCTCCTGCTCGGCGTCGAGCAGACCGAACACGGGGTCATCGGTGAGGGTGGGCCACGGCATGGAGTTGCTCCTTGTCGAGGATCGGCGACGATGCCGATCGGTGGAGGACCACGTCAGGCGAATGCGTGACGGGCCGTCGAGTGGGGGTAGTCAACACGTTCGCGGGCGGCGCGAACAGACCGGAATGGTCAGTTTTCCGAATCCGAGCCGTCGAGCAGGGAGATCTTCCCGACCCGGCGGGCATGGCGGCCACCCTCGAAGTCGGTGCTCAGGAAGGCGTCGACGGCGTCGATCGCCACCTGCGGTCCGGTGAAGCGCTCACCGATGCAGCACACGTTGGCGTCGTTGTGGAGCCGGGTCATCCGGGCCGAGGTGACGTCGTGCACGGTCGCCGCACGCACGCCCGGGACCTTGTTCGCCGCGATCGCGATCCCGATGCCGGACCCGCACACGGCGATGCCGAGCTCGGCCTCCTCGCCGACCACCGCCCGGCCCACGGCCTCGCCGAAGTCGGGATAGTCGACGGAGGTGTCGTCATGGGTGCCGAGATCGAGGACCTCGTGGCCGAGGCCGGCCACGTGCTCGGCGAGCAGGAGCCGCAGGGCCCGACCGGCGTGGTCGGACCCGAAGGCGATGCGCATGTCAGCTCTGCCGGTTCTCGTTGGCGCGGAGTCGGCTGTTCAGCTGCTCCAGCACCTCTTCGCGCACGGCCGGCGAGGTGTCGAGCAACTCACGGAACTCCTTCGTCCCGAAGCCGACGAGCACCATCTCGGAGTCCGCGATGACCGACGCCGTGCGGGGACGATGCTCGACGAGCGCCATCTCCCCCACCATCGAACCGGGGCCGACCGTGGCGACCCACTCGCCGTTCATCGTGACGACGGCCTGACCCTCGACGATCACGTAACACATGTCGCCGTGGCGGCCCTGGTCCATCAGGACACCGCCCGCTTCGGCCTCCACGCGCTCGCCCAGGGCGGCGGCGTTGGCCAGCGTCTTGTCGTCGAAGCTGCTGAAGAACGGAACACCGCCCAGCCAGCCGGTGTCGAGCTTTCCGTTGCGTCCGAACATGGCGACCTCCTCGCGGTGGGGGACAGTACCCCACCGTCGGGGCTCAACGCCCGGGGGATGGACGTGACGTCCGGCGCTCCGGTCGGGGACGGCGGGCCACGACCGTGCGGGGACGGCCGGACAGATCCTCCGCCACCGTCACCTCCACGAAGTGCTCCGTGGCGAGCTCGGCGATCGCGTCGGTCTGTGTCGGCGCCATCTCGAGCACCAGCACACCCTCCGCGTCGAGCCATCGGGGTGCGTGGTGGACGAGGTGCACGAGGTCGGCCCGGCCACCGTCGTCGGCGAACAACGCGCCGTGCGGTTCGTGCTCGGTGACGGCCGTCTCGACCGGGTCGTCGCGGTCCACATAGGGCGGATTCGACACCACGACCGACACCGCACCCTCGAGATCGATCGGCAGCGCCTCGAACCAGGAACCGGCCTCGATCCGCACGTTCGTGCCGAGCCGGCTGAGCCCGGCGAGGTTGGCGCGGGCCACGGCGAGGGCCGGTTCGGAGATGTCGGTGAGCCAGACCTCGACCCCGCGGACCTCGGCGGCGACGCTCAGGCCGATGGCGCCGGAGCCGGTGCCCAGGTCGACCACGACGGGCAGCTCCCGTCGGCCCACGGCGTCGGCGGCGGCCGCCACGGCGTGCTCGGCCACGGTCTCGGTCTCCGGACGGGGGATCAACACCCGCCGGTCGACCAGGAGATCGAGGCGGCGGAACGGCCAGTGGCCGAGGACGTACTGGATCGGTTCGCCGCCGAGTCGGCGGCCGAGCATCCGGTCGAATCGGACGACGCCGCGTTCGGTCGCGAAGGTGTCGAGCACCTCCTCGACCCGGTCGGCCCCCGACGCCTCCTCGACGATCCAGCGGGCTTCGGCGGGGCCGATCTCGAGCCCCGACGCGGCGAGGCGTTGCTCCGCCTCGACGAGGAAGGCCGACCAGGGCACACCGCCCTCGGTGTCCTCCGCAGTGGGATCGTCGGTCACGGGATCACTCCGCCGTGGCGAGCTGACGGGTCCGCTCGTCGGCGACGAGGGCGTCGACGACATCGTCGAGCTCACCTGCGAGAACCCGGTCGAGCTTGTGGATCGTGAGCCCGATGCGGTGGTCGGTGACCCGGTTCTCCTTGAAGTTGTACGTCCGGATCTTCTCGGAACGTCCCCCGCCACCGATCTGGGCACGACGGGCATCGGACGCCTCGGCGTCGGCCTTCTCGCGCTCGGCGGCGAGCAGTCGGGACCGCAGCACGGTGAGGGCACGCTCGCGGTTCTGGAGCTGCGACTTCTCGTCCTGCATCGAGACGGTGATGCCCGTGGGCACGTGGGTGATCCGCACGGCCGAATCGGTCGTGTTGACGTGCTGGCCACCGGCGCCGGACGAGCGATAGGTGTCGATCTGGAGTTCGTTGTGGTCGAGCTGGAGGTCGATCTCGTCGGCCTCGGGCAGCACCACCACCGTGGCCGACGAGGTGTGGACCCGCCCCTGGGACTCGGTCTCGGGCACCCGCTGGACCCGATGGGGGCCGGCCTCGTGCTTGAGCAGGGTCCAGGCGTCGGGGCCGGAGAACGAGGCGGTCACCTCGGTGAACCCGCCCAGATCGGACACCCGGGAGCCGATCATCGACAGCGACCAGCCCTTGCGCCGGGCGAACGCCTCGTACATCTGGAACAGATCGCGGGCGAACAGGTTCGCCTCCTCGCCGCCCTCGGCACCGCGGATCTCGACGATCACGGCCCGACCCTCGTGCGGGTCCTTGGGGAGCAGGGCGAGGCGGAACTCGCCGGTGAGGGTCTCGATCCGGGCCTCGGCGTCGCGCAGCTCGTCGCGCATCTCGTCACGGTCGTCGCCGGAGGTCTCGGCCATCATCTGGCGGGCGGCCTCGGCGTCGTCGGTGGCCGAGCGCAACGCCCGACCGACACCGACCACGTCGGACAGCTCCGCGTGGCGCCGGGTGGTGGCGACGAACTCGTCGCGCCGGGAGGCGAGCTCGGGATCGCCGAGGCGCGCTTCGACCTCGGCCAGCTCGCTCTCCAGGTCGTCGAGTCGTTCGAGCACGGGCGCAGGCTACCGACGGGGCGCGAGGTGCTCGTGGGCGGGCATCACCAGGGTTCGGCGACGGCCACGACATCGGCGTCGACGGTGACGACGTCGAGGGCACGCCGGACGAGCCTCTCGTCCCGGGGTGGACACACGACGATCACCCGTCGGGCGAGGCTGCGTTCGACCAGGTCGGCCAGCTCCGGACCGAGGTCGGGATCGAACCCGACGGTGCAGGCCACCAGCACGCTCGGTGCGTCGTCGGGCGTGAACAACGCCGCAGCCGGCTCGGTGACGAGCACCGTGTCGGTGGAACGCAGCGGCGGGAGCGGCTCCCCGGCGACGTCGAGTCCGATCAGCGTCGGGTCGGCGAGCACGAGCGAGCGGAGCCAACGGGCCCGGGCGACCCGATGGAGCGGATGTGTGCCACCCGCGACACGGAAGCCCTCGACGATGCCCACCGTCTGGCGGAGGACCTCGTCGACGTCGGACCCGGCGTCGAGCATCCCGTGGATCTCGCGATCGGCACGGCCGACGCCGATCTCGATGGCGACGCCGCCGGCGGGGTCGGGTTCGGTGCGGGCCATCTCGAGGCCACGGACCTCGGCGACGAGCCGGCCGTGATCGTCGACCGGGGTGGCCCCGGCGGCGGCGAATCGGCCGGCCCATGCCCGGTGTCCGTCGTCGAGCACGGGCGCGGCGGGGACGCCGCTCGCCTCGACGGGTGTGGTCGTCGGCCCGTCGAAGAGATGGACCTCGGCCGGCGTCGTGAGTGCGGCGGCTCGACGGGCCAGGTCGGGTCCGTGATCATCGGTGCAGATGACGATCCGATCGGTGGGTGCCCGGCCGGCCCAGAGCGCGACGGCGCCGAGGCTCCGCTCGTGGTCGTCGTCGATGACGGCGATCACGGTGGTGCCGTCACGGCCGACGGCACCGTTGGGGATGACCCCGGGATCGGTCGGTTCGAGCCCGAACGCGCCGGCGAGCGCCCGGAGGCGCGCGCCTGCCAGAGCCTGGCGTTGTGCGGATCTCTGCTCGGCGTCGCTCATCGGCGGGCGCCGTGGAGAGGCTCGGTCAGCCCTTGCGGCGGCCGTAGCGGCGCTCGAAGCGCTCGACACGACCGGCGGTGTCGACGATCTTCATCTGACCGGTGAAG
>JAHDBV010000150.1 GCA_020630195.1 Acidimicrobiales bacterium
GATCCTCGTCGACGTCGACCACTCGATGCGGGTGATGCGGGACGAGAGCTTCGGGCCGGTGGTCGGGATCATGAAGGTCTCGGGCGACGACGAAGCCGTCGAGTTGATGAACGACTCCGAGTTCGGCCTGACCGCGTCGATCTGGACGAACGACGTCGACGCCGCCACCGAGATCGGCGCCCGGATCGAGACGGGCACGGTCTTCATGAACCGGGCCGACTACCTCGACCCCGCCCTGTGCTGGACCGGCTGCAAGGACACGGGCCGTGGGGCGTCGCTCTCGACGCTCGGCTACCAGTCGGTGACCCGCCCGAAGAGCTACCACCTCAAACACCTCGGCTGAGGGAGTTCACCTCGACGCCACTCCATGCGACTCCTAGCGTCTGACACAGGCGGAATCAGGAGGCGGAGATGGGTGGAGTCCTGCGGTCGATGAGGGTCGGCCTCATCATGGTGGTGGCCTCGGTGGTCTCGATCGCCGGCGTGGCGCCGGCGGCCGGCGCGCAGACCGATGCACCGGTCACGAACTGCGTCGTGTCGCTGTTCGAGAACGAAGCCCGGGTCGCGTGGACCGGGTCGGCGGACGAGTTCGTCGTGCTCCGACAGGTCGAGGGTCGCCCCACGCACTGGCGGGGGCGCACGACCGAGACCTCCTTCCTCGACGTCGGGCCGACGAACTTCGGCTTCGTCGAGTACCGGGTGGCGCCCCGTTTCGACGGACGCCCCGGCCCGACCACGACCTGTCGTCCGATCACACCCGTGCCCGCGGTCGTGGCGTGCGAGGTCAACCGGGGTCGAACGGTCGATTTCGTGCAGTGGCTCCCGAGCGACTTCGAAGGCGTCGGGAGATTCGTCATCTTCCGTTCGGACGAAGGCGGGCCGTTCGAGCCGAAGATGATCAGCAACCGGCGACCCTTCGGCGACCTGTTCGGGCCCCGACTCGCCGAGGGATTCCTCAACACGGGCGACCGGAAGAACGCCCGGTTCCAGATCGCGTTCATCTCACCGGAGGGCCGGATCGGGCCGAGGCAGACATGCCCGGACCGGCCGACGATCGACCCGGTGAGCAGCTGCACGGCCACCATCGACGACGACGGCATCATCGTCAGCTGGGAGCATCCCGGCTACCCGGAGCGGATCCACACCGACCCGTTCTTCGACTCCCGGCGGAGCCCCGGATTCGTCGTCAGTCGCCGGGTCGACGACGGGCCGACCTGGTGGCGGGGCCGTGTCGACACCGACGGCCGAACGGGCCTGTTCGAGGACCTCCCACGGAATGGCGCGCTGGAGTACGAGATCGTCTCGGTCACACCGTTCGACGAGAACAACCGGAGCGCTGCCCGCATCTGCGACACCGTGGACCGACGGGGCTGAGCGGCCGGCCCGTCCGGGCCGCTCACCTCGACCTGCTGGACGGGCGACCGGTTCGACTGTTAGAACGTCTCACGCAACCGTGAGACACGCTCACGGTCACATGAGTCACCGGGACCCAGCACCACATGCGAGACCACGCACGCGTCGTGATCATCGGCGGCGGCATCCACGGCGCCGCCCTGCTCTACCACCTCACGCTCGAGGGGTGGAGCGACGTCATCCTCGTCGAGAAGGCCGAGCTCACCTCCGGCTCCACCTGGCACGCCGCCGGTCAGATCACCCGCTCCGTCGGCGACTACACCACGGCTGCCTTCGCCCACTACGCCATCGAGACGTACGAACATCTGGCCGAGACCGTCGGCCGGGAGATGAGCTTCCATCAGCCCGGTGGGCTCCGTCTCGCCTACACCGACCTCGAACTCGACGCCCTGAAGGCGCAGCTCGGCATCGGCCGGTACCTCGGCTACCCGATCGAGCTGATCGGCGTCGAGGAGGCCGAGGAGCTCAACCCCTTCTACGACTACACCGACGTGAAGGCCGCGATCTGGACCGACAAAGAGGCCCACATCGACCCGACCGACGCCACGATGGCGTTCGTCCAGGGGGCCCGGAACAACGGCGCCGAGGTGTCCCGCCGCAACCGGGTGCTCGAGGTGAACCAACTGCCGAACGGTGAGTGGTCGGTCGTCACCGAGAAGGGGACGATCACCTGTGAGCACGTGGTCGACGCCGCCGGCTGCTACGCCCACCAGGTCGCCGAGATGTCCGGCTTCGCCGTGCCGCAGGCCAACGTGTTGCACCACTACCTCGTCACCGAGGAGGTCCCGGAGTTCGCGGCGAAGCCCGACTGGGAGATGCCGGTGATGCGGGACAACCGTGTGGCCGGGTACATCCGCCAGGAGCAGACGGCGGGCCTCATCGGCATCTACGAACACGCCGGCGCCGAGACCTGCTGGGACGACGGGGTCGGGTGGGAACTCGAGAACCCGCTGTTCCCGGCGGACTACGACAAGATCGCCCCGTGGCTCGCCGAAGCCTTCGAGCGGGTCCCGGTGCTCGGCGAAGTCGGCATCAAGCGGGTCATCCACGGCGCGATCACCCACACCACCGATGCCCACATGCTGCTCGGGCCGGCCCCGGGCCTGCGGAACTACTGGCTCAACACGGGCTCCTCGATCGGCCTCGCCTGGGGCCCGGGCGCCGGCCGCGAGTTGGCCCGCTGGATCGTGCACGGCTCGACCGAGCTGTCGCTGCGCCACTACGACCCCCGCCGCTTCGGCTGGGCCACCCAGGAGTTCATCCGCACCAAGGCGATCGAGGACTACGAGTGGATGTTCCGGGTCCACGCACCGGGGGAGGAGCGCATGCTCGCCCGCCCGGTGTGGACCTCCGCCATCCACGACACTCTCGTCGACAAACGGGCCATGCACGGCCAGGCGTATGGCTGGGAGCAGCCGAAGTGGTTCGTGCCCGAGGACCAGCCGCTGGAGGACGCCCACGGGTGGCGCCGCCCCGGCTGGTACGCCGGCGTGCAGGCCGAGTGCCGCGCCGTGCGCAGCGCCGCCGGAGTGATGGACCTCTCCGCCTTCGCGAAGTTCGAGATCACCGGGCCCGACGTCGAGGCCTACTGCGCCCACGTGTTCACCGGCCGGGTCCCGAAGGTCGGCCGCATCTCGCTCAACTACGCCCTCACGCCGGCGGGTCGGATCGAGACCGAGATGACGCTCTCCCGCCTCGACGAGACCACCGTGTACGCGGTGTCGGCGGCGGTCGGCGACCAGCGCGACCTCGATTGGCTCGTGCGCCACATCGACGAACCCGGCGGTCCGACGTTCGACGTGTCGGTCCGGTCGGTGACCCGCGAGCTCGGCGCCCTCGCCCTGGCCGGACCGAACACGCGCACCCTCCTCGGCCATTGCCTCACGGGTGCGTCCGCAGCAGGCGATCTCGAGAACGCCGAGTTCAAGTTCCAGGCCGTCCGGGAGATCGAGGTCGCCGGTGTCGGCGTCCGGGCGCTGCGCGTCGGGTTCACCGGCTCCCGCGGTTGGGAGCTCCACATCCCGATGGACGGTCTCGCCACGGTGTACGACGCCCTCGTGGCCGCCTCGGCCGAGCACGGGCTCGGCCTCGCCGACTTCGGCAGCCACGCACTCAACGCCCTCCGTCTCGAGAAGGGCTACCTCTCCCGCTTCGAGCTCACCCACGACATCGGGCCCCGGCAGGCCCGGGTCGATCGGTGGCTGCGTCCCGACGGCGGCCACCTCGGTGCCGACGCGATCGGCGACGAGCCGACCGGGACCGACTGGGTGCTCGTGTCGATGCGGGTCGACCTGCCCGCCTACGGCGAACCCGGATCCGAGGACGCCGCCGATTGTGTGGGTGGCGAGGGGGTCTTCGTCGCCGACGGCGAGCAGGCCGTCGGCCTCGTCACCTCCGGCGGGTACGGCTTCACCGTCGATCAGAGCCTGGCCTTCGCCTACATCCACGCCGAACACGCCGCCGCCGGCAACGAGCTCGACGTGCTGATCCTCGGCGATCGGCACCGGGCGACGGTGCTCGACGGCCCGGTCTGGGACGCCGCCAACACGGAGCTCCTCGGATGAGCGCCCGGACGACGCGGGAGCGCCTCGGATGAGCCGTTCGCTCGACACCGAGACGGTCGTGTCCACCGCGGGCGACCTCGTCGACGAGATCGGTCCCGAGGAGCTGAGCCTCACCGCCGTCGCCGACCGGCTGGGCGTCACCCAGCCGGCGATGTACCGCCATGTCGCCAACCTGGCCGAGCTGTGGCGCCTCCTCGGGATCGACACCCGAGGCCGCCTCGCCGATGCCCTGACCGAGTCCTCCGTGGGTCTGGCGGGCGCCGATGCCATCACCGCGATCGCCGCCGCCTGGCGCCGCTTCGCCAACGACCACCCCGGCCGCTACGCCTCGACGGGCCGGCACGCCGTGGCCGGCGATCCCGCACTCGAAGACGCCGCCCACCGCACGATCTCGGTGCTCGAGCGGGCGCTCACGGCGTACGGCTTCGACGCGGATGCCCGGCGTGACGCCGCCGACACCATGCGGTCGTCGCTGCACGGGTTCGTCTCCTACGAGATCGGTGACGGCCATCCCGATCCCGAGCGGCTCGACGCGTCGTTCGAGCGCATGGTCCACCACCTGATCGTCGCCTTCGAGGCCGAACAAGCCCTGCACGCCGACTCCGCCACGCCGAGGATCGCATGAGCCCGCAACTCCCGTCCCACAGCCAGGTCGTCGTCGTCGGCGGCGGCATCGTCGGTGCCTCGATCGCCTATCACCTCGCCCACGCCGGCATCGAGACCCTGGTGCTCGAGCGCCACCAGCTCACGGGCGGCACCACGTGGCACGCCGCGGGCCTCGTGGCCCAGCTCCGCTCGACGGAGAACACAACGAAGCTCGCCCGCTACTCACTCGAGCTCTACGCCACGCTGAAGGAGGAGACCGAGCAGGACACCGGATTCCGCCAGCCCGGCGCCATCTCGATGGCCTCCACCGCCAATCGCTGGGAGGAGCTGCGCCGCACCGCCGCGATGGCCCGCTACCTCGGCATCGAAGCGACCGAGATCACCGCGGACGAGATCGCCGAGCGGTTCCCGCTCGCGATGACCGAGGATCTGCACGGTGGCATCTGGCTGCCCCAGGACGGCGTCGTCGGGCCGAGCGACTGCACGATGGCCCTCGCCCGGGGCGCCCGCCAGCAGGGCGCCCGCATCGTCGAGGGTGTCGGTGTCAGCGACGTGCTGACCGAACCGACCGCGACCGGCCCGCGCGCGACCGGGGTCCGCCTCGACGACGGGTCGGAGATCACCGCCGACCACGTGGTGTTGGCCTGTGGCCTCTGGACCCGTCACCTCGCGATGACCGCGGGGGTCGAGGTGCCGCTGATGGCGGCCGAACACCACTACGTCGTGACCGAGCCGGTGCCCGGCCTCGACCAGGACTGGCCGATCCTGCGTGACCCGGATCGCTGGGCCTACCTCAAGCCCGAAGCGGGCGGCTCGTGTCTGGTCGGCCTGTTCGAACCCGTCGGCATCCCGTGGCCGAAGCAGGGTCCGCCGCCGACCGACCGGTCGTTCATCACGATGGATCCCGACCCGGATCACCTGTCGAACTGGATCGTGCCGGCGTTCGACCGGATCCCCGCCCTGCACGAGGCCGGCCTCCGGCTCCTGTTCGACGGACCCGAGTCGTTCACGCCCGACGACAGCTACATCCTCGGTGAGGCCCCGGCGTGTCCGGGCCTGTTCGTCGCCGCCGGGTTCAACTCGATCGGCATCCAGTCGGCCGGTGGCGCCGGCATGGCGATCAGCCACTGGATCCAGCACGGCGAGCCGCCGTTCGATCTCCATGACGTCGACATCCGTCGCTTCGAGCGCTTCCAGAACACCGAGGGATTCCTGCGGAAGCGCACCACCGAGGTGCTGGGCCTGCTCTACGCCTCCCACCATCCCCACCGGGACTTCGAGACCGCCCGCGACATCCGGCGCACGCCGCTCCACGATCGGCTCGCCGAGCGGGGTGCCTGTTTCGCCGAAGCGGCCGGCTGGGAACGGCCGGCCTTCTATGCCCGACCGGAGATCGGCGTGGAGGCCGAGCACCACGACGGCTGGGGCAAGGCACCGTGGTTGCCCGCCAACGGTGTCGAGCACCGGGCCGTGCGCGAAGCCGTCGGCCTGTTCGACCTGACCTCGTTCACCAAGTTCTCCGTGGCCGGCGACGACGCCGGCGCCGTGCTCGACGAACTGTCGGCCGGTGACGTCAACGGCGCCGTGGGCCGCAGCGTCTACACGCAGTGGTGCAACGATGCCGGCGGCATCGAGGCCGACCTGACGGTGTCGCGCCGCCGGGCGGACGAGTTCCTCGTGATCGGTGGCGCCGGGACCCGCCGCCGCGACCTGCACACGCTCGAGCGGGCGGTGCAGGGGCGCAACGCCACCGTCACCGACCTGACTTCGGCCTTCGCCGTGATCGCCGTCATGGGCCCGAACAGCCGGGACCTGCTCCAGCCGCTCACGATGGCCGACCTGTCGGACGAGGCGTTCCCGTTCGCCACGAACCGCGAGATCGACCTCGGCGATGCGCTCGTGTGGGCCAACCGGATGTCGTACGTCGGCGAGCTCGGCTGGGAGCTCTACGTCCCGACGGAGTTCGCCGTCAGCGTCTTCGACACGATCATGGCGGCTGCCGATGCCCGTCCGGAGCTGGGGCTCGAGCTGTGCGGCTACCACGCCCTCAACTCGCTGCGGTTCGAGAAGGGCTACCGCCACTGGGGCCACGACATCACCCCCGACGACACCCCGATCGAGGCCGGCCTGTCGTTCGCCGTCGCGTTCGACAAGGAGGCCGACTTCCGTGGCCGCGCCGCCCTCGAGGCCCAGAAGGCCGCCGGGGCGACCCAACGCCTCGTCCAGGTGAAGCTCGTCCAGGCCGACGATGCCGACGCCCAGCTGCTCCACCACAACGAGCCGCTGCTGCGTGACGGCGAGCGGGTCGGCTACGTGACCGGCGGGATGTGGGGCCACACCGTCGGTGCCGCCGTGGGCATGGCGATCGCCATCCGTGGCGATCAGAAGGTCGACAAGGCATGGCTCGACGACGCCGACTGGGCGATCGAGCTTCCCGGCGGGCGGGTGCCGGCCGAGGTCCAGTTCCGTCCGTGGGTGCGCTGATGCGTCCCGTCACCGTTTCGAATCCCCGTTTCTTCCAGGAGACAACACCGTGCTGAAGATCCACTGGTTCCTGCCCACCGGGGGTGACTCCCGGGACGTCCTTCCCGAGGGGGAGAACGTGCACTGGCGAGCACCGAGTCACGAGTACCTGGCCCAGGTGGCCAAGGCCTGCGACCAGCTCGGCTACGAGGCCATGCTGACCCCGTGTGGCACGGGGTGTGAGGACGCCTGGCTCGCCACGGCCTCGCTGCTGCCCATCACCGAACGCATCAAGTTCCTGGTCGCGTTCCGGCCGGGGTTCCTGTCGCCGACGCTCGCCGCCCAGATGGCGTCGACCTACCAGCGCATGTCGAACGGCCGCCTGATGATCAACATCGTCACCGGCGCCGAGCCC
>JAHDBV010000038.1:0-15282 GCA_020630195.1 Acidimicrobiales bacterium
CGGAGGGCTCGGCCATGGCGGCGACCGTAGGGCGCTGCCGATCGGTGACACCAGCGGTGCACCGCTCAGGCGACGAGGACCTCACAACCGGTGCCCGCGAGCACGGTGTCGACCCGCTCACGATCGGCCTCGGACAGCGCGGCGTAGTCCTCACGCAGCCACTGCAGGCACTTCGCCTGGTACTTGAACGGACCCTGTCGGTAGGTGCCGCCCTCGATCTCGCACACGACCTCGTCGGCGCCCGACATCAGGGCGCGGGCGTTGGCGATCATGAACGGTGCATAGGTGGCGCCGATCTCGTGGAGCAGCTTCGTGGTGGCGGCCGGGAGGTCCTCGAGGGGCTGCCAGCCGTCGTCGCCGTCGACGGGCAGCCAGCCGAGGTCGTCCATCCGGTCGACCCAGTTGACGACCTTCGGCGCCCGGACCGAGGCCAGTGCCGTCGGGGTGGGGTCCCAGCGCACCAGTTGGGTGAGCTGGCCGAAGATGCCGAAGTCGCCCCGGCCCGGTCGATCCCCGAGGAGGAAGTCGTCGGAGGTGAGCAGTTCGGTGAGCAGATCGAGCAGGCGCTCGTAGGAGCTCTCGATGAGCGGGGTGTTCAGCTCGGTCGACCCGACGAGCTCACGTCGGGTGATCTGGCGGTTGGTGATGAAGTCGTAGGCCTGCTGTGCCTGGTCGCTGTTGGCCCGGAGGTTCCCCGACAGCGGCAGCAACTTGCCGGCCTTGTCGATGTCGGCCTCGTAGGCCCACCGGTAGTGGTACATCGCCTTGGTCACCCACTCGTCGCCGTAGTCCTCGATGAGGGCGTCGACGAAGGCGAGTGCGGGGTCGGTCGGGACGAGTGCGCGCCCGTCGAACTCGGTCTCGAGCCGCATGATCTGCGGCGAGGAGTCGACCGTGATGTCGCCATACGACCCGTCGTCGTTCCGGTAGGCGATCACCGGGATGATCGGCACGGGCGGCTCCGGCAGGTCGTCCCAGCGGGAGTTCCGCAGCATCCAGTGGAACGGGATCCGCCGGTAGCGCAGCACCCCGCGCATCTTCAGGGTGTAGGGCGAGCCGTACTGACCTGCGAGGACGAGGGCATGCTCGGTCATTGGCGGATGGTAGGCGAAGGCGTCACACTTGTGCCAGTGTGACACGCACAAGCTTCGCTCCGTCCGCCGGGTCGGGGTGTCGCCGAGATCGGAGGGCCCGCATGGCCGACCACATCGAGTACGTCGAGATCAGCCGACCGGCCGCGGAGGTCTGGGCGGTGCTCGCCGACTTCGGGGCGATCGCCCGCTGGGCGGACAACGTCGATCACTCCTCGCTCACCACCGAGCAGGCCACGGGTGTCGGGGCTGCTCGCCGGGTGCAGGTGGGGCGCAACGCCCTGCTCGAAGAGGTCATCGTGTGGGACGAAGCCGAGGTGCTCGCCTACGAGCTCCGCGGATTGCCGCCCGTCGTGCGGTCCGCCGTGAACGAATGGCGCCTCGAAGGCGACGGCTCGTCGACCCGGGTGACCCTCACGACCACGATCGACACCGGGCCGAGGCCGCCGCAGAAGGTGGCCGCCCGCGTGGTGGGGCGGATGCTCGGACGAGCGTCGCGTGAACTGCTCGACGGACTCCGAACCGAGATGGAACGACCGGCCGATCGAAGCGAGGTGACGGCATGACCACTCCCGATGTCATCGTGTTGATGACCGACCAGGAACGTGCGGCCCCGCCGTACGAGTCGGCCGATGTGGCGGCGTGGCGCGACGCCGAACTCGCCGGTGCCCGCTGGTTCACCGACCACGGCGTGAGCTTCGGGCGCCACCACACCGGCTCCCTCGCCTGTGTGCCGAGCCGGCCGACGCTCTTCACCGGGCAGTACCCCGATGTCCACGGTGTGAGCCAGACCAACGGTCTCGGGAAGATGGAGGACGACAGCCGCATGCGCTGGCTTCGTCCCGGAGAAGTACCGACCCTCGGACACTGGTTCCGTGCCGGTGGCTACGACACGCACTACGTCGGCAAGTGGCACATGAGCCACGCCGATCTCGTCGACCCGGCCACGGGGGAGGCGGTCGAGACCCACGACGACCACGGCACCGTCGACCGCGACGCCGTGCAGGCGTACCTCGATGCCGACCCGCTCGACGAGTTCGGGTTCACGGGCTGGGTCGGGCCCGAGCCCCACGGAGCCGGCAGGGCACAGTCGGGCATGGTCTGCGATCCGGTCTACGCCGATCGGGCGGTGGCCTGGCTCGAGGATCGGTACGCCCGGCGCGCCGCCGGCGACGAGGCCGCACAGCGGCCGTTCCTCCTCGTGGTCGCCTTCGTCAATCCGCACGACATCGTCTTCGCTCCGGCCTGGCTCGCCCGGTTCGGTCCGGACGATCCCTTCGTCGACGACGACCGGATGCCGCCCGACGTGCCCGCCTCGCCGACCGACGACGAGGACCTCGTCGACAAGCCCGCGTCACAGATCGCCTATCGGGCGTCGTATCCGACCACCTACGGACCGGCCCCGATGGTCGAGCGGGCCTACCGGGACAACGCCCAGCGCTACCGCAACCTCTACCACCGGCTCCATCTGTCGGTCGACGAACCACTCGACCGCGTCCGGCGTGCCGTCACCGAGGGTGGATCGACCGACGCCGTGCTCGTGCGGACGTCCGATCACGGCGAGCTGCTCGGTGCCCACGGTGGGCTGCACCAGAAGTGGTTCAACCTCTACGACGAGGCGACCCGGGTGCCGTTCGTCGTGGCCCGGGTGGGGGAGCGGGCCACGACGCAGCGAGCCATCGCCGACGCGCCGACGTCGCACGTCGACCTGGTGCCCACGCTGCTCGGTGCCGCCGGCATCGACGAGGCCGCCGCCGCGGCGGTGATGCGAGCCGACTTCACCGAACTCCACCCGCTGCCGGGCCGGGACCTCATGGCCGTGGTCGACGGTGCCGAGGCCGACCGGGAGCGGGCTGTCTACGCGATCACCCGTGACAACATGCCCGAGGGCGACTCCGGTGCGAGTGGCATGGCTCGTCGCATGGGTCGGATCGACTCCCAGCCGCCGCCCATGCGGATCCAGGTGCCGGCCCACGTCGCCGCCAACTTCGAGAGCATCGTGGTCCGGGTCGCCGAGAGCGAGGCGGCGGGTGGCGCGGGCCATCTCTGGAAGATCGTGCGCAGCTTCGACGACCCCGAGACCTGGACCGAGCCGGGTGTGCGGCATCTGGCCAGCAGCGGCCCGGCCGGCGACACGTATCGGACCGAGACCCTGCCCGACCAGTGGGAGCTCTACGACCTCGACGCCGACCCGATCGAAGCGGTGAACCGTTGGCGGGACGAGACGGCGCGCCCGGTCTTCGAGCACCTCGTCGGGCGGCTCGGCGCGGAACGAACGGCGATGGTGCCGCCCCGCAACGTCGCGTGGCCCTACGCCAGCCGGACGCCGTCGGGTGGTCCGCCACGCAAGCAGCCACCCCCGCCCGCACGCGGGCTCCGCAAGGTGCTCCAGCGCGTCGGGCTGCACCCCGAGGACACCGAGCCGGTGTTCGCGGCAGGGGAGGAGGTCGACCTCCGCGGACGGAAGGCGCTCGTCGTGGCGACGAACCACGGCGTGCTCTCGATCGGCAAGCCGACGGGCGTCTACTCGAGCGAGCTGACCGTGCCGTACTACGCGTTCCTCGACGCGGGCATGGACGTCCGGCTGGCGAGCCCGAAGGGCGGGGTGATCCCGATCGATCCGATCTCGCTCCGGCCCCCGGTCCGAACGAGTGACTGTGATCGAATGCTCGCCGACGACGACCTCCAGCACCGGCTCGGCACGTCGGCCGCCATGGGCGAGCTCGACATCGCGGAGTTCGACATCGTCTTCTTCGCCGGCGGTTGGGGTGCGGCGTTCGATCTCGGCTTCTCCGACGAGGTCGCTGCGCAGGTCACACGGGCCAACGAACTCGGCAAGATCATCGGTGGGGTCTGTCATGGTCCGCTCGGGCTGATCCGGGCCACGGCGCCCGATGGTTCGCCGCTCGTGCAGGGGCGTCGCGTCACGGGTGTCACCGACAAGCAGGTGCGTGAGCTCGGCATCACGAGCACGCCCCATCATCCCGAGACCGAGCTCCGCAGGGTCGGCGCGGCGTTCGAGAGTGCGACGCGTCGCCGCGACCCATTGGCCAACCACTGGGTCGTCGACGGCAACCTCGTGACCGGGCAGAACCAGAACGCCGCCCCGATGGTCGCCCGCGAGATGCTCCGGCTCGTCGCCGCCGACGTGCTCGCCGAGGCCTGAGCGCTGCGATGGGGCCGGATACCGTGGTCGTGATGACCGACACCGAGCAGCCCGTCGACGGCCGCGTTGCGCGGCGCCAGCGCAACATCGACGCCGTGCTCGACGTCGTGATCGAGATGTTCGGGGAGGAGGCACTGTTCCCCACGATGGAGCAGGTCGCCAACCGGTCCGGACTCTCGCTGCGCTCGTTGTACCGCTACTTCGCCGACCCCGCGGAGCTCCTCGAGGCAGCCATCGACCGCAACCTGGCCCTCGGTGGGGAGATCATCGCCCTGCCGCCGCCCGATGGCCGGTCGTTCGAGACGCGCCTCGCCGACTTCGTCGACGCGAGGGTCCGGCTGTTCGAGGAGTTCGGCGCCGTCGCCCGCGCCGCCCGGGCCAACGCCCTGCACCATCAGCGGGTGCGAGATCAGCAGGCGGACGGGACCCGGGATCTGCGCATGCAGTTCGAGACGCAGTTCCGCGCCGAACTGGACCGGCGGAAGCGAGCCGAGCGCGATTCGGCGCTCGCTGCCGGCGATGCGCTCACGCAGCTCCAGTCGATCGACTACCTGCGGCGGCAACGCCAGCTCTCGGCCGCCGAGACACGAGCGGTGCTCGTCGCCAGCTTGCGTTCGCTGCTGGCCTGATCCGCCCCACCGCCCTCACGACCCTCCCCCGAATCGGAGACCACGCATGTCCGACCTCGCCCCGGAGCGGCTCCGCGAGTCGCCGACCCGATGCATGTGGACCGAGCTCGAGCTCGACGGCGGGACGGGGTGGATGGATCATGCGTGATCTCAGCCGCGGGCTCCGGGCGTTCTGGCGAGACCCGTCGGCTCGGGGTCTCCTCGGGCTGACCCTCACACTCGTCGGGATCGCGACGGTCTTCTACCGCCGGGTCGAAGACCTGTCGTGGCTCGACAGCTTCTATGTCTCGGTCATCACCGTGAGCACGGTCGGCTACGGCGACATCTCCCCCCAGACCCCTGCGGGCAAGCTGTTCACGCTGGCCTACGTCGTGGTGAGCATCGGGGTCTTCGTCGCCTTGGCCTCGACCACGGCGCATCACCTGATGGCGGCGAAGGGGCTCGCCGAGCGGGAGTGATCGGGCTCAGATCGGCAGGTCGGAGCGGGCGAACTCGATCGGCTGGGTGAGCAGGATCAGCAGGCCGGCGGCGGTGACGGCGAGGGAGACCGCGAAGACGAGCTGCTGTGAGCTCGGGCGGCGCATCTTCTGGCAGATGCCGGCGAGGAACAGTGCGGCGGCGAAGACCACCGACGCGAGCACGTAGATGTCGGATTGCTGGTTGTTGGCTCGTGCCGCATCACCGAAGGCGGATGCGTCGTCGCGGAGCTGTCGGGCCTGCACGAACTCCGGCACCACATAACTGTCGAGGTCGAAGGGCAGTTGGCCATCGGCGTCGCCCCGGCGGCGGAGCTCGATCCACTCGTCGACCGCCGGTCGGAGGCGGTCCGAGAAGTTCTCGTAGAAGAACGGTGCCAGGCCCTCGCCGGAAACGGCAGCCGTCGGGTCGCCAGCGGCGAGGCTCGGTTCGGCTGCTTCGAGCCAGGCGATGAACACGGCTGCGTCGATGGAGGCAGCCGTGCCGCCGAGATCGGTCAACGCGTTCGAGTCGGTCCGAGCTTTGCCGGCGTCGCTGAAGTTGATGGCCTGGACGCCACTCCACTTCGAGGCCTGGAAGCCGGACCAGGCCAGCATCACCGTCACTGACGCGAGCAGGAGTGTCACGACCAGATCACCCCGCTCGGTCCACCAGGTCGTGGTCGATTCCTCCGTCAGGGCGGTCTCCTCGGGTGCATGGTCTCGCAGTTGCGGGCGACCGTATCTAGTGCCAGGCTCGCTGGCACAATCCTCCACTCGGAACTCCCCACAGAAGGTGTCGTCATGGTCAGCTACGGACAGATCGATCACGACTACGGCATGACGCTCGCCACGACGGCGCCCGAGGACGACGGCCCCGTGTGGATGATCAACCTGATGAAGTACAAGGAGCGGGCGGTCTACGCCGATGGGCGGGAGACCGAGCTCAGCGGCCAGGAGGCCGACGACCGGTACACCCCACTCGGGCCGCTCGCCGCCGTCGGCGCCGAGCTCGTGTTCGCCTCACAGGTCGAGGATCAGTTCCTCGGCGAGTCACCCTCGTGGGATCGCGTGGCGATCGTGAAGTACCCGACCCGGCGCTCGTTCATCGAGATGCAGCAGCGCGAGGACTTCCAGACCCAGCACGAGCACAAGGAGGCCGGCATGGCCGAGACGATCGTGATCGGAACGCAGCCGATCATGTCGGGCCTCGAGCCGCTCCGTTCGTGGGACGAGGTGCCGCACCCGCCGACCGACGACGACGGCGCCTACACCGTCGTCCACGTCATCCGATTCCACGACGAGAACGGCGCCGAGGCGACGCCGGAGCAGATGGAGCAGTACCAGTCGGGGGCGCACGGCACCGCCACCACCAACGGGGCCCGGGTCGACGGTTGGTTCGGGGCCGAGGGCACGATCATCGGTGACGGGCGCACCTGGCACCAGGTCCGGTTCAACACCTTTCCGAGCAGAGCCGCCTTCATGGAGGTCGTGATGGACCCCGAGCGGCTGGAGGCGCAGGCCGAACACCGGGAGACCGCCATCGCGGACACGTACACCCTGGGTGTGCGCGCCTTCATCAACGACCTCGCCGAGTCGATCGGGCCCCGCCGGAGCGCCGCCGGCGACTGACCGGGGCCGACCGCCCACCCGGAGCGGCCGCCGAAGGGGCCCGCCCCGGGGCGGGCCCCCACCGGCACCGCCATCCCCCATCGCGACACCGGGGATCCCCTAGGGGATCCCCGTTCGCGTCGTCCGTCACGACCCTGGATCGTCCCCGATGGCGGGGACCCGGGGATTTCTTACGTTCTCCACATCACCCCGAAGTCCGGCGGTGACACGAGGCCCGCCGGGTCTCACCACATCAAGGAGAACGAGACCGATGGCGGCAGACACCATGATCTTCGACAAGCTCTACAACATCGTCTTCGGCGAGGGCCAGGCTGCCTGGCTGGGTGCCGACGAGACCGAGCGGGAGCAGATCCTCAAGGACGAGGGCCTCGACGGCTACACCCCCGAGGACCTCCACGAGGCCGTGACCCTCATGAGCGAGGAGCTCCCGCCCTCGCAGGCCGGCCTGCTCGCCCCGAGCAGCTCCAGCAACACCGCCCAGGACGCCGCCACCACGGCGATCAGCGACCTCGGCGTCGAGAACGTCGACATCACCAACCAGAGCGGTCCGGTGATCGAGCAGGCCATGGCCGGCGACACCAACATCGCCGGCGGCGACATCGGCTCGACCAGCCAGATCGACGCCTCGGTGGCCGCCTCACCTGCTCCGGCCCCTGCGCCCGCTCCGGCACCGGCTCCGGCCGCCCAGGCCGCGGCCCCCGCCGCACCGCCGGCACCGCCGGCCGTCGATCCCGGGGCCTCCCCGGTCGAGGCGCTGTCGCAGACGATCAACTACTACGTCACGAACGTCACCAACAACATCGACAACAGCCAGACCACGAACATCGACGACCGGGACACCACGATCGACAACAGCGTCGAGATCGAGGGTGACGTGCACGCCGAGGAGTTCGAGATCGAGAACAACGTCCAGACGGCGGGCGACGGTGGTGTGAACATCGGTGAGCGGGCCAGCGTCGACGGCCCCATCGCCACCAACGGTGGTATCGCCGCCGAGGGCAACGTCGAAGGCGCCATCACCGGCGGCGTGACCGACTCGACGGTCGTCCAGGGCGACATGACCGGTGGCACGGTCACCGGTGACGTCGACGGCGCCGTGATCGGCGAAGGTGCCGACGTGACCGGCCTCAACACCGGCGACGTGGGTGGCGACTTCATCACCAACACCGGCTCCGGCGACGCCACCTTCGTGACGGGCGACGGCAACGACGTCAACCAGATCGACGCCAGCGGTGACGTCACCCTCGCCACCGACGGCTCCGAGGTCAACCAGGTCGACGTGGCCGACGGCGGGACCGCCGTGGTCGGTGACGGCAACATCACCGCCACCGATGGTGCCCAGGCCGCCGGCGGCGACGCCATCGACACCTCCGGCAACGTCAACACCGGCGCCGGCGACCAGACCAACCTCGAGATCGGCGACATCACGAGCGGCGACGACCTGAACCTCAACCTCCAGGGAACCCAGAACGTCACCGACGTCGAGACCACCAACGAGGACAACGACGTCACCACGACGACGATCGAGGACAACGACACCACCACCACGACGGTCGAGGACAACTCCAGCACGCAGTTCACCCTCGAGGACAACGACACGGCGATCGACACCGACACCGAGGTCGTGACCCAGGTGCAGGAGGTCGACATCACCGACTCGACGCTCGCCGACGACGGTGCCGCCGTCGCCGACGACTTCGGGACGGCCGTCGCCCAGGACGAGTCGGACTTCACCGTCGAAGAGGCCCCGGCCGAGATGGAGGTCATGGACTGATCGACGGCTCACGACCATCGATCATCCGCTGCGGGCCCCGGGGGACACCCCCGGGGCCCGGCCCGGTCCCGAGGAGCGACCATGACCACCCCCACCGACACCGCCCCACCAGCCGCCGCCGTCTCGCCGGAACGCGTGAGGGCGACCGAGATCCTCGCCGCCGCCACCGGCGCGGCCCGACGCCTCGAGCGTGACGACCTCGTCGAACGCCTCACCGACGCCTCCCGACGGCTCGACCGGCCCGACGTCACCGTGCTCGTCGTCGGCGAGTTCAAGCAGGGCAAGTCGAGCCTCGTCAACGCACTGGTGAAGGCGCCGATCTGTCCCGTCGACGACGACGTCGCCACCGCCGTGGCCACCGTGATCGGCTACGCCGACCGCTCCGAGGCCGCCATCACCTGCGAGACCGCCGGTGACGAGGGCGGGGAGGAGCGCCACGACATCCGCGTCGGCGACGCCGGAGCGTTCGTGCTCTCCGGCGAGGTCGCCGGCACCGGCCAGCAGGTGCACACCGTCGAGGTCAACATCCCCCGCAAGATCCTCCGGGCCGGGCTCCGGGTCGTCGACACCCCCGGGGTCGGCGGGCTCGAGTCGGCCCACGGTCGGGCCACGATGGGCGCACTCTCCATGGCCGACGCCGTCGTGTTCGTCACCGACTCGTCCCAGGAACTCACCGCCAGCGAGCTCGAGTTCCTCCGGGCCGCCCACGAGCGCTGCCCTCTGCTGCTCTGCGCCATGAGCAAGATCGACATCTACCCCCGCTGGGCGAAGATCCGGGATCTCAACCTCGGACACCTCGCCCGTGCAGGACTCGACATCGAGATCCTCCCGATCGCCTCACCGTTGCGGGTCCGGGCCCTCGAGACGAACGACGCCGCCCTCCACGACGAGAGCGGCTACCCGGCGCTCGTCGAACGGCTCGAGACCTCGGTGCTCTCGCGAGGCGAGGCGATCCAGGTGAGCTCGGCCCTCGGACACACGGTCGACGTGGTCGAGCAGCTCCATCACACCGAGACGACGAGCCGTGACGCCCTCGCCGACCCGACCAAGCGCGAGGAGCTCGTCGAGGCGGCCTACGCCGCGAAGGAGCGGGCCGACGCCATGCGGGGTGCCGCGTCGCGTTGGCAGACCGTGCTCAACGACGGCATCGGCGACCTGAACTCCGACGTCGACCACGACCTCAAGACCCGGACCCGTGTCCTGATCGCCGAGGTCGAGGAACTGATCGACGAGAACGACCCGGTGGAGATCGGCGACGAGGCCTTCCCCATGATCGAGGAGCGCCTGATGGGTGACATCGCCGAGAACTACCGGCTGCTCCAGTCCGAGGCGAGTGATCTCGCCGCCCGTGTGGCCGAGTTGTTCGAACTCGACGTCGCCGAGGATCCGTCGCTCGCCCGGATGCTCGTCGCGATGCCCTCGGTGCTCGACGAATCGGACGGGATGGACATCGAGGTCGACGACGCCCCGTCGTTCAAGGCGTCACTGCTCACCGGCGTCCGTGGCGGCTACGGCGGCACGTTGATGTTCGGCATGGTCGCCCCGGTGATCGGGCTCGCGGCGCTCGGCCCCGTGACCCTCGCCATCGGCGGCCTGATGGGCCGCAAGGCGGCGAAGGACGAGCGGGAACGCCAGCTCAAGATCCGGCGACAACAGGCCAAGGCGGGCGTGAAGAAGCACATCGACCAGGTGGTGTTCACCGTGAACAAGCACTCCAAGGACACGCTCCGACAGGTCCAGCGGGACCTGCGCGACACCAACATCGCCCGGGCCAAGGAACTCTCGATGACCGCGACGGCGGCCATGAAGGCGGCCGAGCAGGCGGTGCGGACCGAGGACTCCGAGCGCGAGGCACGACTCGAGGCGCTCGACGCCTCGATCGACCAACTCGAACGGATCCGGACCGCGGCCGACTCGCTGCGTCGTCAGGTGGCTCAGGTCGCCGGCGGTCGAGAGGCGGTGGCGGCATGAGCGCCCTCACCGGCCAGGTCGAGGGTGTGCTCGACGCCGCCCGCCACGCCGTCGCCGACATCGGCGACGCCTCGATCCGCACCGCCGAGATCGACGCCCTCGCCACGCGCCTGCACCAGCCCCTCCGTGTCGCCATCGCCGGCAAGGTCAAGGCCGGCAAGTCGACGCTGCTGAACGCCCTCGTGAGCGAGCGGCTCGCGCCGACCGACGCAGGGGAGTGCACGACGATCGTGACCTGGTACCGCGACGGCTCGACCTACCGGGTGACGATGCACCCCAAGGCCTCCGATCCGGTGCAGGTGCCGTTCCGTCGCACCGACGGGTCGCTCGACATCGACCTGCGGGGCACCACGGGGGACGACGTCGAACGGCTCGAGGTCGAGTGGCCCTCCGCGGCACTCAGCGACATGACGCTCATCGACACCCCGGGCATCGATTCGATCAGCACCCACCTGTCCGATCGGACCCACGAGTTCCTCAACGCCGACGGCGGCTCCGCCGTCACCGATGCCGTGCTGTATCTGATGCGGCATCTCCACGCGAGTGACGTGCGGTTCCTCGAGTCGTTCCACGACCAGGAGGCGTCGAGGCCGAGCGCGATCAACTCGATCGGCGTGTTGTCCCGTGCCGACGAGATCGGCGTGGGACGGCTCGACGCCTTCTCCTCGGCGAAGCGCATCGCCCTGCGGTACTCCGACGATCCGAAGATCCGCCGGCTCTGCCAGGTCGTCACGCCGGTGGCGGGCCTGTTGGCCGAGACGGCGACCACGCTCCGCCAGGACGAGTTCGGTGCGCTGCAACAGATCGCCGCGGCCGATCGAGCCGAGATCGACGGGCTGCTGCTCACCGTCGACCGGTTCGCGAACGCCGAGGCCTCCGTGGCGGTCACCCCGCACGAGCGTCAGGAGCTGCTCGACCGGTTCGGGATCTTCGGGATCCGGCTGTCGTGCGCGCTGATCCGCCAGGGCCGGGCGACCACCAGCGCCGAGCTCTCCTCGGCGCTCATCGACAAGAGCGGGCTGGGTGCGCTGCGCGAGATCCTCACGACGCATCTCGCCGCGCGCTCCGATGTGCTGCGGGCGCGGTCGACGCTGCTGGCGCTCGATCGGCTGGTCGGCACCTCCGGTGCGACCGACACCCATCGTTTCGATGCCGAGATCGAGCGACTGCGCTCGACGGTGCACGAGTTCGCCGAGGTGGAGCTCCTGGGCGACCTCCGCACCGGGCGGATCCGGCTGGCGGAGTCGGATGCCGAGCGCGCCGAGCGCCTGCTCGGTTCCCACGGCGGGCTCGCCCATCAGCGGCTCGGTGCCGACCCCGAGACCATGCCCGACGAGCTCACGAAGCTCGCGATCGACCAGCACGGTCACTGGCAGCGGGTGAGCGAGAACCCCCTCACGGCCCGTCCGGCGGCGGACGCCGCACGGGTGCTCACCCGGACGTGTGAGGGGTTGCTCGTGGCGGGCCGGGCGGCGAGCTGAGCGGGCGGGCGGCGGCGGGGTGGGTCGCCGCCCGCTCAGGCCGGGTGCGGGAGTTCGGCCCGGAGGACCTCGAGCATCTCGGCCCGCGAGGTCGCTCCGAGCCGCTGGCGGATGCGGGCGACATGGTGCTCGACGGTCTTGGGTGAGATGTAGAGCCGGCCACCGATCTCTTTGTAGGTCAGCCCTTCGGTGAGATGGCCGGCCACCTCGAGCTCCCGTTCGGACAGGCGGGCCGACAGCGGGGTGGTGGCGTCGTGGGTGGTTCGCAGGTCGACCCGGAGTTCGCGGGCCCGGGCGAGCAACTCGCGGGCGCCATCGGTGTCGTCGATGTGCATGGCGGCGGCCCCGACGAGGCGGGTCGCCTCCCAGCGGAACCCGAGCTCGCGCAGCGTGCGCCCGGCCCGGGTGACGTCGTCGACCTCCGCGGTGCCGTCGAGGGCGGCGGTCCACACCGTCATCACCTCGACGAGGCGGCCGAGCCGCCCCTCGCCGGGATCGATCTCGGCCAGCCGACGGGCGACATCGGCGGCGAGGTCGCCACGGTCGCTGGCTGCGGCGATCCGCAGGTCCTGCCACGCCGAGATCGTCACCATCGACCGTCGGGGCAGGCGGACGAAGGCGCGGTCCCGGGTGAGTCGCGCCGCGTCGACCAGGTCGTGGTCGCCGAGGCGGGCCGCACTCACGAGTGCTTCGCCGAACGCGGCGTTGGTGAGCAGATCGGGCGGTGACAGCAGCACCTCGTGGAGCAGTGGACGGAGCTCGACGAGGCGGGCGAGGTCGTTCGAGCGTCGGGCGGCGCCGGCGATCGTGGCGACGGTGACGAGGCGATCGGCCGGGCCCATCTCGGCCCACCCGTCGAGATCCAGCGTCGTCTCCGACGCCCCGCCCACCACGTTCACGAACTCCGACCGCGCCACCCGGGAGCGGCGGATGGCGTCGCTGCGCGAACGGGCCGACAACGAGCGGGCACAGATCCGCGCGGCGTGGCCGACGTCGCCGAGGTGCAGCGCGAGCCAGGTGGCGAACGACGTCGCCGAGAAGGGCAACCGCTGTTCGCCGAGGGCCGCCAGCTCGAGCGAGCTGGCATCGGAGGCGGCGCTCAGTGCCCCGGCCTCGTCGTCATCGGCGAGGAGCCCCACCGCGGAGGCGATCAGCCGGGCCACCTCCTCCTCGGCGTCGGCCCGGGGCTCGCCCGCCACGGCCGTGGTCACGAGGTCGCAACCGGCATCGATCCGACCGGCGACCACCCGACAGAGCTGCGCCGCCAGACCGGCGACGGCGGGGCCGTCGGGGCGATCGGCGAGTGCCGCCCACACCCCGCCGGCCTGGAGCGGGCGTCGCGCCTCGGTGTAGGAGCGGGCGAGGGCGAACGCCTCGTCTGGGGAGAGGGCCCGATCACCGAGCCCGGCCGATGCGCGGATCGCCTCGAGCGGCCGACCGAGGCGGGTGAACATCACCGTCGCCCGCGAGGCGATCTCGACCGCTTCGGCGCCGGCGCGTCGGGCCTCGTCGAGCCACGCCACCGAGGCCTCCGGTGCGCCGTCGAGCAGATGATCACAGGCGCGGAGGAACGCCTCGCTCGCCTCCGGGGTCTGGCCGTCGGCCGCGAGCAGGTGCTCGGCCCGTCGGACGATGGCGTCGCTGCGATGGGCGAGCGAGGTCGCCGCCGCGAGGTGATGCCGGGTCCGCTCGGTCGACGGGTGCAGATGGGGTACGACCTCGGCCACGACCGGGATCGGTTCGGTGTGGCCGGGGGCGAGCAGGCCGGCGTCGTCGAGGACGAGGAGCGCGGCGGCGAGATCCCGGCGATCGAGATCGTCGAGCATGTCGAGGAGGTCCTCCGCGGGGCTCGACCCGAACGACATCGCCGAGAGCACCCGTCGTGCGGTGGGGGTGAGTCGGGCGTAGGCGGTCCGGATGGTCTCGATGACGGTGGCCGTCGGCGAACCACCGGCGAGCCAGGCCCGATGAGTCCGGGGGTCGTCGGCCGCGGATCGCAGAAGAGCGTCGACCATCGCGGGGAGCCCGCCGGTCGTGGTGACGAGATGGTCGATGGCGATCTGGCCGAGCTCGGCGAGCGGCGACCCGCCCGCGATCGAGCGCAGCTCCTCCTCGTCGAGGGCGTCGAGGATGATCGGGGGTCGACCGTCGGCGACGACGTCGTCGAGTTGGGCGAGGATCGGCCGATCGAGCCGGGGGCGATGGGCGACGATCACCCGGGTGTCGGCGTCGAGCCGGGACACGACCCGGGTCAGGACATCGAGCAGGTCGTCGTGGATCCACTGCGCGTCGTCGACGACGAGCACACCGGCGGGACTCACACGATCCGTCAGGCGGCGGGCCAGCTCGCGGCGGGCGCTTCGTGCGCCGCTGTCGAGCGCATCGAGCAGGTCGTCGTCGACGAGCGCCTCGACCGCACCCCACGGCTCGTGTTTGATGGCCGCCCGGCCGTCGAGGCGGAGCCACGGCCCCGGCCGGGCCGAGGCGACGTCGTTCAGCAGCTCCGACTTGCCGGTGCCGCCCCGGCCGACCACCACGCCGCCGTGGCGGTGGAGGGCGTCGGCCCGATCCGCACCGCTGTCGTCGGGGGTCACCCGCATGGCCCCGCCTCCGCCGTCGGATCAGCCGTCGAGATCGCCGGTCGGATCGGCCAGATCGACGCACTCGACGTTCTCGGGATTGACGATGCCGTGGCCGGAGTCGGCGGCCGTCACACAGATGGCGGTCGCGTCAGCGGGTGCGCCGGCGACCGAGACGCTCGACCCGGCGGTCGAGAAGCTCGTCTCGTCGGTCAACTGCCAGCTGCCCCGGGTGGTGCCGTTCTGCGCGGCGTTGGTGCCGGCCTGGGCGGCGTCGTAGACGTCGTAGAAGAAGTGGACGTGGAAGTTCGAGGTCGAAGGCTCGAAGTTGAACGGGGTCCAGTTGATGACGAACTCCCCGGAGTCGAGCACCTCCACCTCGTCGATCCGGGCGCACAGGCCGTTGCAGACGTACTGGGTCGTCGTGGTCGTGGGCTCGGTGGTCGTCGTGGTCGGGGCCTCGGTCGTGGTCGTGGTCGGGGCCTCGGTCGTCGTGGTGGCCTC
>JAHDBV010000038.1:15382-39441 GCA_020630195.1 Acidimicrobiales bacterium
TGGTCGGGGCCTCGGTCGTGGTCGTGGTCGGGGCCTCGGTCGTCGTGGTGGCCTCCGCCGTCGTCGTGGTCGCCTCGGCGGTCGTGGCCGTGGTGTCGGCCGCGGCCTCCGACGGGTCGTCACCGCCGCCCCCGAGGGCCAGCACGCCGACCACCACGGCGACCACGGCCGCGGCGATCGCGCCGATGAACACGAGTCGTTTCGGCCCGCCCCCGTCGTCGTCGCCGAGTTCGAGCGGGCGGGGTACCGGGCCATCGGATCCCGAGCCGGCGGTGGCTGCCGCCGCGGCGACGGCCGCCGTCTCGACCGTCGGTTCGGGGGTGGGCTCGGGCTCGGGCGGTGTCGGCTCGGCCGCCGGGGCCGGGGGTGCCGGTTCCTCGGCGATCGGTGCCGGTGCGGGTTCGGGGGCCGGCGGTGTCGGCTCGGCGGGTGGGGGCGGCGTGGTGGCGACCGGTGCGGCCGCCTCGGTGTCGGGGGTGGTGTCGACCACCGTGTCCACGCTGCCGGCGCCGGCGGAGACGCCCGTGATGTGCTGGATGTTGGTGTCGTCGGAGGCGGCGATGGCGGCGCCGAGAGCGATGGAGTGCTTCGGGTGTGCGTCGACGGCGACGGGCCGACCGAGCTCGCCCCCGACCATCTGGCCGATCAGGGGGATCCGGCTCGAGCCGCCGACGAGCAGGATCAGGTCGATGTCGTCCATCGTGAGCTCGGCGCTGCCGACCGCTCGACGCATCGCCGAGATGGCATCCGCGAGACTCGGCCGGATCAGCTGCTCGAACTCGGTGCGGGTGAGGCGGATGTCGGTCTGGACGTTCGGCAGCATCACCGGGATGGTCACCTCGGTGTCACTCGACAGCGCCTCCTTCGCGCTCACACACTCGGCCCGGAGTCGGGCCACCGAGTTCATGGTGCTCGCGTCGGTGGCGTCGAGTTCCTCGAAGGCGCCGCCGAGCGACCGGGCGACGAAGCCGAACACGGCCTCGTCGAAGTCGATCCCGCCGAGCCGCTCGATGCCCTCGGGCTTGCCGAGGAACTCGAAACCCCGCTCGCCCTTGCGGAGGGTGGCGGCATCGAAGGTGCCACCACCGAGGTCGAACACCGCCACGGTCATGCCGGGCTCGATGCGTTCGAGGGTGGCGTAGTGCAGTGCGGCGGCCTCGGGCTCGCTGAGGGTCACCACGTCGTCGAGCTCGGCGATCCGCACGGCCTGGCCGAGCAGGTCGAGTTTGTACGGACCCCAGTTGGCCGGATGGGTGACCGCGACCCGTGACGGTGCGGCACCTTCGCGTTCGGTGACCGAGGCGATCACCCAGGCGAGCAGCTTCGCCGAGAGCGCTTCGGCCGAGTACGGCGTCCCACCGACGAGCAGCGGGGTCGGGTCGCCGATGCGGCGCTTGAACTCCCGGGCCACCCGTCCCGGTTCGGTGAGGCCCCGCCGGTTGGCCGCCTCACCGGTGAGCACGCCGCCGTCCTCGGCGAGGTAGACGACGGAGGGGATCGTCGCCGTCCGATTGCCGAGGTCGAAGATGGCGCGACGTCCGCTCCGGGACGTCGCTGCGGCCGTGTACGTCGTGCCGAGATCGACACCTACCTGGTAACTCACCGGATTCTCCTGCGTTCGACGCGGCCTCGACACGTGCCCACCGATGGGGCGACGAGAGGCCGACGCCGCCGCGGGCCCGCGGTTACAGGAGAATTCGAATCAGTTCGTGACGGGCACCCGTGGTGCCCACCGGGCGATCAGCCCCGGGGCACCTCGATCCAGGGGCGATCCTTGTCGACCCGGGGCTCGCCGGGCAGGCCGAGCACCTGCTCGCCGAGGATGTTCTTCATCACCTCGCTGGTGCCGCCCTCGATCGAGTTGGCCCGCGCACGGAGGAACGCGTACCCCGGGCCGTCGCCGATCATGTCGCTCGAGTCGGGGCGGCGGAAGGTGTAGTCGAAGTCGAGGAGGCCGGCCGGGCCCTGGAGGTTGATGGCCGCCTCCCAGAGGTCCTGGTTGACGAAGGCCATCATCGCCTTGCCGACCGAACCCTCGGGGCCCGGGTTGCCCGTCTTGGCCGCCTCGGAGGCGCGGAGGTTGGTGAGGCGGAGGATCTCGGCCCGGATCCAGAGCTTCATGACGTCGTCGCGGGCCGCCGCGGTATGCCGATCGGCGTTGGCCTGGTAGATCTCGACGAGTGTCGCGATCGGTCCCGAGCCGCGCTTCGGCCGGCTGCCGCCACCACCCGACCCGCCGATCGCCGCACGCTCGTTCATGAGGGTGGTGAGTGCCGCACGCCAGCCCTCGCCTTCGGCACCGATGCGGTGCGCGTCGGGCACCCGCACATCGGTCATGTAGACCTCGTTGAACTCGGCCTCACCGGTGATCTGACGCAGCGGTCGGACGTCGACACCCTCGGCCTTCATGTCGAGGGCGAAGTAGGTCATGCCGCGGTGCTTGGGGGCCTGCGGGTCGGTGCGGGTGACGAGCATGCCGAAGTCGGCGATGTGGGCGAGGGTGTTCCAGACCTTCTGGCCGTTGATCGTCCACTCGTCGCCGTCGCGCACGGCCTTGGTGCCGAGGCCGGCGAAGTCGGAGCCGGCGCCGGGCTCGGAGAACAGCTGGCACCACTTCTCCTCACCGGTCCACATGGGGCGGAGGAAGCGCTCCTTCACGGCATCGTCGCCGTGGGTCACGATCGTCGGCCCGGCCAGCATGAGGAAGAACATGGAGGGGTCGGTCGCCGGTGCGCCGGCCTGGGCGAGTCGCTTGTTGACCACTCGCTGGAGCTGGGGTGCCACACCGAGGCCGCCGTGGCCCTCGGGGAACTGCACCCAGGCGAGACCGGCGTCGAACTGGTGGCCACGGAACTCCTCGTAGCCCTCGGTCGTCGGATCGTGCTCGGCGAGGAGCGCGTCCAGCGCGGCATCGACGGTCTTCAACTGCACCTCGGGTTCCATGCCCGCAGTATGCCAGTCAGACAATTGCCAGTGAAAGTGGCATGACGTAGGGTCGGCCGCCGGACAGCAGGGGGATCGACCATGGACATCGTGCTCACCGGGACCGGGTCACCGATTCCCGATCCGAATCGGGCGGGACCGTCGACGCTCGTCAAGGCCGGTGACACCCACATCCTCGTCGACGCCGGCCGAGGTGTGGTCATGCGCATGGCCGGGGCCGGCTCCATGCCGATGTTCCTCGGCGGCGTGCTCATCACGCATCTGCACTCCGATCACGTGTGTGCGCTCAACGACGTCATCACGACCCACTGGGTGATGACGCAGGGCAACGTGCCGCTGAAGATCTTCGGGCCCGTCGGCACCGCCCGGTTCGTGGAGCGCCAGATGCACGCCCTCGAACCGGACGTCGGCTACCGCATCGCCCACCACGATCAGCTGACGAGAGGCCCGAACCTCGAGGTCACCGATCTCTCGCCCGGTGATCGGTTCGAGATCAACGACGTGGCGATCACGACCGCCGCCACCGTGCACGCCCCGGTGGAGCCGACGATCGGGTATCGACTGGAGCACGAGGGGTCGACGGCCGCACTGGTCGGCGACACCATTCCCTGCCCCGGTGTCGACGAGCTCGTCGCCGGCGTCGATGCCTACGTCCAGACGACGATCCGCGACGACATCGTGAAGCTCATCCCGAACGAGATGCTCCAGGACATCCTCGACTACCACTCGGGGCTGGGCGACGCCGCGCAGACCGCGGCCCGTGCCGGCGCGAAGCGCCTCGTGTTGACCCACATGGTCCCGGCGCCGCAGCCCGAGCAGTACCCGGAGTGGGTGGCGATGGCCGCCGAGCACTTCGACGGCGAGGTCGTCATCGGTGACGACCTGACGACCGTGACGATCTGAGACACAGGAACGAGAAGGACTCCGAGATGGCTGACTACACCGACGGCTTCGAGGGCACGATCGGGCGGACACTCGCCGACTCGACCCCGCACTTCGTCGAGCCTCCCCACCCGGGCACCGACGCACCCAACGTCGTCATCGTGTTGATGGACGACACCGGCTTCGCCCAGTTCGGCTGCTACGGCTCCGACATCGACACGCCGAACGTCGACGCGCTCGCCGCGGGCGGCGTCCAGTTCACGAACTTCCACGTCACACCCCTGTGCTCGCCGACCCGGGCGGCGCTGCTCACCGGTCGGTCACAGCACGCCGTCGGCATGCGCGGGGTGTCGAACTGGCGGACGGGGTTCCCCCATCAGCTCGGTCACATCTCGAACTCGGCCGCGACGATCGCCGAGGTGCTCAAGGGCGAGGGCTACACGACCTTCTGTACGGGGAAGTGGCACCTCGCCCCGACGGCGGACACCTCGGCGGCAGGGCCCTACGACCAGTGGCCGCTCGGCCGGGGCTTCGACCGCTTCTACGGCTTCCTCGAGGGCGAGACCGATCAGTTCCACCCGGAGCTGGTGCGGGACAACACCCACATCGACCCGCCTGCGGGCCCCGATGACGGCTACCACGTGTCCGAGGATCTGGTCGATCAGCTGCTGCTGATGATCAACGACGCCAAGGGTGTGCGGCCCGATCGCCCGTTCTTCGCCTACCTGCCCTTCGGCGCCACCCATGCCCCGCACCAGGCGCCCCCGGCCTACATGGAGAAGTACCGCGGTCGCTACGACGAGGGCTGGGACGTCATCCGCCAGCGCTGGTACGAGCGCCAGATCGAGCTGGGTGTGATCGCGGCGGACACCGAGCTCTCGCCCCGCAACCCCGGTGTGGCCGCCTGGGACGAGATGCCCGAGAACGACCGATTGCTCGCGGCGCGTCTCCAGGAGGCGTTCGCCGCGTTCCTCGATCACACCGACGACCAGATCGGCCGCCTCGTCGATGGCCTGCGTGACATGGGTGAGCTCCACAACACGGTCCTGGTCGTCATGGCCGACAACGGCGCCTCCCAGGAGGGCGGCCCGTTCGGCGTCATGCACGAGATGAAGTTCTTCAACGGGATCCTCGAGATGCCGGACGAGGCCATCAAGCGGATCGACGACATCGGCGGCCCGAACTCCCACACCAACTACCCGTGGGGTTGGGCCCAGACGGGCAACTCCCCGTTCCGGTGGTACAAGCAGAACACCCACGAGGGTGGGGTGCACGTGCCGATGATCATGCACTGGCCCGCCGGGCTCGCCGACGCGGCCGGCACGAAGCGGCATCAGTTCGTGAGTGTCTCCGACATCGTGCCGACGATCTACGAGCAGCTCGGCATCTCGGCGCCCGAGACGTATCGCGGGGTGCCGCAGATGCCGGTGACCGGCCACTCCTTCGCCTCGGTGTTGGCCGATGCCGACGCGCCCGCGACCAACACCCTCCAGTACTTCGAGAACGCCGGCAGCCGGGCGATCATCGCTCAGCTCGACGGGGCCTGGTGGAAGGCGGTGACGAAGCACAACCAGGGGGAGGACTTCGACACCGAACCCTGGGAGCTCTACCGCCTCGACCTCGATCCGTCGGAGCTGCACGACCTCGCCGAGTCCGAACCCGAGCAGCTCCGGGTGATGCAGGATCTCTGGTGGTCCGAAGCCGATCGCCACGGCGTGCTCCCGCTCGACGACCGCATGATCGAGCTGTTCGCGTCCCACCCGAGCGAGACCTCCCCCCATCGCCCCGATCGCCGCTACTCCTATCGGCCACCGATGACGCCGATCCCGTCGCAGCCGTCGGCGACCGTGGGCGGGTTCGCGTTCGATCTGACCGCGAAGGTCACGCGGGCCCCCGGCGACGAAGGTGTGCTCTGGGCGACGGGCAATCAGAACTCGGGGGTCTCGGTGTTCGTGCAGAACGACCGACTCGTCGTCGACTACAACGCGTTCGACGACCACACGATCGTCGAGTCCGACCGCGAGGTGCCGGTGGGGGAGAGCACGCTCCACGTGCGGCTGCAGCGCAACGGACGGAGCACCGGCTGGGCCGAGGTGTCCATCGACGGGCAGGCCTGCGGTCGGGGCGACATCGGCCTCTACATGCGCATGGTGTCCTCGGTCGGCTCCAGCATCGGGCAGGACCACGGTTCGGCGGTCTCGGACCGGTACCGGGCGCCGTTCGCCTTCTCGGGAACGCTGCACTCGGTCGACATCGTGCTGCCGCGTCGATCGAGTGCCGACGACGTCGCCGCCACCGCCGCTGCGGAGATGTCGAGGCAGTAGGTCGTCTCGCTGCGCCGAGGAACCGGCGCCATCGTCCAGAGTGGACAGTCCAGAATGGACTGTCTAGAGTGGTCGTCGTTCCCGACCCCCGGAGGCGTCCCATGTCCGTGATCACCAACCCCTACCTCGTCGGGAACTTCGCCCCCGTGGCCGAGGAGGTCACGGCCGAGCACCTCCCGGTCGTCGGCGAGCTGCCGAAGGAACTCTCGGGCCGATACCTGCGGAACGGCCCCAACCCCATCGAGGCGCCCGACGCCCCCACCCACCACTGGTTCCTCGGCGACGGCATGGTCCACGGGCTCCGCCTCCGTGACGGTCGAGCCGAGTGGTATCGCAATCGCTACGTCGGGTCGACCAACGTGAGCCGCGTCCGGGGCGTCGACGACATCGCCGGGCGGAACTGGAACGACTCGGCCGGCGGCCCCAACACCAACGTCGGTGGCTTCGCCGGCACGACGTGGGCGATGGTCGAGGCCGGTGGATGCCCGGTGGAGCTGACCTACGAGCTCGAGACGATCGGCCGCAACGACTTCCACGGCACCCTCCCGGGCGCCTTCACGGCCCATCCGAAGATCGACCCGGGCACCGGGGAGATGCACGCCATGACCTACGCGTGGGGCCAGTGGCTCGACCACGCCCAGTACGTGGTCGTGGGCCCCGACGGGCGGGTGTCGAAGACCCTCGACATCCCGATGGGCATGTCGATGCTGCACGACATGTCGCTCACCGCCACCTACGCCGTGGTCTACGACCAGCCGGTGACGGTCGATCTCGACCTCGCGTTCGGCGGCTCCGGCTTCCCGTTCCGCTGGAACCCCGACCACGGCAACCGCGTCGGTCTGCTGCCCCGCGACGGTGCCGCCGCCGACATCATCTGGATCGACGTGCCCAACGGCTACGCCTTCCACCCGATGAACGCCTACGACACCGCCGACGGGCGGGTCGTGATCGACCTGTGCAACTACGACCGGATGTTCGACCGGGACGTGCTCGGCCCCTTCGGCGACTCGACCCCACGGCTCGAGCGGTGGGAGCTGGATCCGGTACGACGCTCCGCATCGATCACGGTCATCGACGACACGGCCAACGAGTTCCCCCGCCACCGCGGCTCGTTGTCCACGAAGCCCTACCGGTACGGCTACACCGTCTCGGCGTGTCCCGATCCGCTCGCCGGCGGTTGGGACACCGTGAAGCACGACCTCGAGACGGGGACGCGGGTCGCACACGACCACGGCGCCGGTCGAGCGGCCGGTGAGCCGGTGTTCGTGGCCCGCGAGGGCTCCGAGGCGGAGGACGACGGCTGGCTGCTCATGTTCGTCCACGACGTCGCCGCCGGGACGGCCGAGTTCGTGGTGATGGACGCGCAGGACATCGGGCGCGGTCCGGTGGCCACGGTCACCCTGCCCCAGCGTGTGCCGTTCGGGTTCCACGGCAACTGGGTCAGCGATCGGTCGGTCGCCCCGACGGCGTGACCGCCGACGGTGCGACGGCTGCCTAGAGTGCCGCCGTGGCCGGATCGACCGAGCGAGATCACAGCACCGCGGCCTACGCGATCCTCGGCCTGCTGAGCGTGCACGGCCCGCACACGATCTACGACCTCAAGGGGTTGATCGAAGGCTCGATCGGGTACTTCTGGACGTTCCCGCACTCGCAGATGTACGCCGAGACCAAGCGGCTCGAGACCGCCGGGTTGATCCGCGCCGACGCCGAGGCGGGCGGCCGGGGACGGCGTGTGCTGCACGTGACCGACGACGGTCGTCGAGCGCTCGAGGCGTGGTGGCGGCGTGAGGACGGCGGCGAGACCGAGATCCGGGATCTCGGCCTGCTGAAGCTGTTCCTCGCCGACCCGGCCGACGGTGCCGGTGTCGCCGAGCTCGCCGCCCGGCAGGCCGCGGCCCACGCCGAGCGCCTCGCGCTCTACACCGACCTCGCCGACGACGCGACCCGGGCCGAGCCGTCGATGCGGGCCGCCTACCGCACCGTCGACCTGGGGCTCAGCTACGAGCGGGCGGCCGTGGCGTTCTGGCGATCCGTCGAGGCCGACTTCGGCTGATCGTCGCCGGGTGCCCGATCGTCGCCGGCACTACCGTCTCGCCGATGCAGATCCGAGCCGCCGTCGTCCGGGAGATCGGCGCCCCACTCGCCATCGAGACCGTCGAGATCGACGAGCCGAGGGCCGACGAGGTGTTGATCCGGACCGCGGCCATCGGTGTCTGCCACAGCGATCTGCACTTCATCGACGGCACCTACGCCGCCGACCTGCCGTTCGTGCCCGGTCACGAGTCGTCGGGGATCGTCGAAGCCGTCGGGGCCGACGTCCGCCACGTCGCCCCGGGCGATCACGTGATCACCTGCATGTCGGTGTTCTGTGGTGAGTGTCGGTTGTGTCTGACCGGCCGGTCGCATCTGTGCGATTCGCCGGCCGCCGATCGGGCCGCCGACGACGTGCCCCGGTTGTCGGCCGACGGCACCGGGTTCGGCCAGCTCTACCACCTCGGTTCGTTCGCCGAGAAGCTGCTCGTCCACGAGCGGGCCGTCGTGAAGATCGATCCCGCCATGCCGCTCGACGCGGCGGCGCTCATCGGGTGCGCCGTGACGACCGGCTTCGGCGCGGTCGTCAACACCGCCGAGGTCCCGTTCGGCAGCTCGGTGGCGGTGATCGGGTGCGGCGGCGTCGGGCTCTCGGCCGTGCTCGGCGCGGTCGCCTCCGGCGCCACGACCGTGATCGCCATCGACGTCAACCCCGACAACCTCGAGTTGGCGCGGCGTTTCGGGGCCACCCACCTCGTCGACGCCTCGACGGTCGACCCGGTGGCCGAGGTCCAGCGCCTGACCGACGGTGGCGTCGAGTTCAGTTTCGAGGCGATCGGGCGCAAGGAGACCGCCGAGCAGGCCTTCCGCATGCTCGCCGTCGGCGGCGATGCGACGATCATCGGGATGGTGCCCGAGCACCAGCTCATCGAGATCGACGCGTCGGAGTTGCTCTTCGAGAAGACGCTCCGCGGCTCGAACATGGGCTCCAACCGGTTCCGGCTCGACATGCCGATGCTCGTCGATCGGCACCGCCGCGGGCTGCTCCCCCTCGACGATCTCATCGCCGATCGCATCACCTTCGACCGGATCGACGAGGCCCTCGACGAGCTCCGTCGCGGTCGTGTCGCCCGGTCGGTGGTGGTGTTCGACCACGACGAGGGGTGACACGGGGCACGACCGGCGGGTCCGCCACCCGTCGTTCGGGCATGGGACGCTGGTGGGTATGACCGCCGTGCAGTTCACCGTCGTCCACGAGTTCGACGAGGCCCCGTCGGCCGTGTGGGCCGAGATGGTCGACTGGCCCGCGCACGGCGAGTGGATCCCCGCGACCCGCGTCGAGGTCGACCCGGGCGACCCGACCGCGGTCGGTGCGACCTTCACCGGCTACACCGGCTACGGCCCGCTCACCCTCGTCGATCGGATGCGGATCACCGAGATCGAGTTCGACGACGACGCCGGCACCGGCCGCTGTGTGGTCGAGAAGCTCGGACCCGTCCTGCACGGCTCGGCCGGGTTCTCGATCGAACCCCACGGCGCGGGCACCCGCCTCGAGTGGTTCGAGGACGTCACCGTGCGCTTCCTGCCCGGGCCGCTCGCCCCGATCGTGAACAAGCTGAGTGCACTCGGCTTCGCCCAGGGCATGAAGCAGCTCGCCAAGGTGATGCGGGCCAAGCGCACGACCGTCGCCGCCTGACGCCCACCCGCACAGGGGGCGTCCGGCCACCCGGCTTGAGTCGTTTCCCCCGCCGCCGATCGGGAAGACGTGGCGAACGACGCCTCCTCCTTCGACGCGGCCCGACTCCGCCGGCTCGAGCAGCTCTTCGACGCGCTCCACTTCCCCGTGTTCTTCAAGGACCCGCAGGGCCGCTACATCGACATGAACGAGGCGTTCGTCGATGCCTTCGGTGAACGCAGCCCGGTGACCCGTGATCAGATCCTCGGGACCACCGACTACGACCACATGCCCCACAGCGACGCCGAGCTCTACGAGCACAAGGACCGTGCCGTGCTCGACGGCCACCGGATCGTGCGCCACGAGGAGCCCCTCATCCACGACGACGGTGAGGTCCAGTTCTTCTCGACGACGAAGGTGGCCACGACCGACCCCGACGGTGAGGTCGACGGGTTGCTCGCCTTCTCGATCGAACTCTCCGGCTCCTCCTCGGTCGACGCGGCGATCGCCGAGAGCGAACGTCGTCACCGGCTCGCATTGCGGGCGTCGCGTGACGGGATCTGGGAGCTCGATGTCCGGACGGGCAAGATGCGGCTGAACGCCCGCGCCTGTCGGATGCTGCAGCGCCACGTCGGTGATGACGTCCTCGACCTCGGCGAGATCCACCGGCTCGTCGGGCACGCGCAGGTGACCGAGTTCATGGATCGCCTCGGACGGGTCGCCTCCGATCACACCCGGACCCTCGAGATCGAGGTCGAGGTCGACCTGCCCGACGGTTCGATCGGCGTGTTCGAGCTCGTCGGCGCGGCATTGAACGACGACGGGGTGACCTCCCACGTGATCGGTTCGATCGGTGACATCACCGAGGCCCGTGCCAACGAGCGTCAGCTCAGCCACCTCGCCGACCACGACGACCTGACCGGACTCTCCAACCGGCGGGCGCTCCTGCGGGCCCTCTCGGAAGCATCCGACGACGGCCGCACCCACACACTGCTCTTCTGCGATCTCAACGACTTCAAGGTGGTCAACGACTCGCTCGGCCACGCCGCCGGCGACGAACTGCTCGTCTGGGTCGCCCGGTTGTTGAAGCGCATGGCCGGCCCCGACGACGTGGTCGCCCGGCTCGGCGGCGACGAGTTCGCCGTGTTGACCCACGGCGACCTCGAGGCGGCCAGAGAGCTCTCGACCCGGGTCGACCGGGCCCTGCACGGCCGGTTCCGGCTCGGCGATGCCGAGGTCTACACCTCGGTGAGCATCGGGCTCGTCCCGCTCGACGGGGCCGCGTCCCCCGACGAACTCCTGCGTGACGCCGACACGGCGATGTACGAGGCCAAGCGGCAGAAGGCCGGTGTCCGCGTCTTCGAACCACTGATGCGGGCCCACGCCGTCTCGGAGCAGCAGCTCCAGACCGAGGTGCGGGGCGCGCTCGAACAGGGCCGCTTCCTCCTGCACTACCAGCCGTTGGTCTCGGCGGACGATCGTTCGATCGTGGCCGCCGAGGCGTTGCTCCGCTGGCGGCGCGACGACGAGACGATCGACGCTCCCGGCGCGATCCTCCCCTTCCTCGAACGCAGTGGGCTCATCGTCGAGGTCGGTGCCTTCGTGATCGACGAGGCCTGCCGGCAGCTCGCCGAGTGGCGCCGGGAGGGTCTCTTCGGGCACACCATCGGGGTGAACCTGTCCCGGGTCCAGCTGCTGCGGTCCGACCTGGTCGACACCATCCAGACGGCCCTGCGGGCGCACGGTGTCACGGCGGACGGCTTCGTGTTCGAGGTGACCGAGACGTCGTTGTCGGGCGAGGACGAGCTGATCGTCGACACGCTGGCCGAGCTGCGTCACCTCGGTGCACGGATCGCCATCGACGACTTCGGCGTCGGCCGGTCGGCACTCGTCACCCTCGACCGGCTCCCGATCGACGTGGTCAAGATCGACAAGTCATTCGTCGACCGGGTCGGCACCGGGGACGCCACGGTGTTGCGGGCGATGCTGTGGCTCGCCCGCGAGCTCGGTCTGCGGACCGTCGCCGAAGGGGTCGAAACCGCCGAACAGGTCGCGTATCTCACGGCCCACGGCTGTGATTCGCTCCAGGGGTTCCACTTCGATCGGCCGGTCGCGGCCCGCACGATCTCGGAGCGCCTGCGCCACGGCCACCCCGAGGGCAGCTACGGGCCGACCCGAGCCGCGACGTCGGTGGTCGGGCGGGAGCACCCCGGCGCCGTGTTCGACTGATTCGTTCCCGACCGGGTCGCTCTCTACGGTCTCGGCATGGACGCCTTCGCCGCCGCAGCCACCCGAGTCGCCGACGGGGCCGACCCGCGACGCGAGGCCGAGGGGCTCGTCGCCGCCATGACGCTCGACGAGAAGCTCGACTGCCTCGACGGTGATCTCGGCTTCTGGCCCGGACTCGCCGAGATGTTCGCGGGTGGCTACAACCGGCGGACGTTCCCGGCCGCCGCCGTCGAGCGGCTCGGTGTGCCCGGTCTCGACTTCGTCGACGGACCCCGCGGGTGTGTGGTCGGACCCGCCACGACGTTCCCCGTGTCGATGGCCCGCGGCGCTTCGTTCGACCCCGACCTCGAGCGTCGGATCGGGCGGGTGATCGGCGCGGAGCTCCGTGCCGTCGGCGCCACCTTCACCGGTGCGGTCTGCATGAACCTGCTGCGTCACCCCGCCTGGGGTCGGGCCCAGGAGACCTACGGCGAGGATCCACACCACGTCGGTGAGATGGCCGTCGCCCTCACCGAGGGGCTCCAGGACCACGTGATGGCCTGCATGAAGCACTTCGCCCTGAACTCGATGGAGAACGCGCGGTTCACCGTCGACGTGACCGCCGACGAGCGCGCGCTGCACGAGGTGTACCTCCCACACTTCCGACGGGTCGCCGAGGCCGATGTGGCGTCGGTGATGAGCGCCTACAACTCCGTCAACGGACGCTGGGCCGGGGAGAGCCACGAGCTGCTCACCACGATCCTGCGCGACGAGTGGGGATGGGACGGTTTCGTCATCACCGACTTCATCGTCGGCTTCCGCGACCCCGTCGCCTCGGTGGCGGCCGGCTGCAACATCGAGATGCCCTTCCGCCAGCAGCGGGCCGTGGCCCTGCACGACGCGCTCGAGGCGGGATCCCTCGCCATGGCCGACGTCGACGCCCGGGTCACCGAGACGATGGCCACGTTCCTCCGGTTCTCACACGTCTTCGACGACGCCCCGACCGACGTGCTCGCCGTCCCCGAGCACCGCGCCCTCGCCCGGGAGGCGGCCGTCGAGTCGATGGTGCTGCTCACCAATGAGGGGACCCTGCCGCTGGTCGGCTCGCAGCTCTCGAAGCTCGCCGTGCTCGGTCCGCTCGCCGCTCGTCCGAATCTCGGGGACGCCGGATCGTCCAACGTGCGCCACACACCCGACCCGATCACCCCGCTCGCCGGTCTCACCGCGGCACTGCCCGATGTGGAGGTGGTGCACGCCGACGACGACGTCTCGATCGTCGAGGGAGCCGAGGCCGTGGTCGTCGTGGTCGGTTTCACCCGCCACGACGAGGGTGAGTACCTCGGGTCGGGACTCAACGAGACGATCGCCATGGTGATGCCCCCGATGGACCACCCGGCCACCGGCACCGACGATCCCGCCGTTCTCGACGCGATCGGCCGCATGGTGGCGGGGGAGGAGCCCTCCGACGGAGCGGTCGACAGCCCCGAGATGATGGGCCAGGCCCGTGGCGGCGATCGCGCCGGGCTGCGCCTGTCGGCCGCCGACGAGGCCCGCATCGCCGCCGCCTGCGACGCCCACGACACGGTGATCGTGGCCGTCATCGCCGGAAGCACCGTCGTCATGCCCTGGCTCGACCGTCCCGCCGCCACCCTGATGCTGTGGTACCCGGGTTCGGACGGTGGCCACGCCCTCGCGGAGGTCCTCCTCGGTCGGGAGCCGGGTGGTCGGCTCCCGTTCGCCGTCCCACGGGACGAGGCCGACCTGGTGCCGTTCGACGCGACGGCGACCGGGTTCACCTACGACCTGCTCCACGGGCAGTGGTGGCTCGACGAGCAGGGCGTCGAGCCGCATCTGCCGTTCGGTCACGGCCTCGGCTACACGACCTGGCGGCTCGACGGATCGGTGCGCCCCGGTGACGTGGTCGAGGTGACGGTCTCGAACACCGGCGACGAGGCCGGCGCGACGGTCGTCCAGCTCTACGCCTCGGTCCCGGGCTCGGCCCACCGTCGGCCGCCGAAGCGGCTCGTCGGGTTCCGCAAGGTCCGGCTCGACGCCGGGGCGACCACGACGGTGGCGATCGACGCCGGCCTGCGTCAGCTCGACCTCCGTCTCGACGGGGCCTGGGTGACCGAGGAGTCGCCCGTCGAGCTGCGCGTCGGGTTCGACGCCGCCACCACCACGCCGGTCGGCTGAGCCGCGGCGCCTCGACCGCGCCGCGCCGTCTCGACGGCGGCGCCGGCGTTCACCAAGATGGCGGGATGCGCCACGACGAACAGGTCCGCCAGATGAAGCTCCTGATCGAGCGACTCGACGCGGGCACCAACGTCGACGCCGGGGAGCTCCGGGTCCAGTCGACCCGGACCTACACCGACACCGAGCAAGCCCGCCGGGAGCGTGACCTGTTCTTCGCGAAGACCACCCACTGCCTCGGGATGTCGGGTGATCTGCCCGAGCCCGGCTCGTTCTTCACCAGCGACGACCTCGGCCTCCCGATCCTCGCCACCCGGACCGCGGAGGGGGAGTTCCGGGCCTTCGTGAACTCGTGCCGTCACCGAGGCGCCCTCGTGGAGACCGAGGCCCGTGGCACGAAGCGCCGCTTCGTCTGCCCCTTCCACTCATGGACCTACGACACCGAGGGTGCGCTCGTCGGGTTGCCGAAGTCGGAGCACTTCGGCGACGTCGATCCCGAGTGCCTCGGACTGCGCCCACTGCCGGCGGAGGAACGACACGGGTTGCTGTTCGTGCACCCCGACCCCGACGGCGAGCTCGGGCTCGACGAGCTCCTCGGCGAGTGGTTCGACGACGAGTTCCCGACGTGGAACTTCGCCACGATGATCCCGATCAACCGCGACACCTACGACACGGCGTGCAACTGGAAGTTCGCCATGGACACCTTCGGTGAGACGTACCACTTCTCGTCGCTGCACTCCGACACGTTGTTCAACAGCTTCCACGGCAACGTCCAGTGCTACGACGACGAGGGCCGCAACCACCGGATGATCCTCTGTCGGCGCGAGATCGACGAGATGCGCCATCTGCCCGAGTCGGAGTGGGACATCACCGTGGCGGGTCTCCCCGTGTACTGGTTGTTCCCGAACATCATCCTCATGCCGTTCCGGGCCGGGGCGTTCCTCGTGCGGGCGTACCCGCATCCGGAGGACCCCGGCCGCCACACGTCGCGGATCGGCTTCTACATGAAGGGTGAGCTCGCACAGGCGAGTGGACCGGAGGCCGCCGAGGTCCAGGACATGATCGCCACGATCGCCCAGGGGTTCGCCGAGATCATCCGGGACGAGGACTACGCCATGGGGGCGTCGCAGCAGGCCGCCGCGAACGCGGGATCGCTCGAGTCGGTGGTGTTCGGACGGAACGAACCGGCGCTGCACCACTACCACGCCACCTACGACGCCGAGCTCGGTGTCGAGTCGGGGCGTGCGGTCGACGCCCTCACCGGCGAACCGGGCCGCGTGTGAGCGTCGCCCACCCCGAGCACCGTGCCGACGAGGTCGCCTGGCTCACCGAGATCCAGATGATCGAGGTCGACCGGGTGATGATGGACGAGCTCGGGATCGACCTCGTGCGGATGATGGAGAACGCCGGTCGGAACCTGGCGCAGCTCGCGATCGACCGGTTCGCCCCGGCGACCGTCGCCGTGTTCGGCGGGTCGGGTGGCAACGGCGGTGGTGGCTACGTCGCCGCCCGCCACCTCGCCAACCGGGGAGTCTCGGTGCGGGTGATCACGACCCGCACGGTCGACGAGGTGCGGGGTGTCCCCGGTGAGCAGCTGCGACTGCTCGAGCGGATGGGTGTCGAGTTCGTGGACGATCCCGCCGCCGCGCTCGCCGGTGTCGACCTCGCTCTCGACGCGGTCATCGGGTACTCGCTGCGCGGCGCTCCGAGTGGGCGGGGTGGCGCGTTGGTCGCCGCCCTGGCCGCCACCGAGGTGCCGGTCCTGTCGCTCGACACCCCGTCCGGGCTCGATGTCACGACGGGTGACGCCCCGGGATGGTGCGTCGCCGCCACCGCGACCATGACCCTCGCCCAACCGAAGCAGGGTCTTCGGGCGTCGCCGGCCGTCGGCGAGTTGTACTGCGCCGACATCTCCGTGCCCCCGTCGGTCTACGAGGGGATGGGGGTCCGGCCCGCCCTCGGATTCACAACGTCACCGATCGTGCGCGTCGTGCTCGACTGACGGATCGAGCCGCCCGTCGACGAGCCGGAGCACCCGGTCGGCCCGGTCGAGCAGCCGGAGCTCGTGGGTGGCGACCACGACCGCGGCCCCGTCGTGCGCGGCGGCGGCCAGCACGGCCATGATCCGATCGGCGTTGGCCTCGTCCTGGTGGGCGGTGGGCTCGTCGGCGATGACCACCGTGGGATGGCAGATGACGGCTCGTGCCACCGCGGCGCGTTGTTGCTCACCCAGGGAGACCTCGTCGGGGTGACGGGCGAGGAGATGGTCGAGGCCGAGATGGTCGGTGAGTTGGGCGGTGGCGTACCGGCGCCGATTGCCGAGCCGGACGGGGAGCTCGATGTTCTCCCGGAGTGTCAGATCGGGCACGAGCCCGAGTCCCTGGGGCACCACGGCGACCCCGGCCCATGTGTCATCGACCGTGTCGTGACGCCACACCGTGCCCGAGTCGGGCCGATCCCAGCCGATCAGCAAGTTGAGCACCGTCGTCTTGCCCGAACCCGACGGGCCGACGAGGGCCGTGATCCGGCCGGCGTCGAGCTCGAGGGAGACACCGTCGACGGCGCGCACGGTGGCGCGGCCGCGGCCATGGGTGCGGCGGACGCCGTCGAGACGGATGACGGCGCTCATCAGGGCCGCTCGATCCGCACGCCGTCGTCGTCCCGGCGCACGACGGCCCGGTCGTCGGGGAACAACGCCCGGGCGTCGGGTGGGAGTTGGAGACGGCCGGCCCGGTCGATGACCGCCCGCTCCGATCCGCCTTCGGTGATGGCGGCCACGGCGCCTTCTCGGAGCGCGACGACGCGATGGAGATGGGGGAGGACCCTCGGATCGTGGGTGGCGACGAGCACCGTGACGCCCCGCCGGGTCAGCGATCCGATCGCACGGAGCACGGCCTCGGTGCTCGCCCCGTCGAGCTGGGCCGTCGGCTCGTCGGCGATCACGAGCCGGTGCCCGGCCACGAGGGCCCGGGCGAGCGCGAGGCGTTGTTGCTCGCCGCTCGACAACTCCGCGGGGCGCCGGTCGGCGAGCTCGCCGAGCCCGAGGGTGTCGAGTGCCTCGGCCACGAGGCCGTCGGCCGGGCCGTCACGGAGACGCCGGAGCTGCTGGGCCGCGGTGAGGTGGGGGAGGAGGTTGTCCGGTGGCCGTTGGTGCACGTGGGTGACGAGCTCACCCCGCAGCCGGGCTCGTCGTCGGGCCGAGACGGCGTGGAGGTCGACGCCGTCGATCTCGACCGAACCGGCGGTCGGCGCGTCGAGCCCGGCGATCATGCGGAGCAGCGACGACTTGCCGCTCCCGGACGGGCCGACGATGCCCGTCGCTTCACCCGGGTCGACCTCGAGGTCGATCCCACGCACGGCGAAGACCCGCCCGGTGCGTGCCGTGTAGATCTTCACGACGTGGCGGCACACGACGACGGGTGCCGACGCCCGGTCGCTCCCGGGCCCGGTCACTCCGTCGATCTCGATCGGTCCGAGGTCGAGCAGTTCGGGATCAGGTCGGTGCGTCACGCAGCACCTCCGCGGCTCGTCGGTCGCCGGATCGCATCTCGAGCAACCACACCACGACGCCGATGGCGAGCACCGCCGGGATCAGCCGACCCGCGATCGCGAGCGGCGACCACACGAGCATCGGATCGGGCGGCAGCTCCGGCGTCGGGTCGAAGCGGGGGAGCAGCCGGCCCGCGAGGACCGGGGCGACCACCACGGCCACGAAGGCGGCCAGCCCGGCGAGCACCACGACCTCGGCCGCGGTGACGAGGGCGAGTCGGCGCACCGATGCGCCCATCCGCACGGTCAACACCGTGGTGAGCGCCCGGATCGCCCGCCGGCTCGCGAGCTGGAACCCGAGCGCCGTCGCCGCGATCGCGACCGCCACCCGACCCAACCAGGCCAGGTAGCCGAACGCGAAGCGGGGCCCCACGACGTCGGCATCGGCCCGTCGCTGATCGGCGGTGACGACGTTGCGGAACCGCACGTCGAGCTCGTCGAGGAAGGCCGTGACCTCGGCGGCGGGTAGGGCGGAGACGACCCGCTGGCGGGCCTGACGACTCGGCGGGCGATCGGTCGGTGGTGCGCCCACCCGCTCCCGTTCGGCCGCGACGAACGCGTCGACCCGGGGTGCCGACATCAGCAGCGTCGAGGAGTCGCCGGCGGCGAGCGGGACCGAAGCGACACGATCGACGACGTCGTAGCGCACCACGTCGCGCAGGCCGAACGCCCCGCTCGAGGGCAGGGTCTGGCCGTCGAGCGCGATCGCCGGGAGATCGTCACCGGCGTCACCGTCGAGGATCCCGAGGGCCTCGTCGAGACCGACGGCGAGATCGTCGGGCCAGAGCACGGCCTCGCGCACCGTCGCCGGGTCGACCAGCACGACCGTGGTGGCCCGATCCCCGGGGCTCACCCGGGTCGGGACGAGGGCGATGACGGTGGTCCGTTCGGGGAGTTCGGTGCCGGGCGGCAGCGGGCCGATCAGTTCGACCCGGGTCGCGCCGCCGAGCTCGGTGGCGAGTGAGCGCTCGAGGGTGCGATCGAGGGTGTCGACCAGGGCACCCGCCGACAGCATGAGTCCGAGGGCGACCGCACCGGCTGCCACGACCGTGCGGGCGCCGAGCCCCCGGTCGGTGAGCCGACGCCACAGCAGCAGACCGACGGCGGGAAGCCGGTCGGCGACGGCACCGGCGTGGCGGAGGGCGACCGAGATCACACCCAGTACGGCGGCCACCGCCGTGGCGAGTCCGGCGACCGGCAACAACACCACGGCCGGGTCGACGCCGTCGCCGGGGCCGCCGCGGCCCACCTGGAACCACAAGAGCCCGGTCGCCGCGATCAGGATCACGGCCCCGGCGGCCAGGGTCTCGGAGGTGATGACCGCCGGCCGATCCCCGAGGCTGCGTTGTCCGATCACGCCGGTGACGAGCGCCCCCACCAGCACCGCGAGGAGCGCGACCCCGAGCACCGGCAGCAGGTCGACCCGGGCCACCGAGCCGACCCCGAGCTCGGCCCGGGCCGCCACGACCGCGCCGGTCACACCGACGATCGTGCCGAGTGCGGTCGGTGCCGCCAGTTGCGCGGCGGCCCGTCGAGCGAACTCCGGCCAGCGATCACCCTCGCCGGCGAGGAGTCGGAACTCCCGGCGACGCCGCTCGACCGTGAGGCCGGCGCCGGCGGCGACCGCCCCGAGCCCGAGCACCACCCCGGCGATGCGGGCGGAGGCGAACGGTTGATCCAGTTCGCCGATGAGGGCCCGGGTGGCGGCGAGCCGCTCGGGCATCGTGGAGGCGACACGTGGCACGCCCGTGCCGGCGGCGAGTTCGGCGAGTGGTGTGGAGACCCCGGGGTCCTGGGCCACGCCGGCCTCGACCCGTCGGACGTCGCGGGCGGCGGCGACGAGTGTGTCGAGATCGTCGATCCCGGCGGTCCGCTCCGCCCGCCAGGTGACGGTCGCCCCGAAGCCGGTGGCCCGGAGGTCCGTTGCGTCGACGACGGCGAGTGCATGGTTCGGCAGACCGAACGGCGCCACGAACTGGGGCACGAGCGCCGGGTCGAGGCCCGGGATCACGGCCGGTTCGGCGACCTCGCCGGGCGGTTGCCACACGTTCGGCACGAGCCCCGCCACCACGAGCCCGCCGGGCGGCAGTGTGGGCACACACGAATCGTCACCCGGGGCGCACTCGACACTGCGGAGGTGATCGCCGGCGGCGAGGTCGTACTCCTCGGCGAACCACGCCGACATCCAGACCGCCAGCGCACCGTCGGGCCCGTCGACCGCCTGTGCGGGATCGACGCCGAGCGCCTCGAGGGCGCCGTCGTGGGCGACGAGACGGATCGGGACCCGGACCGAGGCGTCGGCCGGGGTACGCACCACGTCCCGCAGGCTCGGCGGCACCACGATCGTGCGGCGGGCGGGTCCGAAGGTGTCGGCGTCCGCGAGCTCAGCGACCACGGCATCGTCGGCCGCGACGACCGACTCGGTTCGCAACTCCGCGGGTGAGCTCACCACGAGTTCGGCGTCGCTCGGTGGCCCGTCGAGCACGAGGCTGCGGGCGATCTCGTCGGCCGCCGCGGCTCGCCACAGGTCCGACGCCGTCACCAGGAAGGCGGGTGTGGCCGCCGCCGCGACGAGCGCGACGAGCAGCGCCGCGTCGCGCCACGGCACCGCCAACCAGGCGAGCCGGGCCCGCCAGTCACGGGACCGGGCGGCTCGGGTCACACGCGGGGCTGTGCGTGTCGGTCGAGCACGCGGGTGAGCACCCCCGTGAGCTGCTCGGCGTAGGCGAGGTGGAGGAACTCGTTCGGGCCGTGGGCGTTCGACTGCGGGCCGAGCACCCCGGTGATCACGAACTGTGCCGCCGGGAACTTCTCGCCGAGCATGCCCATGAACGGGATCGTGCCGCCTTCGCCGTAGAGCTGCATCGGCTTGCCGAACACCTCACGGCTGGCGCCGTCGAGTGCGTCGGCCAACCACGGCGACAGCGCCGGTGCCTCCCACCCGTCGGCGGCTTCCGCATGGCCGATCGTGACCGGGGCGCCGTAGGGCACGTCGGTGGTGAGCGTCGTCCGCAGCTCGTCGAGCACGGCGGCCGAATCGGCCGTGGGCGGCACCCGGACGCTCAGCTTGAGCGTGGTGTGGGGCCGCAGCACGTTGCCGGCGATCGCCGTCGGCGGCAGGCCGTCGGCACCGACCGTGGAGAGCGATGCCCGCCAGGTCTTGTTGAGCAGGAGTTCGGTCACGTCGTCCGCCGCGAGGCCCGCTCCGTCCACCAGCGGTGGTGCCTCGAGGGCGGCCTCACCGAGCTCGTCGGCGACGGCGGCCGCCTCGGCGATGCGGTGCTCGGGAATGGCGACCCGAGCCGAGTCGAGCAGCACCTCACCCGTGCTCGAGTCCTCGATCCGGTCGAGCAGGTGCCGGATGATCCGGAACGTGGAGGGCACGACCCCGCCGGCCGAGCCGGAGTGCAGACCCTCGGAGACGATGTCGACCCGGACATCCGCGGCCGCGAGGCCTCGCAGCGAGGTGGTGAGCCAGAGGGTGTCGTAGGTCATGCAGCCGGAGTCGAGGCAGAGCACGAGGTCGACCTCGCCGAGTCGATCGGCGAGAGCGTCGACATGGGCGGGCAGGTCCGGGCTGCCGGATTCCTCCGACGCCTCGACGAGCAGCACACAGCGGGCGTGGCTGCCGCCGTTGGCCTGCACGGCCTCGATCGCCGTGAGGCTCGCGAACGCGGCGTAGCCGTCGTCGGCGCCACCCCGCCCGTAGAGCTTTCCGTCCTCGATGACCGGGGTCCACGGGCCGAGATCGTCCCGCCAGCCCTCCATCTCGGGCTGCTTGTCGAGGTGGCCGTAGAGCACGACGGTGGCGTCGGTCGCCGGCTCGCCAAAGGCGTCGATCTCGACGACGATGAGCGGGGTCAGGCCGGGCAGACGCTGGACCTCGACCGACATGCCGGCCACGTCGCGGCTCTCGATCCAGGAGCGGATGTGGGTGACGGCCCGCTCGATCTCGCCGGTGGTCTCCCAGTCGGCGTCGAAGTTGGGGGACAGGGCGGGGATGGCGACGTACTCCACCAGGCGGTCGGTCAGGTCGTCCCGCCAGGCCTCGGCGATCTGGGTGGTGGCGTTCTCGAAGGCGAGCGTCATGCCCCCACGTTAGGCAGCCGTCTCGGTGTCGACCGCCCGGTGCGGGGCGGGGCGCTCCGGGCCACACTCGTGTGCATGTCCCCCCGGCCGACCCGATGAGCCACGGTCCCCGTGTCTGGGCAGCGATCGCCCTCGGTGGGGTCGTCGGCACGTTGCTGCGGGTGGCCGTGTTCGAGGCGATCGACGGTCTGGGTGTGGCCCGGATCGGCGGGGTCGCCGGCATGCCGACCGCCACCCTCGTGGTGAACGTCGCGGGTGCCGGGCTGCTCGGTGTCGCCACCCGGGCGCTGACCGCCGGCACGGTGCGGTTCGGCGTGACGGTGGGGGTGTGCGGCGCGCTCACGTCGATGTCGACCCTCGCCGTCGATGTGGTGCGGATCCTCGACCTGGAGGGTGGGGTCGGGCCGTGGGCGGTCGCCCATCCGCTCGTCGCACTCGTCGGGGGTGTCGCCGCGTTCCTGCTGGGCCGATCGTGGGCGACCCCGCCGCCGGAGACGGCGTCGTGAGCGCCGTCGTCGTCGTGCTGGCCGTGCTCGTCGTGCCGGCGGTGGGCACGTTGATCCGGGCGGCGGTCACGGACCTCGACGCCGGACTCGCCCGCCGCAGCCTCGCGACCCTGGCGCTGAACCTGGTGGGTTCGGCGCTGCTCGGCGTCGTGGCCCGAGGCGACGGGGGCGATGCCGAGTTCGTGTTCGGTGTGCTCGGCCTCGGTGCACTCACGACCTTCTCGACGTTCGTCGCCCAGGTGGTCGAGTGGTTCGAGCTCGGTCGTCGAGGGGTCGCCGCCGGCTACGTCGTGGCGACACTCGCCGGCTCGGTGGCCGCGGCGGCCATCACCTTCTGGGCGTGAACACCCGGCTGCCGCCGCACGGATTTCCGCCCGGTGGCGGAGCCGGGACAGCCGTGGCTCCCCGCTGCTAGACCGAGCCGGCTGTCCGGCGCGGCGAGGAGGCCTCCGATGAACGACAACAACGTGCTCGAACTGTCCGGTTCGGATGACATGGACCGGATCATGAAGTGGCACAACGGTGAGCGGGCCTTCAGCCCCTTCTCCGACGCCGAGATGGACCGGCGTCAGAACGAGCTGCGGGCCCACATGGCGAGCGCCGGGCTCGATGCGGTGCTGCTCACCAGCTACCACAACATCTGTTACTACTCCGGCTTCATGTACTGCGCCTTCGGGCGCAACTACGGCATGGTCGTCACCGCGGACGCGGCGACCACGATCTCGGCCGGCATCGACGGTGGCCAGCCGTGGCGCATGACGCACGGCGACAACCTGACCTACACCGACTGGCGCAAGGACAACTTCTTCCACGCCATCCAGTCGCTCACGCCCGGTGTGACCCGGATGGGCATCGAGTTCGACGAGGTCTCGCTCGACCTGCGGGCCCGCCTCGGGGACGCCATGCCGGGGGTCGAGTTCGTCGACGTCGGCCAGGCGACGATGTGGATGCGGACGATCAAGTCGGCCGAGGAGATCACCCACATCAAGACCCTCACCCGTATCGCCGACCTCGGTGGCCGGGCCTGTGCCGAGGCCGTGGCCGCCGGGGTGCCCGAGCACGAGGTCGCCCTCGCCTCCACCGGCGCGATGGTGCGCGAGATCGCGAACTCGTTCCCGTTCGTCGAGCTCATGGACACCTGGACCTGGTTCCAGTCGGGCATCAACACCGACGGCGCCCACAACCCCGTCACCAACAAGCTCGTCGAGTCGGGCGACATCCTCAGCCTCAACTGCTTCCCGATGGTGTTCGGCTACTACGTCGCCCTCGAGCGCACGCTGTTCTGCGACACCGTCGACGACGAGTCGCTGCGGCTCTGGAACGTGAACGTCGAGGTGCACGAGCGGGGGCTCGAGCTCATCAAGCCGGGCGCCCGGTGCGGTGAGATCGCGGCCGAGCTCAACGAGATCTACCGCTCGTACGACCTGCTCAAGTACCGCTCGTTCGGCTACGGCCACAGCTTCGGGGTGCTCTGCCACTACTACGGGCGTGAGGCCGGAGTGGAGCTGCGCGAGGACATCGACACCGTGCTGAAGCCGGGCATGGTCGTCTCGATGGAGCCGATGATCATGATCCCCGACGGCCAGCCCGGCGCCGGCGGCTATCGCGAGCACGACGTGCTCGTGATCCACGACGACGAGACCGTCGAGAACATCACCGGCT
>JAHDBV010000002.1 GCA_020630195.1 Acidimicrobiales bacterium
GCCCGCCGTGCAGTTCCAGCTCGTCGACTGCCCGATGATCGACGACACCATGACGACACCGTCGAGCCAGCTCGACGACCTGTTGATCTGGTCGAAGCAGTCGAACGACTTCGGCTGGCGCAGCTACCTGGGGGAGTTGTTCGGGACCGCGGAGATCCCGGCGACCGCCGCGCCGGCCCGGGCCACGGACCTGTCCGGCCTCCCCGAGGCCTACATCAGCGTCGGCGGTGCCGACGGATTCCGCGACGAGGACATCGACTACGCGATGCGCCTCAACCAGGCGGGTGTGCCGTGTGAGCTCCACGTCTACCCCGGGGCACCGCACGGGATCGGGGTGTTCGCCGGCACCGAGATCCAGGCCCGCTACGAGGGCGATCAGGACGACTGGCTGCGACGGCAGCTCGCGCGGCTCGCCGGCTGAGGTCGGCGGGGCGCCGACGGCTCACCCGAGCGTCGCCTCGAGTTCGTCGGCCTGGGTGACGGCGTAGGGCATCGGCAGACGCTCGGCGATCTCCCGGGCCCGGACGAGATGGTCACGAACCAGCTCGAGGCGGCCGGCCCCGGCGGCGGCGAAGGCGAGGCTCAGCGACACCGGCCCCCAGATGACCGTGCCGGATGCGATCATCCCGATCGAGTCGGGGAACGGCGCGAGCTCGTCGTGGATCCGTGCGCAGAGATCGGCCCGGCCGGTGCGGTAGGCGGCCTCGGCGAACATCTGCATCGTGACGAGCCACATGTAGTCCTGGTTCGGCTCGACCTCGACCTGGTCGATCCGGCGCGCCGCCTCGTCGAGATCACCGGCCGCCACCAGCGCGATGACGAGGCTGTAGCCCCAGATGCCCTGGGGGCCGGCTCGGTCGGCGGCACCGACGAGCGCACCGACCATGTCGCCGAACCGGCCGGCCTGGCGAGCGACCTCGGCGTGTTGGGCCGCCCACGTGCCGGTCGCGTCCGCGAGGGTCCCGTTGGCCCGGTTGAACAGAGCGTCGATCGCAGGACGGGGATCCTCGGTGGCCGATGCGCTCGTGACGGCGTTCCGCAGCCGTTCGACGAGGAACTCGAACCAGAAGCTCCCGGCCCCGGTGGCCAGGTCGGCCAGGTCGTCGATCGTGTCCGCGGTGATGGTGGCCGTGGACTCGAGGCGGGCGAGTTCGAGGAACATGCGTCCGAGGAATCTGGCGCCGGCGTCGTCGAGGCGTTCGGCGGTGCTCCGCAACTCCTCGGCGACCGAGAGACGGCGCGCCAGGTGGTGGGGCGACCAGTGCGTCATGTGGACCGAGGTGAGGGCGGCGACCAGCAGCGACGGATCGCCGAGCCGTCGAGCCAAGGCGAGCGATTCGTCGGCCATCGCCTGGCGGCCCGGCGTCGTGTGGGCATACGGCGACACGGTGGCGAGGCCGGCGAGCACCCGTACCCGGAGTGGGTCGTCGGCCGGCAACATCTCGAGGGCCTGCTCGCTGAGCCCGATCATGCGCTCATCGGTGTAGGTGGCATCGACGAACCAGCCGCCGGATCGGAGGAAGCCGATGGCGGACCGGGCGACGACGTCGGCATCGCCGAGGCGCCGCCCGAGTCGCCCGGCTTCGACCATGGCGTCCCGGTAGGCCGGATCACCCGCCTCCCGACGGGCCCGGCCGAGCGACAGCCAGAGCCCGGCCGCACGACGGTCATCGGCGTCGGCGTGCTCCTCGATCCTGGTGAGCATGTGTTCGTACCGCTCGGCGGCGGTCTCCCAGGCGAGGGCCCGCTCGTCGCGCTCGGCGGCCAGGCCCAGATAGTGGAGCGCACGGTCGTCGTCGCCCGCCGACGACGCCGCCGTCCAGTGCCGCACCAGTTCGTCGAGGGTGCCGGTGTGGGTCTCCTCCAGTGCCCGAGCGAGTCGGCCGTGCAGGCGGACCAGTCGTGTCGGACTCAACGCCTCGGTGAGCGCGTGGCGAACGATGTCGTGGCTGAACCCGACTCGCCCGCCGATCTGCGGCCGGCACAACGACGCCCGCATCGCTGCCTCGAACACGTCGAGGGCATCGTCCGGGTCGATGCCGGTCGCCTCGGCGACCACGTCGGGATCGAACGACGGCCCCGCCACCGCGGCGGCGGTCAGAAGCCGTCGTCCGTCGTCACCGAGGGCCTCGACGCGGCGGATCACGACATCGCGGACGGTGGCGGGGATCGGGAGCTCGTCGGCCGCACCGGCGTCGCCGGAAGCGGCCCCGGGCGCGAAGACATCGGCGACGGCTCGGAGGTGGCGGAGCACCTCGCTGACGTAGAACGGGCTGCCGCCGCACTCACGGTGGATCCGATGGGCGAGCTCGATCTCCGGCGGATCGAGCTCCCGCCCGACCTGTTCCGCCGCGAGCTGCTCCACGTCGGTCGGTGACAGCGGATCGAGGTCGACACGATCGGCGACACTCGCGATGTGGGGGTCGGCGAGCAGGGTGCTCATCGGATGTCCGGCGTCGATCTCGGAGCTGCGGTAGCCGGCGAGGACCAGGATCCGGGCGTCCTGGAGATGGGGAGCGACGGCCTGGAGGAGCTGTGTCGTCGACGATCTGGCCCAGTGGAGATCGTCGAGGACCACCAGCAGCGGCCGGATGTCGGCGAGGCGGCGGAGGGCGGCCGCCGTCGAGGTGAAGACCTCGCGACGTTCGATCGCGACGTCGTCCGACGATCCGGCACGGGGGAAGAGCCGGGCGAGCGGTCCGGCGTCGGTGTCTCCGTCGAGGGCGTGGGCGAGGTCGGGGTCGAGATCGGCGGCGGAGCGGAGGGCGTCGGCCATGGCCTGGTAGGGGATGTCGAGCTCGGGGTCGGCGGTTCCGTGGAGCACGATCGCCTCGTCGAGATGGCCACGTGCGGCGATCTCCGCGAGGAGTCGGCTCTTTCCCGCTCCCGCCTCGCCGGTGACCGCGCCGACCCGGAACCGGCCCGACCGGGCCTCCTCCCAGTGCCCCCAGAGTCGCGCGGTGGCCTCGGCCCGCCCCACGAGCCGACTGGCCGAGGGGTCGAGTAGCGCCTTCGGCAGGGCGATGGGGCCGACCCGCCGACGGAGCGGACGCACGGTGCACACGGCGACGGGCTCGGGAAATCCCTTGAGGTCACGGTGATGGTGCTCGGCGAACTCCACGTGATCGACGTCGCGGGCGAGCACGGCGACCAGATCGGTGGCTCGTGTCGTGCCCGGCTCGGCCGAGGCCTCCAGGCGGGCCGCCTGGACCACGGCGTCGCCGATGTGGCGCCCGTCGTCCGAGCGGACCTCACCCACGGCGAGACCGATCCGGACGCGCACGGGCTCGACGGTGTCGGCCCGCAGGCCGTGATCGCGGAGTGCCTCGTGGATGCGGACGGCAGCGGCCACGGCCGCCGACGCGGCGCCGAACATCGCCATCACGCCGTCGCCGTTGGTGTCCACGACCACGCCGTCATGCCCGGCGATCGCCGAGTGGACGATGTCGTCGTGCGCCCGTCGGAGATCCAGCGCCGCACCCGGACCGTGCTCGACCATGGTCGCCGTGGAGGCCGCCATGTCGGTGAACATGACGCACTGCAGACTCGCGGTCGCGTCCATCAGTGGCGATCGTGGCACGACCGGGTGCGCCTTCGCCTGTCCGACCGCCGGGATCGTGGCTCCAGCCGGATTGGGTACGCGGACACTCGGCGGCGACGCAGCCCGGTGGTCGATGCCCCGGACCGCGATCGATCATCCCCGGCCTGATCGATCCACTGGTTGTCGAGCTCAGTCGAGCCGGTAGAAGCGGGCGGCCGTGTCCCGCCACAAGGCGGCTCGTGCGGCGTCGTCGAGCCCGCTCGTGATCTGCAGCATCGCCCGGGTGACCGTCTCGTAGTCGCTGCTCACACGGTCGACGGGGAAGTTCGAGGCGAACATGCAGCGGTCGGGGCCAAACGCGTCGATCGCGTGCGTCACCATCGGGCCGAGTTCGTCGACGAGTCGGTCGACCGTGGGTGACGCGGCGTCGGTCTCGTGTCCGAAGCCGAGAACCGGCATCAGCAGGCCGGAGATCTTCGCGTGCACCTGCGGACGGGTGGCGAGGTCGCTGATGGCGTCCCGCCAGCGGGCGGCGATGCCGGCACGTTCGTCCTCGGTGGCACCGATGCCCGCGAACTCGCCACCGATCCCGACGGGTGTCCCGAGGTGGCACAGCACGATCGGGACCTCCGGGTTGTGGTCGGCGAGCTCGGCCACCTGGCCGATCTGATCGCCGAAGCACCAGGCGTCGAACGACAGGCCGTACACGGCCAACTGGTCGAACCCGGCGCGGTAGCCGGACATCCGGCTCATGGCCTTCGCCGTGCCGAAGTCCATGACCCCATCGGCCTCGTGCCACGACATCGAGTGGCGGATCCCCCGGACCTTGTCGCTCGCATCGAGGTGTGCGCGCATCACGCCACCCGCCGCCGTGCCCCGCGTCAGGTCGGCATGGGCGACGATGGCGGAGGGGCCATCGGGAAGGACGTCGAGCCAGGCCGTCTCACCGACGGGGTCCATCGGGGTCTTGTCCGACCATCCCGCTTCGATGTGGACGTAACGCGTCACACGGGACGATCCCGAGTCCTCCCGGTAGTGGGAGGGGAGGTAGTCGCCGAGCAGCGACGTGCGCTCACCGAAGTAGGCGATCGTCGCGGCGGGCATGGCCTTGAGTGCGGCGGCGCGGACGAGCTTGTCGTTACCGCGGAACATCTTCCCGATCGGTTGCATGGGGCGCGGGGTCCCGAGCAGGTCGAACAGGTGGATGTGGGGATCGACGACGTCGTCGATCGGGAGGGCAACGAGATCGGGCACGCCGCCGACGCTAATCCGGCAGACTGGCCCCGTGCCGGACACGAACCCAGGCTGGACACCCGTCGGCGAGATCGTGGTGACCCAGATCCAACGAGACCGGCTCACGGGCGGCGAACCCAACGTGTACCGACCCGACCCGTTGCTCCCCGTCGAACAGCTCGCCGTGACCTCCGCCGGTGTGCTGGGCGCGCTGGACGGCGGGTGGATGCTCGACGTCCACCACGACGATCACCCGGGCGGCCACCGCTTCACGCCCGACCGGGCGCTCTCGTTCGGGTTCACCAGTCACTACGACGCGATGGCCGATCGCTTCGGGGCCGCGCCGCCGGGGATCGCCGGAGAGAACGTCATCGTCTCGGCGGAGCGCATCGTGACCCAGGCCGACCTCGCCGGCGGCATCCGGGTCTCGACGTCGGGTGGTGACGTGGTGTTCGACGGACCGAAGGTGGCGGCGCCCTGTGCGATGTTCACCCGGTATCTCCGGGGGACACCGGATGCGGGGTTCGAGGAGATCGCGGACGACCGGGCCTTCCTCCACGGCGGGATCCGCGGATTCGTGATGCGCCTCGATCGTCGTGAGGGCCCCGCGGTCGTGCTCCGGACCGGAGACCCCGTCGCCATCCGGCCCGCAGGCTGAGCCGCGAGCGCGCCCGCCGACCCCTCGCGTTCACCAGCGGAGCACACCTCGGACGACGTACCAGTCGCCGGTGAGGCGCCGGTGCTCGAGCTCGGCATAGGGGCCGGTCCGGTCGCCGGCCGGTCCTGCTGGCAGCCGGGCGAAGCCCTCGATCCCGAACCACGACGTCGAGCGCAGGAGGTAGACGCCGCCACGGTCGTCGACGTGTGCGTCATCGAGTTCGTAGGTGCCGAGGCGAGCGGGGGGCTGCCGCCAGGGCATGTCGAGGAGGTCGTCGGCGGTCCGCTCGAACGAGGGTCGGGCGTGGCCGAATCTGACCGTCCGGGTCACGTCGGGGACCACGGCGAGTGCGGTCGCCGCCAGCAGGATGACGACGAGCACCCGAGCGATCGGGCGGACGCGGTGCACCAGCATGCTGGCGCCGATGGCGAGGACCAGCCCCAGGGTGAGGGCGGCGGGGTCTGTGAAGGGTGCGGAGGTCGCGCCGATCACGATGCGGAGCCCGAGCCCGGCGAGCAGGATCGCCGTGATCGCGGTCGTCCGGCGGCGGCCGACCACCGGCTCTGCATGGGAGATCGAGGTGGTCATCGGATGCAGCGTGGTCCCCGGATCGGGAGTGGTCACTCCCGACCACGCCGGTGCTGAGACCCGTCGCCTGGGCGGGGCGACGGCGATCGCGGCGAGCGCCTAGGTTCGGCGGCCATGGACTTCAGCTACTGGGTCGCCAACGGCCACGAGACCTCCGAGATCCTGCGTCGGGTCGAACGTGCCGATCAGCGCGGCTGGCACGGTGTCTGGGTCGCCGATCACTTCGTGCCGTTCGCCGGAGACATCGGCGGGCCGTATCACGAGGCGTGGGCGCTCCTCGCGGCGATGGCGGTCCGCACCGAGCGGGCCCGGATCGGCACGATGGTGGTCGGCAACACCTACCGGAACCCGGCGGTGCTGATGAAGCAGGCCACGACCGTCGACCACCTGTCCGGTGGTCGGGTGGTGCTCGGCATGGGTGCGGGGTGGCAGGAGAACGAGCACGTGGCGTACGGCATCGAGTACGGCACCTTCACCGACCGCTTCGAGAAGCTCGAGGAGTCGTTGCAGATCCTGCGGGGTCTGCGGTCCGAGGACCGGACCGATCACGACGGCACGCACTATCGGATGGTCGAGGCCCCGCTGTCGCCGAAGCCCCTCGGATCGATGCCGATCCTCGTCGGTGGTGGTGGTGAGAAGAAGACGCTCCGCATGGTGGCGCAGTACGCCGAGGAGTGGAACGTGTGGGGCGAACCCGACCTGCTCCGCCAGAAGATCGAGGTGTTGACGGCCCACTGTGAACGCCTCAATCGGGATCCTGCGTCGATCCGCAAGACCGCCGTGGCGCTGCTGTTCCTCTGCGAGACCGAAGAGCAGGCGGCCGGCATCCGGGCGAACCCGCTGCCCCGACCGGCCATCGTCGGCACCCCGGAGATGGTGCGCGGCATCGTCGCCGACTACGCAGCGGCCGGCGTCGACGAGATCATCATCCCCGACTTCACCCTGGGTGCGGGCGAGGAGCATGACGCCCTCCTCCAGCGGTTCGAGACCGAGGTGATGGGCGTCTGACTCAGCCCAGCCAGGACGCCTCGACCCGACGGCACAGCTCGATGAACAGCCCGATCAGGTCCTCGTCCTCCTCGTCGAGCTCCGCCTGACACTGGAGCAACTGATCGGCGCCGTCGGCCCATCGTCCGACGATCACGTCGTTGGTGATGCCGCCCTCGGTCACGACCAGGCGCCCGTCGGGCGCGGTGAGGTCCTCGTCGAGCAGGAACGTCGGGTCGAAGAAGAAGCTCTCGAAGCGCTCGGGCCAGTCGTCGGCCGGTCCGCAGAGACCCTGGCAGGTGGTGCTGAGCTCGAACTCGGTGAAGAAGCCGACGCCCGCGTCACCGGGAGCGTCGAACTGGGTGCCGAACACGCCGCCCGAGGCCTCCCAACCGGCCGGCACGATGGCCGTGGCGATCCGCACGCCCGGGTCGTCGGGATCGAGGTCGACCACGACCCGTTCGAAGCCGGTGATCCTGCCGTCGGGCGGTGCCAGGGTCTCGAGCTCGGCCACGATGCCCGGATCGGCGGGTCCTCGTTCGAGGATCAGCGGCTCGCCGAAGGCGAACCCGTCGTCATCGGCGTCGAGTTCGTCGTCGTCCCCGATGGTGAAGTCCGCGTCGAGATCGCCGGAGCCGAAGGCGACGAGCATCGCCGCCCCGAACAGTGCGTTCTCGTACGCCCCGTCGACGCCGCATCGACCCTCCGCGTAGAGCCCGAGGCCGGTGGTGTCGCCGAAGATCTGCCAGATCGTGTCGGGGTCCGGGGTGTCCTCGGTGGCCTCGTCGATGGCGAGCAGGCGGTCCCAGGTGGCCGAGTGGTCGGTGATCACGAGGCCCAGATCGGGTTCGGTGGACGCTGTGGCGTCGTCGAACTGTCGGGTGAGCATGTCGCAGTACTCGGTGGTCGGCTCGGCGCCCCAGAGTGTGAAGGCGTGTCCGAGTCCTCGCAGCGCAGCCACGTCGTCGGCGTCGCACCCGACGTCGCCGAGCTCGTCGGCGAGTCGGATCATGTCGTCGCCGAGCCCGGGGCGGGTGTCGAGCACGGCACCGATGGCGACGGCATCGGCGTCCTCCATGGGTGTGCTGAGCGCCTCGAGCCCGGCGAGGGTGTCGCGATGGCGCTCCGGCACGCGGTCGAGCAGTGCGGGATCGAACTCGTCGGCATCGAGGTCGGTGCAGATCGAGGCGTCCAGTGCCTCACCGCTCGAGTCGGGGCTCGGGACCACGGCGGCGTCGTCACCGGTGCCGGCGGGTTCGGTCGTGGCGACCGTGTCGGTCGTCGAGCCCGCCGGGGCGTCGACCTGGCCGGCCTCGAGGCTGGCGCAGCCGGTGACGGCGAGCCCGAGGGCGAGGAGCGTCACGAGGGCGCGTGAGATCTGCATGGGCGATGCATCGGCAGGAATCCAGCCGACCTGTTGCCGGCGACCCCCGACGGCCACACCACCGCGGAGCGGCCACTACGGTCGAGGGCGTGAGCGAGCTGCCCGAGATCCGGATCGCCGACGAGGACCGTGAACGGGTCGTCGGCCGGCTCCGGGCCGCCTACGCCGAAGGCCGCCTGGATCAGGGCGAACTCGATGACCGTCTCGCCACGGCCTACGCGGCGAGATTCGAGGCCGACCTCGTGCCGCTCGTCGCCGACCTACCCGGCCAGTCGGCTCCCGTGGTGCGGGAGCCGAGGCGGCTCCTCCCGTCGGGCTGGCAGGCGTTCACCTTCGCGCCACTCATCTGCACGGCGATCTGGGCGATGACCGACTTCGGCGGCTACTTCTGGCCGATGTGGGTCTGGTTCGGCTGCTCGATCCCGCTGCTCGCCAGCGTGTTGTTCCGACGCTGAGCTGATCAATCGACCAGGACGCCTCGAGATCGAGGCGAAGGCCCTTGCGCGCCCGGAATCCGATGCGTACATTGCCGCCACCCCCAAGAACTGGACGGACGTTCAGTCCGTCGTCGCTCTCCGAGGTGACGCCATGTCGATGGTCGAACTGCGCTGGCCCGACCGCACCGTCGAGGTGCCCACGCTCTGGCTCCGTGACAACTGTCCGTGTGCCGAGTGCCGGGTCGAAGCCACGACCGAGCACCGGCTCGTGATCTCCTCGGTGCCGATCGATCTCGAGCCCGTGACGGTCGGGGCCGGCTCGTCGATCGAGGTCGACTGGGGCGATCATCTTTCGGTCTACACACAGGCGTGGTGGCACGAGAGCCGACGCCAGGCGACCCGGTCCCATCCCGAGCCCCGTGGCTGGGCCCCGGGCTTCGAGCCCCGCCGGTTCGATCACGATGCGATCCGCGGTGGCGATCGGGGTGTCGAGCTCGACTTCCTCGACACCTTCGGTCGCGACGGTGCGGTCATCGTGGAGAACACACCGTCGACACCCGGCTACTGCGTCGAGTTCATCCGTCGCTGGGCGCCGCCGTTCGAGGTCCCGTTCGATCTCGTGCACGACGTGTACGTCGATCCGGCGGGCTACAACGTCGCCCACACCGCCGAGGCGCTGCCGCCGCACAACGACATGGGCTCGAAGCGTCATCCACCGAGCGGTCAGATCCTCCACATGCTGGTGAACGACGCCAGTGGGGGCGACTCGGTGCTCGTCGACGGCTTCGGCATCGCCGCGCTGCTCGACGACGCCGATCGCGCGCTGCTCGCCCGCAAGGAGATCGGCCACCGCCAGTTCGCCGATGCCGCGGAGACGTGGGGGCGGTCGCCGCTGATCCGGACCGATGCCGCCGGCCGGGTCGTGCACCTGCGCTACTCGAACCAGTTGCTCCAGGCCATCGACCCCACCGATCCCGACGCCGGTGCGTGGTACGAGGCCTACCACCGCCTGTCGGGCCTCATCACCGATGAAGCCAATCAGGCGCAGTTCCGCCTGAACGGTGGCGACCTGCTGATGGTGAACAACCATCGCGTGCTGCACGCCCGCCGGGCGTTTCAGCCGGCGTCGGGCGCGCGGCACCTGCAGGACATCTACTTCGATACGGACGACGTGTTGAACGAGGCCTGGCGGCTCGCTCAGGACTGAGCGACCTCGGCGCCACAGGCGCTGCAGAATCGGGCGCCCGGCGCCAGTCCGGCGCCACACGCGGAGCAGAACGCGGGCTCGACGGCTGCCTCCGCGGTGCTCGACGGCCCCTCGCCGTGCTCGGCCCGCACGGCATCGTCGGCCCCGGAGGCCGCCGGCGCGTCTCCGTCGCCCGCGGTGTCCGCCCGCCCCGCCAGACGGGGCCAGGCGACGGCGATCGCGCCCAGCGCGAGTCCCGCTCCGCCGAGGCCGAGGAGTGCGGGGGTCCGTTCCAGGTCGGGCTCGACGATCTCCTCCGACCCGTCGGCCAGGCAGCCCGGGGCCGGGGCGCCGTCGTCGTCGAACAGGACGACACCTCCCTCGCAGGCCGACGACGTCGCCACGCGGGCGGCGAAGGCCAACGCGGCCACCGCACACACGGCGACGACGGCTCGCCAGACCAGCAGGCTCGGGGTGGGCTCGGACCGCATCCGCACGACCGTACCGAAGGCTCGGTGTCACAGGGGGTCTCTACGTTCTCCGTGTCGCCACGTGGCGACCAGGACAGGAGTTCCCACCATGCTCGTGCTCGTCGCCGCCGACCGCACCCCGACCACCACCACCGAGGGTTTCGAGCCGCTCCGTGCGCTCGACGGTGAGCTCGTCATGCCCCGCCCGGCCGAGCTCGCCGGTGGTGCCCCGTTCGTGGGGGTGGCCTCGAAGCGCCCGGCCGATGTGGCGGTCGTCGTCGAGCTCCCCACCGTCACGCCGGAGCTTCTCTCGATCGCCGTCGCCGACGGTCTCGGTCGCCTGGGGCTGCTGGATGAGGCGTGGACGACGGACGACGCCGATCGGGTCGAGGCGAGCCTCGACGGTCTCGAGCGGCTCATCGAGGGTCGCCTGCCCGGCGACCTCGTGGCGGAGCGGGCCGTGTCGGCCGACGGGCAGCTCGCGCTGGCGGCCTGATCGACTCGCTGGACGTTCGTCCAGCGCCTAGCTTGTCGGCCCGACAGCGACGAGACGGTCCGGGGGGGGACAGCGTTGGCCGGCAAGATCCTGAACAGCATGCGAGCGGCCGCCGACGACGTGCGTGCCGCCGGTGGAGAGTTCCACCACATGATCCTCGGTCCGGGAGCGGATCTGGAGGCGGAATGGGTCGCTGCGGGCCTGGAGCTGCCCGATCTGGTGGGGATGCGGGAGTACCGGCTCGCTCGGGTTCGACACCAGATGGCGCTCATGGGGGTCGACGGGTTGATCCTGTGGGATCCGATGAACATCCGGTACGCGACCGACACCACGAACATGCAGGTGTGGGTGAGCCACAACCCGTCCCGCTACTGCTGGGTCGGAGCCGACGAGTCGATCATCCTGTGGGAGTTCTTCGAGTGCGACTTCCTCAGCGGCCACAATCCGAACGTCGACGAGGTCCGCCCGGCCGACTCGCCCCTGTACTTCCTCGCCGGGCCCCGCTACGAGGAGACGTCGCGACGCTGGGCCGACGAGATGCTCGACGTGATCCGGGCCCACGCCGGGCCGAACGCCCGGATCGCGGCCGACCACCTCAACTGGCCCGAAGCGGACAAGCTGCGTGCGGGCGGCGTCACCCTCACCAACGGCCAGGAGCTGATGGAGCTCGCCCGATCGATCAAGGGCCCCGACGAGATCAAGGCCATGCGCTGTGCCGTGCACGGGTGTGAGACCACCATGGCCGAGATGCGGGCGGCCCTGCGTCCCGGGATGAGCGAACGGGCGCTGTGGGCCATGTTGCACGAGGGCAACATCCGCCGTGGTGGGGAGTGGATCGAGACCCAGATCCTGTCGTCGGGACCTCGCACCAATCCGTGGATGCAGGAGGTCTCGAGTCGGATCATCGGCGACGGCGAGCTCGTCGCCTACGACACCGACCTGGTGGGGGCGTACGGGATGATGTGCGACATCAGCCGGACCTGGTTGGCCGGCGACGGTCGTCCGTCCGCCGCGCAGCAACACACCTACGACCTCGCCCGGCATCAGATCGAGCACAACATCGAGCTGCTCACACCCGGCCGGACCTTCCGTGAGCTGACCTTCGAGTCGTGGATGCCGCCGATCGAGGACTACCGCCACTACTGCGTGAACTACCACGGCGTCGGCCAGTGCGATGAGTACCCGGAGATCACCTTCCCGCACATGTGGGACCGCATCGGCTGGGATGGCGTGCTGGAACCTGGCATGGTGCTGACCACGGAGGCCTTCGTCGGCCCCCGGACCGGAGGAGAAGGCGTGAAGCTCGAAGAGCAGGTGTTGGTGACCGAGACGGGACCGGAGCGTCTGTCGAGCGCCGTGTTCGATCTGATCTGAGCGCGCCATGACCGAAGAGATCTCCCACGACGTGCGTGCCGACCTGCGCGCCCACCTCTCCGAACTCGTCGAAGCCCCCGAGGCGCTCGACGCCCTCGATGCCGCGGCGTCCTTCAGCCGCGTGCGCGCCGGTGACGTGCTGTTCGAACACGGCGACCAGGCCGACGCCGTGCACGTCATCCTCAGCGGCCGCCTCGTGGCCGAACTGCCCGAGGCCGACGGCGGAGCCAGGGTCGACATGGGGCGAGGCCAGGTCGTCGGTGAGATCGCCGTGGTCGGCGACCTCGCCCGGACCGCGACGGTGCGTGCCGCACGACCCTCCCTCGTGGCCAGGATCGGCGCCGACGACCTCCTGCAGGTCGCCGGGACCCACCCGCCACTGCTCCGTTCGCTCGTCCGGACCGCGCTGCGTCGCGGGTCGAACCGTCGGGAGACCTCGGCGAAGGCGCACACCCTCGCGGTGCTCGTCACCGCTCCCGTCGATCGGCGGGTCACGGTGACGCGGATCACCGACGAACTCGAGCACCACGCCACCACCACGACGGTGCGCTCGGTGTCGATCGACCGGGCCGTCGGGGTCGAGGGGTCGGTCCTCGAACCGATCGGCTCGCCGACGGATCTGGCGGTGACCTCCCATCTGAGTGATCTCGAGGTGGCGAACGACATCGTCGTGTTCGACACCGACGGCGACATCGGCTGGAGCGAGCGGGTGGTCCGCCACGCCGACCGGCTCGTCGCCATCGTGTCGCCCGATCCCGGCGTCGAGGAGTGCACCGGTCTCGAATCGGTGCTCGCCGCCGCCCGGGCCGGCCACACGCCCGTCACGGCGGTGGTGGTGCACGGCGCCGACTGCGAACGGCCCACCGGAGCCGACTGGTACCACGGCCACGACGGCGTCGACGAGGTGCTGCACATCCGGGACCGCCGCAAGAGCGACCTCGAGCGGGTGGCCCGCCTCGCCAGCGGCAACGGTGTCGGCGTCGCCCTCGGTGGTGGTGGTGCCCGTGGCTTCGCCCACCTCGGGGTCATGAAGGCCCTGCGCGAACGGGACATCCCGATCGACCGTGTCTGTGGTGCCTCCATCGGGTCGGTCATGGCGACCCTGCCCGCCCAGGACGTGCCGGAGGAGCGGTGGACCGGACACGTCACCGAACAGTTCGACGGTCTGCTCGACTACACGATCCCGGTGGTGTCGCTCGTGAAGGGCCAGGCCATCACGAGTGCCGTCGAGGCGAACATGGGGGAGTGGCGGATCGAGGACACGTGGATTCCCTACGCGTGCGTCTCGACCAATCTGACCCGCTCGGTCCGGGAGATCCACCGCTCGGGTGAACTCGGGACCGCGGTGCGGGCGTCGGTCGCGATCCCCGGGGTGTTGCCGCCGGTGCCGTTCCGAGACGACCTGCTCGTCGACGGCGGTGTGCTCGACAACCTGCCCGCCGGGCTCCTCGCGGACGACCCGTCGATCGGCACCGTGATCGCCGTCGACGTCGCCCCACCACGGGGGCCGGGGGCCAAGAACGACTTCGGCCTGTCGGTGTCGGGCTGGCAGGCTCTCACCGCGAAGTTCCGGCCCGGCTCCACCAAGTACCCCGGCATCACGGCGGTGCTCCTGCGGTCGATGCTCGTCGGTGCGGTGAAGAACCAGCAGGAACTGATCGAGTCGGGCGCCATCGATCTCTTGATCCGCTTGCCGCTCCGCGGTGTCGGCCTGTTGGAGTTCGACCGGGTCGCCGACGTCTCCGCCGTGGGACACGAGCTCGCGGCCCCGATCCTCGACGCCTGGCTCCGCGGTGAACGCATCGAGGTCGACGGGCCGGACGGTCCGACCTACACCGGCTAAGTTCCGCCCGTTCACCCCATCGCCCGGGGTGAGCGAAGGGGAAATCACTTGCTGTTGATGACGTTGCGGGATCTCCAGTTCCGCCGCCGGAGGGTGCTCGTGGTCACGTTCTTGACCGCGGTCGTGTTCACCCTGTTGTTCCTGATGACCGGGCTCATCGAGCGGTTCAACACCGAGCCGTTCGACGCCATGTCATCGCTCGAGGCCGATCACTGGGTCGTCCCGGAGGGGATCTCCGGCCCGCTGACCGCCACGGCGTCCGCCCCGGCCTCGTTGGCGGCGGAGGTCGGCGGTGACGGGGTCGTGCTCGCCCGTGGGTCGTTGTTCGTCGACGGGGCGCCCGAGGAGATCCTCCTCGTCGGTCTCGCCGACGAGCGGCGGGCCGGTCTCGACCTCGCCGACGGCAGCGTCGTGACCGAGGGCAACTCGATCGTGGTCGATCGTCTCGCCGGGGTCGATCCCGGCACCACGGTCATGCTCGGCAACACGACGGTGAACGTCACCGGTGTCACCGAGAACACGACGGTGCTGGCCGGGCTGCCGCTGGTCTACGCGGACCTCGCCCTCGTGCAGGAGCTCACCTTCGGGACGACCGACGTCGTCTCCGGAGCACTCGTCGACGGTGACGAGCCGAACGTGCCGGCCGGGTTCCAGGTGTTGTCATCCGACGCGGTCGCCGAGGACGCACTCGGCCCGCTCGAGAACGCGATCTCCTCGATCGATCTCATCCGCGGTCTGCTGTGGTTCGTCGCCGCCATCATCATCGGCGCCGTCGTCTACCTGTCCGCTCTCGAGCGCAGCCGCGACTTCGCCGTGTTCAAGGCGATCGGTGCCAGTACCCGGAGCCTCGCCGGAGGCCTCGCCCTCCAAGCGGTGATCATCGCCGTCGGTGCCTGCATCGTGGCGATCGGGCTCCAGTTCCTCGTCCGCCCGTTGTTCCCGCTCGGTGTCGTGATGCCGACGTCGGCCTACTGGCAGATCCCACTCGCCGCCGCGGTCGTCGCCCTCATCGCCGGGCTCGCCGGTGTTCGTCGCGTCGCCTCGAGCGATCCCGCCGCCGCCTTCGGAGGTGCCGCATGAGCCCGTCCACACCCCAGGCGCTCGTCGTCGACCAGCTCTCCAAGCACTACATCTCGAGCGGCTACACCATCAAGCCGCTCGATCAGCTCAGCTTCACGGCCTCGCCGGGCGAGCTCGCCGTGCTGCTCGGCCCGTCGGGATCGGGCAAGACGACACTGCTCAGCTGTCTCGGCGGCATCCTCGAACCGACCAGCGGATCGATCCGCCTCGGCGACACCGAGGTCACGACCCTCGAGGGCACCGACCTCGACGTCTACCGCCGGACCCGGGTCGGTTTCGTGTTCCAGTCGTTCAACCTGGTGCCGTCGCTGTCGGCCCTCGAGAACGTCGCCGTACCGCTGCTCCTGCGGGGGGAGAAGCGCGGTCCGGCCATGAAGGCGGCCGCCGAGCTGCTCGACCGTGTGGGGCTCGCCGAGCGGGCGGGTCACGCTCCCAGTCAGCTCTCCGGTGGGCAGCAGCAGCGTGTGGCCGTCGCCCGCGGCCTCGTCGGGGATCCCGACCTGCTCCTCGCGGACGAGCCGACCGCCAACCTCGACCACGTCCAGGCCGAAGCCGTCATTCGCCTGCTCCGTGAGCTGCGCGACGACGGTCGGGTCATCGTGGTCTCGACCCACGACGCTCGGCTCGTGCCGGTCTCGGATCGCATCGTGAAGATGGGCACCGAAGCCGGTGACGCCGAGGATCCCCCGTCGGAGGTCCGCTATCTGGAGGGCGAGACGATCATCCGCCAGGGCGACGAAGCCCGCCTCGTGTACGTCATCGAAGACGGCTCGGTGGACGTGGTGGTCGAACTCGCCGACGGCACCGAGGAGCACCGCACGGTGCTCGGCCCCGGCCGGTACTTCGGTGAGCTCGGCGCCATGATGGGGTTCCCCCGTTCGGCGACGGTGCGGGCCTCCACCGACGTCCGCCTCACGGCCTACAACCCGACGGAATTTCGCGAACGGATCCTGTCGAAGGAAGACTGACGGCGATGGCTCCCGTGCTCTCCGTCCTCGACCTCGCACTCGTCCCCGACGGGGGTGACGCCCGTGCCGCGCTCGATGCGACGGTCGAGGTCGCCCGGACGGCCGAAGCCCACGGCTACCGCCGGTGCTGGTACGCCGAGCACCACAACATGTCGGCGATCGTGTCCTCGGCCACGAGCCTCGTGATCTCCCACGTCGCCCAACACACCGAGACGATCCGGGTCGGTTCGGGCGGGATCATGCTGCCGAACCACTCGCCGCTCGTCGTGGCCGAGCAGTTCGGGACCCTCGCGACGCTCCACGGTGATCGGATCGACCTCGGTCTCGGGCGCGCCCCCGGCAGCGATCGCGCCGCCAACCTCGCGATGAAGCGTCTGCCCGACGCATCGGATCGGTTCCTGGACGACGTCGAGGAGCTCCGGACGTACCTGTCGCCCGGCGGTGCGGTGCGTGGCGTCGTGGCGACACCCGGTCAGGGCACCGAGGTACCGGTGTACATCCTCGGCTCGTCGCTGTTCGGCGCTCGCCTCGCCGCACATCTGGGCCTGCCCTATGCGTTCGCGTCGCAGTTCGCGCCCGCCGCGCTGCAGGACGCCGTGATGACCTATCGGAGCGAGTTCCGAGCGTCGGACCAGTGCGAGCGTCCCCACGTCATCGCCGGGGTCAACGTGCTCGCGGCGGACGACTCGGGGGCGGCGGAGCAGCAGCTGATCCGTGTGCAGCGCAGCCGGGTCCGGCGCTTCCTGGCACTCCCGTCGGAGCTCGATGACGACGCCGTCGATCAGGTGATCGACAGCCCGCAGGGTCGCCAGGTGCTGTCGATGATGACCTACACCGCCGTCGGTTCGCCCGACGAGGTGGGGGAGTACCTGCGGGCCTTCGCCGACCACGCGGACGCCGACGAACTGATCACGATGCACGCCGCACCCTCCACGGCGCAACGGGTGCGCTCGGTGCAGCTCGCCGCCGAGGCGCTCAGCGCCGTCCCGGCCTGAGCCCGGTCCGGTCGCCGACCGGCATCGTCGAGTCGACCTCGAAGTCGAAGATCTCACGGAACCCCCGGCGACCCGAGTCGTCGAGCCACAACGCCCGGCCGGGTGTCGGTGTCACCCAACCGAGTTCCCGGAAGCGCTCGAGCATCGCAGCCGGGAGTGACCCGGCGAGATGGTGTCGTCGTTCGCTCCAGTCGAGGCATGGTCGCACGAGCTCTCGGCGACCCCGCTCCAGCGTCGGCAGGTCGAGGCCGAACTCGGCGAGGACGCCATGTCGTGATCCGGGTGTGATCGAGCCGTCGTGGCCGTGGGTGAGGACGTCGGTGGCCAGCAGATGGCTCGTGAAGGCCACGGCGAGCGACCCGGCGAGGTGGTCGTAGCAGGTGCGGGCGTGGGCCAGTGCCGCCGGGACGCGCGGTCGGGGTCCCGGCAGTCCGGCCCCGAGCCCGAACGCGGCTTCGAGGAGGGCCGCCGTCTCGGCCGACGCGAGCCGGTGGTAGCGATGGCGGCCCTGCGCCTCGGTGACCACGAGTCCGGCGTCGAGGAGCCGGCCCAGGTGTTCCGACACGGTCGAGGGCGCGAGCCCCAGATGCCGGGCGAGCTCGCCGCCGGTGTGCGCCCGACCGTCGAAGAGTGCGTCGAGCAGTGCGACCCGGGTCGAGTCCGACAGGAGTCGACCGAGTGCGACGACCTCGGCATGTGGCCCCGCTCCCGTCATGGGGCGCATCGTAGGAGTGCACGTTTCGGCGCGCCCCGAAACCTCGGGCACGACACTCGGGGTGTGATCGTCCTCCCCGCACCGCATGCCGTCGACGCCCTCGCCCACCCGGCGCTCGGGATGCCGCCACCCGAGTTCGCTCACGGACCGGCGCACGAGATGCGGGGCGCGATGGCGCGCTTCGGCGACGGGCTCGAACACCAACGGGCCCGGGCCGTCATCGAGCGCCTCCTCGCCCCGATCGACGAGGCGCGGGTCCGCACGATCGCCGACCGACGGGCCCGCGAGGTGATCGCCGCGGGTGCGCCGGAACGAGCCCTCACGCACGTGCCGCTCGCGACGATGGCGGAAGCCCTGCATGTGCTCCCGGTCGGCGACGACGGTGACCACCTCGAACACGCGCTCCGGTCGCTCGGCGCGGTCATCGCCGCCCCACCCGGCGGGATGGCAGGTCTCGACGTGGGTCGTGCCGACGACGCGGCACGGTGGCTGGGGTCGCAGGTCGGGTTCGGTGCACGCGGGATCGCCCTCGTGTCGATCCTGCACCAGACCCGGGGTGCGGTCGCCGAGCTCGTCGATCTCGTCCGACGCTGCGGCGCGGGCCGACCTCCCGCGGTGGCGGCGACCCATCGGATCACGACCGCGGAGATCGACGCCGGGCCGCTGTGCGGTGTCGCAGTCGGGACCGTCGTGCGGATCGAGCTCGATCACGAGGATGAGTTCGGTCACGGCGCCCACTCGTGTCCGGGCCAATCCATCGCCGAGTGGCTCGTGTCGACGATCGTGTCCGTTCTCGCCGAGTCGCCCGGTGGATGTCTGGGCCATGGTGGATCCGACTCCTCGACCACCGTCCGATCGGATCCCAGCGAATGAGTGCTCCAACCACCGACCTCCCGTCCCCGGCCGATCGCCGACGACGTTTCACCGAGCTGCACGCGGCCGGGACGTTCCTGCTCGTGAACGTGACCGACGCGGCCTCGGCCGCCGCGGCCGAGGCCGGCGGTGCGGCCGCGCTGGGCACGACCAGTTCGGGCCTCGCCCGGATGCTCGGCCTGCCGGACGGGGCGGGTGTCGTCACACTCGATCTCGTGCTTCCGTTCGTCCGTGCCATCTCCGGGAGTTGCGGGCTGCCCCTGTCGGTCGACGCCGAGGACGGATGGTCGGCCGAACCCGCCGGCGTCGCCGAGTCGATCCATGCCCTGGCCGAGGCCGGCGCCGCCGGTGCCTCCATCGAGGACTGGTCGGGTGAACCCGGCCGAGGTCTGTTCGACACCGACCTCGCCGTGGCCCGGGTGGCTGCTGCGGTGGAGGCGGCCGGCGCCCATCCGGGCTTCGTCGTGTGTGGCCGGAGTGAGGGTTGGCTCCGTGATGCCAGCGATCCCGAGACGATGGCGCTCGAGCGGCTCCGCCGCTTCGCGGATGTCGGTGCGCACTGCGTCTATGCACCGGGACCCACCGATCCCCGCGTCGTGTCCCGGCTCGTCGCGTGCTCCGACGCCCCGCTCAACGTGCTGGCACCGGTCGGCCCGGACGGCCGACTCGCCATCGGGCTGGACGAGCTGGCCGAACGCGGGGTCCGTCGGGTCAGCCTCGGCGGTTCGCTCCACCGCGAGCAGCAGCGGTTCCTGACCGAGGCGGTGGCCGCGATCCTCGGCGCTCACTGAGCACGGTCGGCCGAAACCGGCGCGCACGGGCGTCGTGTGGGACCAGACTCCTCGCATGGGCAGCGTCGTGGTGAGCGATCTCGAGTACGCACCGCCGGCCTCGGAGGCGTTGTTCTTCGAGGTCGGGTTCGGCGTGAAGCCGGGAGAACACGCGGCCATCATCGGAGCGAACGGCGTCGGGAAGTCGACGATCCTGCGGATCCTGTGCGGCGAGCTCATCGCCGACGCCGGCGAACACGCCATCACCGGCTCGATGCTGCACATGACCCAGGACGTCGGCATGTCCGACCCCGAGCGGTCGATCCGTGAGCTCCTCCTCGACGTCGCACCCCCGGAGCTGCGCACCGCGGGGCGGGCGTTGGTCGAGGCCGAACGGGCCCTCGCCACCGGCGACGACGACGGCATGGGCTACGCCGAGGCCTTGACCACCTGGGGCGATCTCGGGGGCTACGAGCTCGAAGCGTCGTGGAGCGCCGCGGCGGCTCGTGCGGTCTCGGGCGGCATCGACGATCTCGCCGCCCGTCGTGTCCTCGAGCTCAGCGGCGGTGAACGAAAGCGGCTCGTCCTCGAGCTCCTGTTCGCGGCCTCGCCCGAGGTCCTCCTGCTCGACGAGCCGGACAACTACCTCGACGTCCCGACTCGATCCTGGCTGGAGGAACGGATCCGCTCGTTCCCCGGAACGATCCTGATGGTGAGCCACGACCGCACGTTGCTGGAGAACGTCGCCACCAAGCTCGTCGTGCTCGAAGGGTCGGGGTGCTGGGTCCACGGTGGGTCGTACACGACCTATCCCGAGGCCCGGGAGGCCCGCCAGGAACGCCTGGGCGACGCCCGCAAGCGGTGGGAGGACGAGGAGCGGCGCCTCTACCGGCACATGAAGATCATGAAGCAGCGGGCGGCGGCCAACTTCAAGAACGCGACGAAGGCGAATGCCGCCGAGACCCGCTGGGAGAAGTTCGTCGCCGCGGGACCACCTCCACCCCCGGTGCCCGACCAGCACATCCATGTGGCGTTGCGCGGCGCCGATTCCGCCCGTCGGGTGGTGATGCTCGACGAGGTCTCGGTCGGCGACCTGTTCCTGCCCTTCAGCGAGGAGATCCACTTCGGTGAGCGTGTGGGCCTGATCGGCCCGAACGGCACCGGCAAGACCCATCTGCTCGACGCCATCGAGGGAGCACGCGAGGCCGACGAGGGGTCGATCCGCTTCGGTCCCCGGACCTCCGTCGGCCGGTTCACGCAGGTCCATCATCGACCCGACTTCGCCGGGCGGACCTCGGCCGACATCGTGACCGAACGGGTCGGCGACCAGGAGAAGGCCCGGAAGCGTCTCGCCCGCTACGGCCTCGCCGGCCAGGTCGATCAGGAGTTCGAGACGCTCTCCGGTGGGCAGAAGGCGAGGCTCGAGATCCTGTGCCTGGAGCTCGAGGGCCACAACGTCCTGTTGCTCGACGAGCCGACCGACAATCTCGACATCGAGTCGTCCGAGGCGCTCGAGCAGGCGCTCGACGGGTTCGTCGGCACCGTCGTCGCGGTCAGCCACGACCGGACGTTCCTCGCGACGATGGACCGCTTCGTGATGATCGGCGACGACGGTGACGTCGTGGCCCTGCCCGATCACGAGCTCGCCATGCGTGCCCTGCACGACCCCGACGAGGTGCGCTCGTTGCCGCAGGTGAAGCCCCTCACCGTGTGACCACCGCGGACCGGTCTAGCGTCGGGGCATGACCCAGATCCGACCGGGCGGCTCCGGCCGAGACGGTGCCGTCCAGACCTACCTCCGGGGTAGCGGCCCTCGCTCGGTCCTGGTGTTCGCCGTCGACGCCGACGTGCCGGCCGAGTTCGAGCCGCTGGTCGATCCCGAACGCACGGCCGGGCACGCGGCCGGCTGGACCTGCACGCTGCGGCGGGACGACGCCATCGTCCGGAACCCGCTCGGTGAGGGCCTGGTTCGGGCCACGATCGAGCCGGTCGACGACGCGTGGCGCTCGAACGTGCACCACGACGGCAGCGCACTCGTCGTCCTGGTCCCGGCCGCAGCGGTCGGCATGTTCGGCGAGATGACCGTGGCCGCAGCCGTGGCCGATGGGACCGCCCGGGCCGCGACCGTGCGGTGCGACATCGACGCCGACCACGGCAAGGCTCCCGAGGTCGGGCGCAACGAGCCGTGCCCGTGTGCGTCGGGCAAGAAGTTCAAGCACTGCCACGGCCGCTGAGGCCGGCGGGGATCGGCCTCAGCCGGCCCGGCCGTAGAACGTCCGGAGCGCCGAGTCGGACAGGCGGACACCCGGTGCGTCGTTGTAGGCGAGGACCACGAGGAGCCGGGTCACCCGGCCCTCGGTCGGTGTCACCCGATGCAGTGCATGGCGTCCGCGGAACAGCACCAGGTCGCCGGGATCGAACGCCAACACCGACGGCTCGATCCGGGCGTCGAGCACCGCGTCGACCACGGCGTGGCCCGGGTCGGTGTCGGTGCGCACCGACGGCACGTACTCGAATGTCCCACCGCCTTCGGGCGCACGGAGCAGCAACGTCACCGCGAACGACGAGTTGTCGAAGTGCCATCCGAGCTCCCGACCGGTCGGGGCGAAGTGGACGTTGATCGACGAGAGTGGATCGGCGTAGGGGTGCAGCTGCTCGACGCCGAGCACGCGGGCGAGGAACCCGACGAACACCGGATCGGCCGCCAGGGTGCGGAGCGGTGAGTCGGACGGGATCTCGTCGTCGGCGATCAACCCCTTGGAGGACACCACCTGGCGGTTGGCCGGGTGGTCGGCGGGGTACTCGGGGTCGCCCTCGGTGAGGTACACGTTGTGGGTCGACGCGGCGAAGAACGCCCGGTGCTCGTCACCCTCGTGGGCGCGGACCAGCTCCGCGACGATCTCGGGCCGCAACAACCCGCCGAGCACGACCGCTCCGTCGCGATCGAGCCGCTCGGCGACGTCGTCCGCGTGATGCGGATCGGCCAGGGGATGAGCGTCGAGGTCGACGAGCTCGGCGAGTGTGCGGATCACGCACGCACGGTAGGGGATCTGACACCGTGGGGCCCATGCCCACCCGCACCGTGCCGAGCTCGACGATCGCGCTGTTCCGGCGATGGTCGACCAGCTACGACCGGCCGTGGTTGCAGCGGAGCAACTACCGCCCGCTGCACGACGCACTGCTCTCGTTGCTCGCCGATCTCGACACCACGACGGCCCCTGGCGACCGCCGGCCCCGCGTGCTCGACGTCGGGTGCGGGACGGGCCGCTTCCTGGAACGCCTCACCTCGGAGCGTCCCTCGATCGACGGCATCGGACTCGACCCGTCCCTCGACATGCTCGCCGGGCGAGGCCCCGACCAGCCGGTGACCTCGGGTGCGGCCGCGGCGCTGCCGATCGCCTCCGGGTCGATCGATGCCGTGGTGTGCTGTGAATCCTTCCACTGGTATCCCGATCAGGCCGCCGCACTCGACGAGATGGCCCGGGTGACCCGCCCGGGCGGCCGGATCGCCATCGTCTCGATCGCACCGCTCACCGCCGGGGGCACCGCCGTCATCGAGCGGGCGACCCGTGCCACCGGCGCACCGATCCGGGCCGTGACGGCCGGTGAGCTGCGCCGCCTGGCCCGCTCGGCCGGCCTCGAGGTGGTCGAGCAGCGCCGGGTTCCCCGCCCGCCACCGCTGCCGTGGCCGCTCCTGCACGTGCTGGCCGTGTCCGGTCGATCACCCACGGGTCCCGTGGATGCGTAGCCTGCGGTGATGCGGACCGACGATCGATCGACGGGGGAGTGGCCCTGATGCCCTGGCCCACGTGGCAGCAGTCGTTCGTCGCCACCATCGTCTGCGTCGTCGTGCTCGTCGTCCTCCGACGGCGCCGGCCGAGTCGGCCGGGGGAGGCCGTGCTCCCGTTCGCCCGGGAGCTCGCCATCCTGTGCGGGCTCTACACGCTCTGGCGGGTGGCCAAGAAGCTCCCGCTCGCCCAGAGCGAGCAGGCCGTCGAACGGGCCTGGGACATCGTGCGGTTCCAGGAGCGGATCGGCCTGCCGTCGGAACTGGTCGTGCAGGACTGGATCCTCGCCTGGACACCGCTCGCGTGGCTGTCCTCGCTCTACTACGCCGGTGTCCACGTGCCCGCGATGATCGCGTTCCTCGCGTGGTCGTTCACCTTCCATCGCGACGGGTACCCGCGCTGGCGGAACCGTCTGGCCGTGCTCACCGGCGCCAGCCTCCTCATCCGGTTCGTGCACGTCGCCCCGCCCCGGTTCCTGCCCGAGCTCGGCTTCGTCGACGTGACCGCCCAGCAGGGCCTGGACGTCTACGGCCCGGTCGGCACGGGGGTGTCGGGCCAGTTCGTCGCGATGCCGTCACTGCACGTGGCCTGGGCGGCCGTCGTCGCCCTCGGCGTGGTCGATCTGTCGACGTCCCGCTGGCGTTGGCTCGTGTTCGCCCATCTGCCGATCACCGTGTTCGTGGTCTCGGCGACCGGGCACCACTGGTGGCTCGACGGGATCGTGGCGATCGGGCTGCTGGTGCCCGCCGTGTTGGTCGAACGCGTGGCGACACACTTCTGGCACCGGATCGTGGACACCGGTCATCGCAGCGGCGTCGACGTCGGGTCCGGGGAGTCGGCGACCGACGAGCCCGGTCGGGTCGCGGCCAAGTAGCTTGCCGGGCGATGCAACTCGCTCTCGGCCCCCACACCTTCGACGTCACCCACCGGGCGCTCGTCATGGGCATCCTCAACCGGACTCCCGACAGCTTCTTCGACGCCGGGGAGTACTGGGACTTCGACGACTTCCTCCGCAAAGCGGCCCAGCTCGTCGACGACGGGGCTGACTTCCTCGACGTCGGGGGTGTGAAGGCCGGCCCCGGTGACGAGGTCTCGCTCGACGAGGAACTCGAACGCGTCGTGCCGGCGATCGAGGCCCTCGCTCGACGCTTCGACGTGCCGATCTCGGTCGACACCTGGTCGGCCGAGGTGCTGCGAGCCTCGATCGAGGTCGGCGCCGTGGTCGGCAACGACATCTCCGGGTTCGGCGATCCCGACTACCTCCCGGTGGCGGCCGCCGCCGGGGCGTCGGTGATCGCCACCCACATCCGGCTCGCCCCTCGGGTGGCCGATCCCGACCCGCACTACGACGATCTCGTGGGCGAGGTCGCCGAGTTCCTCGCCGAGCGGGCGGCGCGTGCGCTCGATGCCGGGATCCCGGCCGAACGCATCGTCGTCGACGCCGGCATGGACCTCGGCAAGATCCGTCCGCAGTCGCTCGCCCTGCTCGAAGCGAGCGACCGGCTCGCCTCGCTCGGATTCCCGCTCCTGTTGTCGGCGTCGAACAAGCGCTTCCTGTTCGAGACCCTCGAGACCGAGCGTCACCAGATCTGGGCGGGCACGAACGCCGCGCATGTGCTGGGCATCGTCAAGGGATGCCGGATCCTGCGCGCCCACGACGTCGTGGCCGCACGTCGATCGGCCCACATCGCGGCCCGGCTGCTCGAGGCACAGGCGGCATGAGCGACCTCGCCCTCCGCTCGGCCGTCGACCAGCTCGGCCTCGTCCACTCGGGCGAGGTCTCGGCGATCGATCTGCTCGACGCGGCCCTCGCCCGCTACGACCGGCACCACCACGACGTCAACGCGGTCGTCGTCACCCGGATCGACGAGGCCCGCGCCCGGGCCCGAGCACTCGACGACGCCGTCGCCGGCGGGGCCGAACCCGGACCGCTCCACGGCCTCCCGATGACGATCAAGGAGGCGTTCGACTGGATCGGCACGCCGACGACCTGGGGCGATCCGGCGGTGGCCGGCCACCTGCCGGACCGCAACGCCGAACTCGTGCAGCGCCTGCTCGACGCCGGCGCCGTGATCTGGGGCAAGTCGAACGTCCCCTACCGCCTCCACGAGTGGCAGACCCACAACGAGCTCCACGGTCACACCCGGAACCCCTGGGACCTCGGCCGGTCCGCCGGCGGATCGTCGGGTGGCGCGGCGGTCGCCGTCGCCACCGGCATGGCGGCCCTGGAGATCGGCAGCGACATCGGGGGATCGATCCGTTGGCCCGCCCACTACTGCGGTGTCGTCGGCCACAAGCCGAGCTTCGGGACCTTCCCGTCACTCGGCCACCGGTATCCGGGCCAGGACGCCGAGGTCGACATCAACGTCGTCGGGCCGATCGCCCGGTCGGTCGCCGACGCAGCGCTGCTCCTCCCGCTCGCCGCCCGCACCGGGCGACCGGCGCCGCCACTCGACCGGCCGCTCCGTGTGGTGACGCTGTTCGAGAACCCGCTCGGACCCGACGACGCCGAGATGATGGACATCATCCGCGGCGCTGCCGACGCCCTCGCCGCCGACGGTGCGCAGGTGCGGGCGTGGCCGGGTGGCATCGATCTCGTCCGCGCCCACGACATCTACCGGGTGCTCGACGCGGCGGCGACATGTGAGCTGGACGGTCCGCAACCGGGCGACGCCGCCGAGGCGACCCGGTTCGGCGACGGCGCCCGTGACACGGCGGCGATCATCGGCCACGCGCGCCGGATGTCGCATCTCGAATGGCTCGAGTGGAGTCACGAACGCCAACGCATCCGTTGGCAGTGGGCGGAGCTGTTCGAGTCCGCCGACGTGGTGCTCGCGCCCGTGTCGGCCACCCCGGCCCCACCCCACGACCTCGACCGGGACTGGGACGACCAGACCCTGCCGTTGTCCCAGGGCGGCGAGGTCTCGATCGATCCACAGTGGTTGTGGGCCGGCATCGCCAACGGCACCTACCTGCCGGCGACGGCCGTGCCCGTCGGACGGACCGCCGGCGGGTTGCCGGTCGGGCTGCAGGTCCTCGGGCCCTACGACGGCGACCGTCGCTGCCTCGAGGTCGCCGCCCTCCTGGAACGGCTGCTGGGCTCGGTCGGGTTCCCGCCGCTGGTCTGAGTGGCGGCCCGGCACGGCCGGGAACATTCCGACACGACGCCTCACGGTGCCGTAGGGTCCCGCGCCATGACACGTCCGGGGCTCGTCCGCTCCACCTGGTCGGTCTTCCTCGCCGCCGCGCTGCTCGGACTCGGCCACGGCCTCCAGGGCACGCTGCTCGGCATCCGGGGCAGCCAGGAGGGATTCGGGCCGGGTCTCATCGGCCTGATCATGACGGGGTACTACCTCGGCTTCATCGGCGGCTCCCGGTTCACGGTCCGTGCGCTCGGACGGGTCGGTCACATCCGTGCCTTCGCCGCCCTGGCCTCGACGGCCTCGAGCGCGGCGCTCGCCTACGCACTCGTGGTCCACCCCGTCATGTGGCTGGTCATGCGGATCCTCACAGGTTTCTGCATGGCCGGGCTCTACGTCGTGCTCGAGAGCTGGCTCAACGACCGTGCCGACAACGAACACCGTGGGCGGACGCTGTCGGTCTACATGATCGTCACGATGGGCGCGGTCGCCGTGGCTCAGCTGGTGCTCGCGGCGGGTGAGGTCGGGAACACGTCGTTGTTCATGATCGCCAGTGTCCTCGTCTCGATGTCACTCGTGCCCATGGCGCTCAGTGAGAACCGGGCGCCCGAGATCCGGGTGCCCGACGCGCTGTCGGTCGGCGCGCTCTGGCGACTGGTGCCCACGGGTCTCGTGGCGAGTTTCCTCACCGGTGTGAGCGTCGGTGCGCTCCGGGGGCTCGCTCCCACCTTCGGTGCGGAGTCGGGGTGGTCGACCGGGCTCGTCGCGCTGTTCGTCGGGGCGATCACGATCGGTGCGAGTGCCTGTCAGTATCCGATCGGCTCGATCTCCGACCGGCTCCCTCGACGAGGTGTGATGCTCGTCGTCGCCGTCGTCGGCGTCGCCGTCTCGGCCGCCGCGGCAGCACGTGATCTCTCCGGGACCGCCGCACCGCTCCTCGCCTTCGCGCTCGGCGGCGCCGTCGTGCCGATGTACTCGCTCACGATCGCCTACACCAACGACTGGTTGGGGGACGCCGAGCGGGTCGCGGCCGCGGCGCAGCTGATCGTGGTCAACGGTGCCGGTGCGGTCTTCGGGCCGATCCTCGGGGGCGCGGTGATGCAGGCGACCTCACCCGGGGGCCTGTTCGTGATGATCGCGGCGACGCAGGCGTGCACGGCGGGCTACCTGGGCTACCGGGTGCTGCGGGCCCGGGCCCCCGCCGTGTCGGACCAGACACCGTTCGTCCCGCTGTCGAACCGGGGCGCCGGGCTGGTCGTGCTCCGAGCCCTGCGCCAACGACGACGTGGCGAGTCCGACACCGACTGATCGAACGTTCAGGTCGCCCGATAGCGTCCCGGCGTGACCGCCGCACTCCCACGCCCGACGCTCAGCGACGCGCACCTCCGGGGGTCGTTGCTGGTCCTCGCCACCGGCGTGGTGTTCAGTTTCGGTGGCCTCGCGTTCCGAGCCGTCGAGGCCGCCACGGTCTGGGAGTACCTGACGTTCCGGGGAGTCGGAGCGCTCCTGGTCGGGACGGGCTGGCTCGCCTCGCGTGGGCCGGCGCACGTGCGACGGGTCGTGGGCACGGTCCAGCCGATGCACCTCGCCGCCGGGGTGATGATCGGTGGCATCTCGTGTCTGTTCATCGTGGCGATCGAGGTCTCGACGGTGGCGTTCGTGCTGTTCCTCCAGACACTCGCCCCGGTGACCGCCGCCTGGTTCTCGTGGTGGCTGCTGCGGGAGCGCATCTCCCGCAACGTCGCCGTCGCCACGGTGTGGTCGATGATCGGGGTCGGTGTGATGGTGTCGGGCACCCTCGCCGAGGGCGTGCGCCCGGGCGGTCTGGTCGCGTTGATCATCCCGGTCGTGTTCGGGCTCTACACGACCCTCGTCCGCTCGGCGCCCACGCTCGAGGTGGCGGTACCGGTGGTCATGAGCGGCGCCACGATGTTCGTCGTCGGGGTGGGCGTGACGCTCGCGGCCGGTGGGTTCGCCATGCCCGCCGCCGACGCCGCGGTCGGCACCTTCGCCGGCGCCGCGCTGCTCGGTGCGCCGCTGATCGTGTTCAACCACGCACAGAAGTCGGTCCCGGCGTCGGAGACGACGCTCCTGCTGCTCAGCGAGGTGGTCCTCGCCCCGGTGTGGGTCTGGTTGTTCGTCGCCGAGCAGCCCGGGCTGGCCACGATCGTCGGGGGCAGCGTCATCCTCGCCGCGATCGCGTGGCTCACGGTCGTGCGGGCTCCGCGATCGGGACGGGTCGCCTCCAGTCGCGGCTGAGCGGCACCGCCCCGTTCCCCGGAACGGTGCGGGTCGGGTGCACTACGGTCCGGGCCATGGCCGAGCGTCCACCGCGGATCCTGCCCCAGCCACTGCGCTGGCAGCACAAGGTGCTCCTCGTGGTCGTCCTCGTGGCCTGGCTCGCGTTCATCGCGTTCGTGCGCTGAGCGGCCGGGCGGCTTCGTGGCCGCCCGCTACGGTCGCCCCATGGTCGAGCGGCACGTCGAGTTCCTGCGGTATCCCGAGCTCCGGGCGTGGCTCGACGCACTGGCCGCCCGACGTCCCGACCTCGTCGAACTGTCGGTCTACGGGCGCAGCCGCGAAGGGCGCGACCTCGTGCTCGCCACCGTGACCGACCCGGCGACGGGGGCACACGACACCAAACCGGCCCATTGGGTCGATGCCAGCATCCACGCGGTCGAGCTCACCGCAACGGTCGCCGCCTGTGCGTTGCTCGAGCATCTCGTCAGCGGCGCCGACGACGATCCGACGGTCCGCCGGGCGGTGCGCACCCGCACCTTCTACGTGGTGCCCCGGGTCAATCCCGATGGGGCCGAGTGGGTGCTCGCCGACGAACCCCGGTTCCCCCGTTCGGCGACCCGCCCCTGGCCCGAGACCGACGGGCATCGGTGGCCCGGCCTCGAGGCCCACGACATCGACGGTGACGGTCGGCTGCTGCAGATGCGACTCGCCGACCCGGATGGTGCCTGGACCTCACACCCCGACGACGAGCGCCTGATGATCCCGCTGCCCGCCGCGGGCATCGACGACGGCCCCCGATACCGGCTGCTCCGGGAGGGTTCGGTGGCCGACCACGACGGCTTCACCATTCCGACACCCCCACCGGTCGCCGGTCTCGACCTGAACCGGAACTACCCGGCCGGTTGGGGCACGAAGGTGCCCGGCGGTGGGGATCATCCACTGAGCGAGCCCGAGATCGACGCACTCGCACGGGCCATGGCGGCACGGCCCAACATCTGCGGTTTCAACGCCTTCCACACCAGTGGTGGCGTGTTGCTCCGGCCGTCGTCGACCCGGGCCGACGACGCCCTGCCCCCGGGTGATGTGTGGGCGTGGAAGCAACTCGCCGAGCGGGGTACCGAGCTCACCGGCTACCCCGCCCACTCTGTCTTCGAGGACTTCACCTGGGATCGCAGCGACACCATGAGCGGAGCGTCGGACGACTGGGCCTACGAGCACCTCGGGGTCTTCGGCTGGACGACGGAGTTCTGGGACATCGTGGAGCACGCGACGGGCACGAAGCAGTCGACCCACTTCTGGTACACGGGACCCTCTGACGACGAGGCACTCGCGGTGCTGCGGTGGTGTGACGAGCACCATCCGGACGGCTTCGTCGACTGGTACCCGTTCGAGCATCCGGTGCTCGGACCGGTCGAGCTCGGAGGTTGGAACGGCCTGACCACCTGGACGAACCCACCGGTGCACCTCCGTGCCGCGGAGGTGGCGGGGCACGCCGAGTTCGCGGTCCACCAGGCCTTGTGCGCACCCGAGCTGGCCATCCGGCACGTCCACGTCGAACCGCTCGGGGACGACACGTGGCGGATCGACGTGGGTCTGGCGAACCTCGGCTGGTTGCCCACCGACGTGACCGCTCTGGCCCGACGTGACGGCCTGGTCCGGCCCGTCGTCGTCGAGCTCGTCGGCGACGGCGTCGAGATCCTCGACGGCGCGGCGCGTCGCCGCGTGGGTCAGCTCGAGGGCCGGGCGGCGATGCGGTTCCGGGGCCGCAACGACGGCACACCCGACCGCGCGCTCGAGTCGTTCGTCGTCCGGGCCCCCGCCGGCGCGGTGGTCGAACTGACCGCCGCCCACGACCGGGCCGGTCGTGACCGGACGACGGTGGTGCTCCAGCGCGACGCCCTCAGCTGACGAGCTCGAAGCCCTCGTCGATCCAACCGGTCACACCGCCGATCATCTTCTTGACCGGGCGGCCCAACGCAGCGAGGCGGACGCCGGCGCGGTCGGCGCCGTTGCAGTGCGGGCCGGCGCAGTAGACGACGATGAGCCGCTCGGCGGGCACGTCGGCGAGATGGGCGTCGTCGAGGTCGGTGTGGTGGAGATGGCGAGCCCCGGCGACGTGCCCGGCCGCGTAGGCGGCCGGACCGCGCACGTCGATGAGCGTGAAGCCCGCGTCACCGTCGCCGGTCGCGGCGGCCGTGAGCGCCTCGTGGACGTCCCAACAGTCGGTCTCGAGGTCGAGGAGGGACGTGAAGTGGTGCGCCGCGGTGGCGGGGTCGGCGGCGGGGATCGCGGTGACGGCGTTGGAGGTCATGGACGTCAGTCCAGCACGGCGGGGACGTGACGGCGTCTGGCAGGAATGCCACTGACCGTTTGAAAGCTGCCATCTACGATCGTTCACGTGCCGCACGCATCGTTTCCCCACGCCGCGCATCCCGCTCCGGTCGACGACCGTGTCGTCGTCGTCGCGTACCGGGGTCTCTGCGTGTTCGAGTTCGGCGTGTCGACCGAGCTGTTCGGGCTCCCACGCCCGGAACTCGGCGACCGCCCGTGGTACCGCTTCGAGGTGGTCGCCGGCGAGCCGGGGGAGATCACCGGGCTCGGCGGTGTCCGGCTCGAGGTGCCCCACGATCTCGAGGCCATCGCCACCGCCGGCACGGTCGTCATCCCGGGGTGGCGTGACGTCGCCGAGCCACCACCGGAGCCACTGCTCGAGGCGCTTCGGCGTGCCCGGCGAGCCGGGGCCCGCATCGTCACCTTCTGCTCCGGTGTGTTCGTGGCCGCGGCGGCCGGCCTGCTCGACGGAGGTACCGCCTCCACCCACTGGCGCTACGCGGATGAACTCGCGCGCCGGTTCCCGGCGATCTCGGTGCGACCCGACGTGCTCTACGTCGACGACGGCGCCGTGCTCAGCTCCGCCGGGAGCGCCGCGGCCCTCGATCTCGGCCTCCATCTGATCGCCCGGGACCACGGCGCGGAGGTGGCCAACATCGTCGCGAGGCGCCTCGTCATGGCACCGCACCGGGTCGGCGGACAGGCCCAGTTCATCGACCGTCCCACCCCCGATCCGGTGGTGGGCGGGGTGCAGACCACGATGGCCTGGGCACTCGAGCACCTCGACCGGGATCTGCCGGTGGCGGTCCTGGCCGAACACGCGTTGATGTCGCCTCGGACCTTCGCCCGCCGCTTCGTCGCCGAGACGGGTCGGACCCCGCACCGGTGGCTGGTCGAGGAACGGATCCGTCGGGCCCGGGAGCTGCTCGAGAGCACCGAGTTGAGTGTCGACCGGATCGCGCATGCCTGTGGCTTCGCGAGTGCGGCCGCACTGCGGCCGCCCTTCGTGCGGATCACCCGCACCACGCCGACCGCCTACCGCCGCACGTTCACCGCCGTCGGGGCGTGAAGGCGGTGCCGGGGGTCGGCGGTGCCTAGTCTCGGCCCATGGCTGGATCGATCCTCGGCAACCGTGTCACCCGCACCGAAGACCCCGAACTGCTGACCCGTGGTGGGCGGTACGTCGCCGACCTCGGGATCACCGACATCACCCACGCGGTGTTCGTCCGGTCGATCGATGCCCACGCCCGGATCGTCCACGTCGACATCGACGAGGCCGCCGCCGCGCCGGGTGTGGTCGGTGTCTTCACCGCCGCGACGTTGGGTGTCGAAGCCCACCACGGCTTCGTGCCGGTGGGGGAGGACTTCGCCCGGACCCCGCTCGCCGACGGGATCGTCCGCTTCGTCGGTGAGGCGGTGGCGCTCGTGGTCGCCGAGACGTTCGAGCAGGCGATCGACGCCGCCGAGCTCGTGGTGGTCGACACCGAGCCGCTCGACCCCGTCGTCGACCCGGAAGCGGCCTTCACGGCGCCCCCGATCTTCGACGGCATCGACCACAACCTGGCGCTGAAGGTCATCGACGACGACGTCGACGTGCTCGCGGACGCCGATCGGGTCATCCGGGGCCGATACGTCAACCAGCGGGTGGCGGCCGCCCCGATCGAGCCGAACTCGTGCGCGGCCCTGCCGCCCGGGCACCCCGACGGCGACCCCGATCGGTTCGTCTTCTACGCCGCCAACCAGATGCCCCACGGGCTCCAGGGGATGCTGGCGAAGGTCACCGGCAGAACCCGCAAGGACGTCCGCGTCATCGCACCACATGTCGGCGGCGGGTTCGGTGCCAAGGCCGGCCTCTGCCACGAGAACACCGCCGTCATCGCCGCCGCCGACCTGCTCGGGCGGGCCGTGACCTGGACCGAGACACGCAGCGAGAACATGGTCGCGCTCGTGCACAGCCGCGGGCAGGTCCAGTACTGCGAGCTCGGGGTGCGCGACGACGGCACCTTCACCGGCCTCCGCGTCCGCCTCGTCGGCGACGCCGGGGCCTATCCGAACGTCGGTGCGATGCTGCCGGCCGGTACGAAGCGGATGTCGCACGGCACTTACACGTTTCCGGCGATCCGCTTCGACGTCGCCGTCGGGATCACGACCACCACGCCGATGGGCGCCTATCGCGGCGCCGGACGCCCGGAGGCGGCCGCGCTCCTCGAACGACTCGTCGACCAGGCCGCCATCGAGCTCGACATGGACCCACTCGAGCTGCGGCGCAAGAACTTCCTCCACCCCGATCAGTTCCCGTTCGCCACGCTCACCGGCGTCACCTACGACTCCGGGGACTACACCGCCACGCTCGACCGTGCGGCCGAGATCGCCGGGTACGGCGACCTCCGGGCGGAGCAGCGCCGGCGGCGTGACGCCGGGGAGCGGGTGCAGCTGGGGATCGGTGTGGCCTCCTACGTGGAGGTGACGTCCGGCGGTGGTGGCCAGGAGTTCGGGGCGCTCGAGGTGCACCCGGACGGTTCGGCGACGATGTTCGCCGGCACGTCGGCCCACGGTCAGGGCCACCAGACGAGTTACGCGATGTTGGTCGCCGACCAGACCGGCATCCCGGTGGAACGGATCCGGCTCGTGCAGTCCGACACCGATCTCGTGAAGCGGGGCGGTGGCACCGGCGGGTCGCGCTCGTTGCAGCTCGCCGGCTCGGCCGTGTCGCAGGCGACCGGCGAGGTCGTGACGTCGGCCCGATCACTCGCCGCCGAGATGCTCGAGGCCAGTGTCGACGACATCGTGGTCGACACCGAGCACGGCAGCATCGGTGTGGCGGGGGTGCCGGCCAAGGCACTGACCTGGGCCGAGTTGGCCACCGAGGCCGAGGCCCGGGAGCTCGCGCTCTCGGCGCAGATCACCTTCGAACAGGACGACGGCACCTTCCCCTTCGGAACCCACATCTCCGTGGTCGAGGTCGACCTCGACACCGGTCGAACCGAGATGGTGCGTCACGTCGCCGTCGACGACGCCGGCACGGTCATCAACGAGCTGATCTTCGAGGGCCAGCAACAGGGCGGCATCGCCCAGGGTGTCGCCCAGGCGCTCTACGAGGAGGTCGTGTTCGACGAGATGGGCAATCCCGTCACCACGAACTTCATGGACTACGGCATCCCGTCGGCGGCCGAGTTCTCCTCGTTCGAGGCCCACCACACCGTCACCCCGACGCCGTTGAACCCGCTCGGGGCGAAGGGCATCGGCGAGGCCGCCACGATCGGCTCCACACCGGCGATCCAGAACGCCGTCATCGACGCGGTGGCCCACCTCGGTGTCCGCCACATCGACATGCCGTGCACGCCCATGCGGGTGTGGGAGACCATCCGGGAGGCCGAGGCCGGCTCGCCGCCCGACCCCTGGCGTGAGCCGCCGGCGATCTTCGACGTGCTGCTCGCCGAGGCCGCCACGAGCGGTGACGACGGGTCCGCCGCCGGGGACGCCGCGGCCGATGCGGCGGAGTCCATCTGACCCGGTCGAGCGGTCGGCGAGCCGGGTCATCCGGCCCACCATGCTTCGTTCGGGCAGCTCGCGTGCCGTAGTTTGTCCACGAGTCCGACGGATACCTGTGATGAGCAACGACGACACCACACTCGGCGAGGCGGCCAAGACCCGATACGAATTCCGGGTCTGGGGCCGTCATCGCAAGGCCCGCAAGGAGCTCGCGCGCCTGGCCGACGAGCGCACCACGGAGTACGTCGAGGACTGCTACCTGATCTCCGACGATCCGTCGTGGAACGCGAAGGTCCGGGACGAGACCCTGAAGCTCAAGCACCTCGTCGATTCGGCGAAAGGCTTCGAGGAGTGGGCGTCCCGCCGGTTCCGGACCGCGGACGAGACGCCGTCGCCCTACGACGAGCTGTTCGAGGCGCTCCGCCTCGATCGGCCGGCCAGAGGGAAACGCTGGGACATCGAGACCGCCGTGGAACGTCTCGATCCCGAGCTCGGCATCGAGGCGATCTTCGTCGAGAAGGAGCGAGTGCGGTACCGGATCGGATCGATCCGCGCGGAGGCCACCGACATCGTGCTCGTCGACCGCCAGCAGACGCTGCACACACTGCTCATCGAGGGCGGCGATCTCGACGAGTTGGTGGCGTTGCGCAAGCAGCTCGGCCTGAAGGGCGAGGACAACATCGCCGTGCACCAGGCGATCGCGGAGGCCGCCTAGCCCACGCATCCGGGCGGGGGCGGCGACTCAGGCGAGCACCTCTTTCGAGATGATCGTCTTCATGATCTCGGACGTGCCGCCGTAGATCGTCGTGACCCGGCTGTCGACGAAGGCCCGCGAGATCGGGTACTCGACCGTGTAGCCGTAGCCACCGAAGAGCTGCAGACACCGATCGGTGATCTTGCACGACAGCTCCGAGCCCCACATCTTGGCCATGGCGGCGTCGCCGGGGCTGAGGGTTCCGGCGTTGAGCTTGGTCACGCACTGGTCGATGAACGGCTGGGTCACGGCGAGCTGGGTCGCCATCTCGGCGAGCTCGAACTTCGTGTTCTGGAACGACGCCAGCGGGTTGCCGAACGCGGTGCGTTCCTTGACGTACTCGACCGTCCAGTCGAGGGCCGCCTTCGCCAGCGCCACCTGGAACAGTCCGATCGAGAGGCGTTCCTGGGCGAGGTTGAACCCGAGGTAGTCGAACGCCCGGCCTTCCTCACCCATGAGGTTGGCCACCGGCACACGCACGTCGGAGAAGAACAGTTCCGCCGTGTCCTGGGAGTGCTGGCCGATCTTGTCGAGGTTGCGTCCCCGCTCGAAGCCGTCCATGCCCCGCTCGACGACGAGCAGCGACATGCCGCCACGGCCACCCTCGGCATTCGTGCGCGCGACGACGATGATCAGGTCGGAGTTGATGCCGTTGGTGATGAACGTCTTCGAACCGTTCAGCACGTACTCGTCGCCGTCGCGCACCGCCGAGGTCTGGATGCCCTGCAGATCCGAGCCCGTGCCGGGCTCGGTCATCGCGATGGCGGTGATCAGCTCACCCGACGCGATGCCCGGCATCCAGCGGGCGGCCTGCTCGTCGTTGCAGTACTCGACGAAGTACGGCGTCGTGATGTCGTTGTGCAGGGTCAGGCCGAGCCCGGCACCCCCGAGCCCCTGCCGGGCGAGCTCCTCGGACACGATCGCGTTGAATCGGAAGTCGTCGGTCCCGCCGCCACCGTGGGCCTCGGGGATCTGGAGGCCGAGAAAGCCGTGTTTGCCGGCGGCCAGGTAGACCCCGCGGTCCATGATCCCGGCCTCCTCCCACTCGTGGGTGTGGGGAGCCATCTCGGTCTCCACGAACGAGCGGAAGCTGTCCCGGAACAGCTCGTGGGTCTCGTCGTAGATCGTGTCGGTCGCTGCGTCGCTCACGGGTCGGAGTCTTGTCGATCCGCCGCCTCCGTACCGAACTCCCGCAGTTGGTGGGCCACGGGGGCTGCCCCGTAGGGTCGGGCCGTGACCGACTCCAGCAGCACCACCACCTCCACCACCTCACCCCGGGTCGCCGTGTTCGGCTCGGCCAACACCATCGACCGGCTCGAAGCCGATGTGCGGGCTGCCGCCGAGATGGGCTTCACCCAGTATTGGTCGCCGCAGATCTTCGACCTCGACGTGCTCACGGCCTTCGCCGTCATCGGGTCCCGTGTGCCGGGGATCCGTCTCGGCACCGCGGTCGTGCCGACCTACCCCCGCCATCCGATGGCCCTCGCCCAGCAGGCCCTGACCGTGAACCAGGCCACGGGTGGGCGCCTCGACCTCGGGATCGGGTTGTCGCACAAGCCGGTGGTGGAGGGCATGTGGGGTTTGCCCTTCGATCGCCCCGTGAAGCACATGAGCGACTATCTGAAGATCCTCGGGCCGTTGCTGGCCGAGCAGCGGGTCTCCCACGGGGGCGAACTCGTCACCGGTCGGGGCGAGATCGGGCTGCGGGCGGATGCACCTCCGGTCTTCGTCGCCGCCCTCGGCGAGCAGATGCTGCGGCTCGCCGGTCGCTACGCGGACGGCACGGTCACGTGGATGACCGGTCCGGCCACGATCGAGCAGCTCACGGCCCCGACGATCAACGGTGCGGCCGAGGCGGCCGAGCGGCCGGCGCCGCAGGTGATCGCCGCGCTCCCCGTCTGTGTCACCGATGACGTCGCGGCGGCACGTGAGCGAGCGGCCACCGAGTACGCCATCTACGGCCAGCTCCCGTCCTACCGGGCGATGCTCGACCGGGAGGGGATGGACGGCCCGGCGGATCTCGCTGCGATCGGCTCGGCCGAGCAGGTGGCCGATGCACTCGGACGCTTCCTCGACGCCGGGGCGACGACCGTGGTGGCGAACGCCTTCGGCTCGCCGGACGAGATCGCGGGTGCCCGGGAGGCGGCGGCGACGCTGCTGTGACCCTCAGGCGCCGGTCGTGTGCGGCCCCGAGAGGCAGAACTCGTTGCCCTCGGGGTCGGCCATGACCCGCCACGTGTGACCCCACTCGTTCTTGTCCGTGGTGATCGAGGCGCCCAGGGCGACGAGGCGTTCGGCTTCGGCGTCGGGGTCGGTGGCCTCGAGGTCCAGGTGGAGTCGGTTCTTCACCGTCTTGTGCTCGGGCACGGCGATGAAGAACCAGGCCGGCGCACCGGCGGCGTCCGCTGCACCGATCGACTGGAAGAACTCGCTGCCGCCGTCGTCGATCGGACGGTCGACGGCGCTCGACCAGAATCTGGCGACCACGCGCGGGTCCTGGCAGTCGAAGGTGACGTGGGCGAGACGGCTGGTCATGAGGGGCTCCTCGGGTCGGTGGTCGTGGGCGGATGCTGCGATTCGGGTTCGACGGGCCAGTGGATCTCGGTCCGCCACGCCGTCGGGTCATCGGTGTCGGCGGGGGAGACGAGGTAGAGCTCGCGGACCTCGGCACCGGGCCGGTCGGCGGGCACGGTGCTGCGGTGGTAGGCGACCCACGCGCCGAGCGCGGCGTAGGTGTCGCCGACGTCCGCATAGTCGCCCTCGTGGATGGCCACCGCGACCGTGGCGGCCGGGAGCTCGAGCATCGAGACGCCCGAGCCGATGGTCGGCGCCCCTGGGTCGCTGATGGGCACGTAGGCCGTGACGGGTTCGTCGTCGCGGTCGTGGATCGTCGGGGCGTAGAGCGCCCCTCCCGGGCCGCTCGGGCTCGCCCCCGTGGCCTCGACCGCCGCCCGGAGCCGGGCGAACGCCTCGTCGAGGAACGGGCCGAATGCGTCGGCGGCGACGGTGCCCGAGACCGCGAAGGCATGGGTGTGCGCCACATCGCGGACCTGCACGGGCAGGTCGCCGCTCCCGGTCGTGGTGGCGGCATCGAGTCGTTCGAGGACGAGCCGTGTCTCGTCGAGGCGGGCACGCATGGCGGCTTCGTGCTGCGCGAGGACCAGCCGGGTGTGCTCGGGGTCTCGGCGGTGCAGCACCGACTCGACCGCGGCGAGGGGCAGATCGAGCTCGCGGAGGCGGCGGATGGCGATGGCGTCGGGGAGCTGCCCCGGGTGGTAGGCGCGATAGCCGGTGTGCGGGTCGATCTCGGCGGGAACGAGCAGCCCGCGCTCGTGATGGGCGCGGAGCGCCTTCACGCTCAGCAGTGACGCCCGGGAGAACATGCCGATCGACATGAGCGGGGGAGTCGTGTGGTCCGACGAGGTCATGGGGCCATCGTGGACTCTCCCCCCGGGGGAGGGTCAAGCGTTGTTCCGGATCCGGTCTCAGGAGAGGGCGATCTCCAGGCAGCGTTCGATGCTGCGTCCGATGGCGGCGTCGTCGACGATCAGCGCCGAGGTCAGCCACACACCGTTCTGGATGATGAGGATGTCGGCGGCTCGACGCATGGCGTCCTCGTCGTCCAGTCCGGGATTGGCCGCCTGGATCAGATCGACCAGCCCTGCCCGGTAGCGACGCTGCGCCCGGCGATTGATGTCGCCCATCGCCGGTGAGGTCGGGGCCACCGACCACAGCTGGAGTCGCATCGAGAGATACCCGAGGTCGAGGAACTCCGGTGCGGCGACACGCTCCAGCGCATGGCGGAGCTGCTCGATCGGGTCGAGCCCCGGTTCCGGTGCCACCAACTCCGCGTCGGTCTCGCCGATGCGCTCGAGTGCCGCGGCGATGAGCGAGTCCTTGTCCTCGAAGTGGTAGTTCATCAGGCCGAGCGCGACACCCGCCTCGGCGGCGACGGCACGCATCGTCACACCGGCCATGCCCTCGCGCCCGAGGACCCGCATGACCCCTTCGAGGATCAGTGAGCGCTTGTCGGCACTCACGCGGGCGGCGCGGCGTCCGTCGACCCGGCCCGCAGCGGCGCCATGGCCCGGAGCATCGCCACGAGGAGTGCGTCGCGCTCGGCCGACAGCTCGACCGTGGTCTTGCCCTCGGCCGCGTCTCCGACACCCTCGACGAGGCGTGCACCGGCCTCGGGATCGAGGTGGAGCTCGCCGAGGTCGTCCCACCAGCGGTTGAAGCTGACGGTGTAGCGATCGACGAACGACCGCAGACCGCCTTCACCGGCGCCGAGGTGGAACAACATCGTCGGACCCATGGCCGCCCACCGCAGTCCGGGACCGGCCCACACGGCCGTGTCGACGTCCTCCACCGAGGCCACGCCCTCGTTGACCAGATGGATCGCCTCCCGCCACAGGGCGGCCTGGAGCCGGTTGGCGACATGCCCCGGCACCTCTCGTCGGACCTCGATCGTCACCTTGCCGACCGCCTCGTAGAACGCCCGGGCTTCGTCGACGACACCGTCAGCGGTGCGGTCGTTGCCGAGGACCTCGACGAGTGGGATCAGGTGGGGCGGGTTGAACGGGTGACCGAGCACGAACCGGTCGGGCGAGCGCCAGCCTCCCTGCATCTCGGTGAGGGTCAGGCCCGACGCCGAGGAGGCGACGATGGCCTCGGGTGCCAGCGCCGGCTCGATGCGGCCGTAGACCTCGTGCTTGAGGTCGAGCTCCTCGGGCACCGATTCCTGCACGAAGGCGGCGCCGTCGACGGCGGCGGCGGGGTCGTCGGTCGTCGTGATCGCGTCGGGGTCGCCGTTCGACGTCAGTCCGAGGGCGTCGAGTGTCGGCCATGCGGTCTCGACGTAGGCCCGGACCTTGCGTTCGATGTCGGGGTCCGGGTCGGCGACACGCACCGGGTGGCCGGCGGCGAGGAACAGCGCCGTCCACGACGCCCCGATCACCCCACCACCGAGCGAGGCGACCGGTGCGCCGGTCGGCACGTTCGAGGAACCACCCATCAGTGCGCCACCATGACGTGGCGGATCGCGGTGTAGGCGTCGAGCGAGTAGACGCTCATGTCACACCCCGTGCCCGAGCCCTTCATGGCGGCCCACGGCATCTCGGGTGTGGCCACGCCGTGGGTGTTGACCCAGGTGAAGCCGTAGCGAAGGCGGGAGGACACGTCCATCGCCCGTCCGACGTCTCGGGTCCAGACCGACGACGCGAGGCCGTAGCGGCCGGCGTTGGCGGCGGCGACCGCGTCGTCGGCGTCGGTGATGCGAGAGACGGTCACCACCGGACCGAAGATCTCGTCGGTGGCGATCTCGACGTCATGGTCCACGTCGGCCACCACGGTCGGGGTGTAGAAGCAGCCCGGCCCGTCACCGGCGCTGCCGCCGACGACGACCTCGGCCACGTCGCGCGCCCGATCGACGAATCCGGCCACACGTTCCCGTTGGATCGCCGACACGAGCGGGCCCATCTCGGTGCCCTCCGCCCGGGGATGCCCGACCTGGATCGCCCCCACACCGTCGGCCAGACGGGCGACGAGCTCGTCGTAGACCCCGGCGGTGGCCATGATCCGGCACGGCTGGGCGCAGTCCTGGCCGGCGTTGAAGTACGAGCCGCCGACGATGGTCTCGACGACGGCGTCGAGGTCGGCGTCGTCGAACACGATCACCGGGGCCTTGCCCCCGAGCTCGAGGTGCACGTGGCGGATCTGCTCGGCGGCGGCGGCCATCGCGGCCCGTCCCGTGGCGGGCGAGCCGGTGATCGAGATCGCCTCGGTGCTCGGATGGTGGAGCATCGCGGCTCCGACGTCAGCCCCGGCCCCGTGGAGCACCTGGACCACGCCGGCGGGCACGACGTCGGCCAGCAGCTCGGCGAGGCGCAACGTCGACAGTGGGGTGATCTCACTCGGCTTCAACACCACCGGGCAGCCGGCGGCCAGAGGAGCGGCGAGCTTCCAGGCGCCCATCATCAACGGGTAGTTCCAGGGCGCGATGGCGGCGACGGGACCGACCGGATCGCGTCGGATCATCGAGGTGTGCCCTTCGACGTACTCACCCGTGGCCGAGCCGGGCATGGTGCGGGCGGCGCCGGCCATGAATCGGAACGTGTCGATCGTGAGGGGCATCTCGTCGTCGAGGGCGGAGGGCCACGGCTTGCCACCGTCGAGCGACTCGAGCTCGGCGAGTTCGGTGGCGTTGGCCTCCATGACATCCGCGATCCGGTGGACGAGGGCCGAACGCTCGGCCGGCGTCGTGCGCCCGAAGGTCTCGAAGGCCGCCTCGGCCGCCCGCATGGCGGCGTCGACCTGCTCCGCACTCGCACTCGGGATGGTCGTGATCGACTCGCCGGTCGCCGGGTCGACGACCTCGACGGGTGCACCGCCCCCGTCGACCATCTGCCCGTCGATCAGCAGCTTGGTGGCGGTGACCGCCACAGACTCAGACACTGCGCTTCCATCAGACCCTGCGTTCTCCTCAAACCCTGACATTGCTGGCCCCCTTCAGACCGAGTCGTTCACGGGCTTCAGCCGGTGTGGCCACCCGCATCCCGAGTTCCTCGACGATCGTGCGGATCTTCGTCACCTGGGCGGCGTTCGACGGTGTCAGCTCGCCGGGCCCGATGAACAACGAGTCCTCCATGCCGACCCGCAGGTTCCCGCCCAACATCGCGGCCTGGGCGGCGAAGCGCATCTGGTGGCGCCCGGCGGCGAGGACCGACCACTCGTAGCTGTCGCCGAACAGCTTGTCGGCGATCGTGTGCATGTGCATCAGGTTGTCGAGGTCGGCACCGACCCCGCCCAGCACACCGAACACCATCTGGATGAAGAACGGTCCTTCGATCCAGCCCTGGTTGATCAGCCACTCGAGGTTGTAGAGGTGGCCGAGGTCGTAGCACTCGAACTCGAACTTCGAGCCGTGCTCCTGGCCGAGGGTCTTCACCACGTACTCGAGGTCACCGAAGGTGTTCTTGAAGATGAAGTCCCGCGTCATCTCGAGGAACTCGGGTTCCCACTCGTGTTGGAACGAGTCGTACTTCTCGAGCATCGGGAACAGGCCGAAGTTCAGCGACCCGACGTTGAGCGAGGCCATCTCGGGCGAGATGGCCACGGCGGCACGGAGCCGTTCCTCCCGGGTCATGCCGAGGCCTCCGCCGGTCGAGATGTTGAGCACGGCGTCGGTGGCGCCGGCGATCTTCGGGCAGAACTCCTGGAAGAGCTCGGGCCGGGGGTCGGGCTTGCCGGTCTCGGGGTTCCGGGCGTGGAGGTGGATGATCGAGGCGCCGGCCTCGACGGCCTCGATCGCCGAGTCGGCGATCTGATCGGGGGTGATCGGCAGGTGCGGCGACATCGTCGGCGTGTGGATGCCGCCGGTCGGGGCGCAGGTGATGATGACGGACTGTTGCTTCGATGCCATGGGCGTGTCGTCTTTCGGGGTCAGAGCTTCATCTGTTGGACCTGGGCCGAGAGCCCGCCGTCGATCACCCAGAGGGCGCCGGTGGCGTAGCGGGCTTCGTCCGAGGCCAACCAGTGGATGAGGTTGGCGATGTCGGTCGGGGTGCCGTAGGTGCGGAGCGGATGCACGTCGCGCACGGCCTGCTGGAGGCTGTCGATGCTGGCCTCGTCGTTCCTCGTCACGGTGCCGTCGCTGCTTCGCCGGTCGCCGTCGGTGGTGGCGTGGCCGCCCTCGAAGAACGACTGCAGCATCGGGGTGTCGACGTAGCCGGGGCAGACGGCGTTGACCCGGATCCCCTCGGGCCCGTGGTCGCACGCCATCGCCTTGGTGAGGGCGTGCACGGCCCCCTTGGTGGCGCAGTAGGCGGCGAGCTGGGGGTCGGCGATGAACCCGTCGTAGGAACCGATGTTCACGATCGCCGGGCCGCCCGGTCGATCGCCGATCGTGCGACGGAGCAACGGCAGGGCGTGCTTCGAGACGAGGAAGGTCCCGGTCACGTTGACGGCGAAGATCCGGTTCCAGTCCTCGAGACTCGTCTCCTCGATCGTGTGCTCGATCTCGATCCCCGCCGCGTTGACGACGACATCGAGACGACTCTCGTCGGCGTCGACGGACGCCATCGCGGCCCGCACGGACGCCTCGGAGGTCACGTCGAGCTCGACGAACCGGATGCCATCCGTTGCATCCCCATCGTCGTCGGACAGCGAGCCGCTGCGGCTGAGGTCGGCTGCGTAGACCTTGGCCCCTTCCGCGGCGAAGCGCTCACACACGGCTCGGCCGACGCCGCCGCGTCCACCCGTGACGAGTGCGATCCGTCCGTCCAGCGTGCCCATCAGCGATCCCCTTCCAGGAAGGCGCCGTAGTGATCCAGCACGAGTCCGTGGAAGTGGTGCAGCGCGTGCTCACTCAGGCCCGAGCCGGCGGGGTCGACGACGATGCGTCCCTGGTCGAACGCCCGGGTCGCCATGCCTCGTTGCACACTCTCGACGAGGCCGATGTCCTCGGGCTGCAGCACCTCATCGAGGTAGCGGATCGAGTCGAGCTCGGCCTCGTTCGGCTCGGCCGACTCGAGGAAGAAGTCGTACGTCTCCGCGGTCTTCCCCGGGCCGACGGGGATGATCTGCATCACGATCATGTTGCCCCGACCGGGGTAGCGCATGATGCAGGTGTTCGGCCACAACCACCAGACGGCGTGGTCGGTGACCGTGGCGTCGGAGACGTCATAGGCCGAGTTGGCGGTCTTGCCCGCCTCGGCCATGTGGGACGAGTAGATGCCGTGGGTCGTCACCGAATAGGTGTCCATGTCGACCAGCGACACGAAGTCGGCGTGGGCGACGTGGCAGTGGTAACACTCGAGGAAGTTGTCGACGACGTTCTTCCAGTTGCTGTCGATCGTGTACTCGAGCCGGTGGGCGAAGGTGAGCTGCTCGACGTCGGGCGCCCAGTGGGCGATCTCGGCGCCGAGGTCGCCGGCGGCGGTCGCGAGCGGCTCGGCGGACTCGTCGAGGTTCACGTAGACGAACCCGCCGAACTCGGTGACGGCGATCCGGTCGAGACAGACGTCGCCGACGTCGAATCCCTCGAGGTGGTTCGTGTGGCGGGCGGTCTTCAGCCGGCCGCCGAGGTCGTAGACCCACGCGTGGTAGGGGCACGTGAGCGCCCGGACCGTGCCCTCGCCCTCGACGAGGTGGTGGGCCCGGTGTTTGCAGACGTTGTAGAACGCACGCAGCTCGCCGGTGCCGTCGCCGGCTTCGCCGGAATCTCTGACGATCACGACCGGGCGGCCGGCGACCTCGACCGCCACGTAGCTGCCGGGCGTGCGGAGCTTCTCGCCGTGGCAGACCCACTGCCACGAGCGGGCGAACACGGCGTCGGTCTCCACCTCGAACCAGAACGGATCGACATAGGCCTCGGCCCGCAGCGACATCGACGCGGCCGGGTTCGCCTCGTCGTAGCCCCGTCGGACCGACGCGAGCCTGGCGGCGCTGTCGAGGGTCATGACGACACCACCGGCTCGTCGAGCCCGTTCTGCATCGGCTCGAGCTTCGGGAACCGGGTCCTCGGCCCGGCCGTCGCCCAGTCCATGTGGTTGCGCACGTAGACGTTGGCGACGTCCTGGTGCGGGGCGTGATCCCACGACTGGAGCTCGCCCGAGGTCATGGCCGAGTGCAGCACCCGCCGCTTGCGCTGCGAGGCGAGCACCCGCTCGGTGATGGCGTCGGCGTCCCAGCGCTGCGCCACCTCGGCGGCGAGGGACGCGGCGAGCTCGGTGTGGGCGGGATCGTCGGCGAGATTCGTGCGCTCGAGCGGATCGGCGACGACGTCGTAGAGCTGCGGCGGGTCGGTGTCGCAGGCGATGTACTTCATCGGGCCCCGTCGGATCATGAAGATCGGCCGGGCCGTCATCTCGGCCGTGTACTCACCGATCGCCTCGTCGACCGGGTCGGTGCCCCCGGTGGCCGACTCCCACAACGAGCGCCCGTCGAGCTCGACGCCGAGCTCCGGCCAGGGGCGGCCATCGGTCGCCGCGTCGAGGAGCGTGGGCAGATAGTCGAGGTGGGTGCTGGCGTTCGAGACGGTCGTGCCAGGGGCGATCCCCGGCCCCGCCATGACGAGCGGCACGCGGGCCGAGCGCTCGTGGAACGACATCTTGAACCAGGCACCCCGGTCGCCGAGCATGTCGCCGTGGTCGCTCGTCACGATCACGATCGTCGAGTCGAGCTGGCCGGTCTCGTCGAGGACCCGGACGAGCTGGCCGACCCAGTCGTCGAAGTAGGTGACGTTGGCGTAGTAGCCGTGGCGGGAGTTGCGGACATGGGCCTCGGCGTAGCCGATCGTGTCGGCCTGGATCCCGGCCCGGATGCGCTTGGTGTGCGGATCGACCGAATCGAGATCGGGCACGTCGGGCAGGTCGATGTCGTCGTGGTCGTAGCGGTTCCACCACTCCGGCCGGGCGACGTAGGGATCGTGCGGATGGATGAACGAGGCGCAGAGGAAGAACGGCTGCGGGCTCGGGTCACGGGCGAGGTCGTAGAGCTTGCGCTTGGCGGCGTACCCGACCTCCTCGTCGTAGTCGATCTGGTAGGTCGCGGTCGCCGTGCCGGCCTCATGGAGGGTGTCCATGCCGTGGTACCACTTGCCGATCCGCTGATCGGCCCGGTCCCAGTTCGGGGTCCAGGCGAAGTCGGCCGGGTAGATGTCGGTGGTGAGGCGCTCGTCGAAGCCGTGGAGCTGATCGGGCCCGACGAAGTGCATCTTCCCCGAGAGGGTGGTCCGGTAGCCCAGCAGGCGGAGATAGTGCGCCAGGGTCGGGTTGGTCGCCGGGAACTCCGCCGCGTTGTCCCAGGCACCGATCTCGGTGACCGAGCGCCCGGCCAACATCGTGAACCGGGCCGGCGCGCACAGCGGTGAGTGGGCGTAGGTGGCGTCGAACCGGGCGCCGCGCTCGGCGAGTGCGTCGAGGTTCGGGGTCTGCACCAGCGGATGGCCATACGTGCCGGTGAAGTGGGGAGCGAGCTGGTCGGCCATCACCAGCAACACGTTCGGTGCCGTCATGCCGGGCACACTATGGTGAGTTGAACAGCTGTTCAAGGACAACGTCGCGTACCACCGTGACAGGAACGAGGCCACGCCATGACCGACGCACCGGTCGTCCTCATCACCGGCACGTCGTCCGGCATCGGGCACGCCATCGCCGAACGCTTCGTCGCCGACGGCGCCACCGTCATCGCCACGAGCCGGCGTGAGGTGCCCATCGCCGGCGCGACCTGGCGGGGCCTCGACGTGGCCGACGGCGCGGCGGTCGAGTCGCTCGTGGCGGACATCGTCGCCGAGCACGGTCGACTCGACCTGGTGGTCAACAACGCCGGCGTGCAGGTCGAGAAGCCGCTCGCCGAGACGACCGACGAGGAGTACGACCTCGTGATGGACACCAACGTGCGTGGGGTGTTCCTCGTCGCCCGTGCCGCCGTACGCCGGATGCGGTCCCAGGGGAGTGGGGTCATCGTCAACGTCGGCTCCACCGCCGCGACCCATGCCGACCACGGGATGGCCGTCTACAACGCGTCGAAGGGGGCGGTGCAGGCGTTGACCCGGGCCATCGCGATCGACCACGGCCGGGACGGCATCCGATGCGTCGCCGTCGCCCCCGGCTGGGTGCTCACCGAGATGGCGGATGCGGCGTTCGAACTCGCCGACGACCCGGCCGCAGCGAAGGCCGCCGCCGAAGCCCGCCACCCCGTCGGTCGGATGGGGCGTCCGTCGGACATCGCCAACGCGGTCGCCTGGTTGGCGAGCGACGAAGCCGGCTACGCCTCCGGGTCGGTGTTCACCATCGACGGCGGCGCCATGGCCCAGTCACCTGTTTCTTCGTGATCAGACCTCGAGGCCCAGGGGGTGGTCCGACAGCGGGATCACGCCGTCGGTGGTGACCTGGACCATCTGTTCGAGCTTCACACCCTCGGTCCCGTCGTCGGCACCGACGTAGCTCTCCACGGAGAGCACGGTGCCGTCCTCGAGCTCCCCGTCGTAGCCGGTCCAGTGCCAGTCGTCCGGATAGGCGATCTTCGGGTACTCGTCACTCATTCCGACGCCATGGAACACACAGGCGTAGCGGTTGGCCACGAATCGGTCCTCCTGGCGGAACGAGCGGTCGCTCAGGTCCTTGAACGACGCCCCGACCTTCAGCAGCGCCGTGTTGTGTTCGATCTCGGCGACGGCCCGGGCGTGCAGGTCCCGCTGGGTCGGCGTGGGTTCGGGGCCGACGGTCCAGGTCCGGCTGATATCGGCGCAATAGCCACCCGGGCCGATCATGTCGGTGTCGAAGGCGACGAGCTCGCCGGCACCGATCACCCGGGACGAGGCCTCCTGGTACCACGGGTTGGTGCGAGGGCCGGAGCACAACATCCGGCCGTCGATCCAGTCGCCGTCGTGCTCGATGTTGGTCGCGTGGAGACGGGCGAACAGGGCGTTCTCCGTCATGCCCGGCGCCAACGCCTCGGCCATCCGCCGCATCCCCAACTGGGCGACGTCGATCGACGCCCGCATCGCGTCGAGCTCCCCCTCGATCTTGCGGCTGCGGGCCAGCTCGACGACGGTCTCGGCGTCGACGAGCGAGGCCCCGGTGTCGGCGAGCAGCGCCGTGGTCGAGGCGGGCAGTCGTTCGAACCCGAGACGCAGACCCGCGAGGGGTCCGGAGGCGGCCGCCCGGAGGTCGTCGACGAAGCGGCGTCCCGCGATCGTGAGGTCGAGGCCGGCGTCGAACGGTGCGGGGGCATGGGAGACGGCACACCGACCGATGGTCGGGAGATCGTCGGTGTAGGCCCCGTGCAGCACCGCTGGTCCGTCGGCCGGGATGAGGAGGTAGTGGCTGGGGATGTGGGTCTGGAAGGTGGCGTAGCCCCGGTAGGCGGTGGCGTACCGGATGCTGATCGGATTGGTCAGCACAGCGAGGTCGATCCCGGCGTCGAGGAGGTGGCGTCGGAGGTGCTCCTGGCGCCGGCCGGCGAGTGCGACGTGATCGATCCCGGACATGGGCGGGCACGTTAGCAACGGGCTGGACGAACGTTCAGGACCGCGCCGTAGAGTGAGCGCATGACGGCCATGACCGACGCCGCAGCGGCTCACACCCCCGACCTCAGCGCTCCCCACGCGGTGCGGGACCATGGCGTGCGCTCGCCGGTCCGCATCATCAGCGAGGAGCAGGCGGCCCATGCTCGAGCCGCCATCGAGCACGCAGAGGCCGAGATCGGCAGCCTGCACTATCGCCACAAGGTCGAGACGGCACTGCGGACCGTCTGGGACCTCGCCACGTCGCCCGCCGTGCTCGACGCCGTCGAGGCGTTCCTCGGCCCGGACATCCTGCTGTACAACGCCACGCTGATCATCAAGGAGCCCGGGTCGGAGGCGAACGTGGCCTGGCACCAGGACCTCACCTACTGGGGCCTGTCCGACGACGAGGGCCAACTCTCGATGTGGCTCGCCCTCGCTCCGGCACCGATCGAGGCGGGTTGCATGCGCATGGTGCCCGGCTCGCACTATCAGGGCGGGCTGGACCACGAGACCGGTGCCGGCGATGGCAACGTGCTCCAGCTCGGCCAGTACCTGCCCGGGGTCGACGAGTCGGAGGCCGTGTACGTCCCGCTCGCCGCCGGGGAGGCCTCGTTCCACCACGGTTGGACGGTGCACGCCTCGTCGCCGAACGTCTCCGACGACCGCCGGATCGGCCTGAACGTGCAGTTCCTGGCCCCACATGTCTCGTTCATCGGTGGCGAGTGTTCGCCCTGTGCCCTCGTGCGTGGCGTCGATGCCCACGGGAACTTCCCCGCCTCGGTCCGACCCGACCACGACCTCGAGCCGGCCGCCATGGCCCGGTGGGCGATCGAGGAGCGACGGATGACGAACGGCTTCGAGACCGTCGGCGACGACACGACCGGCTGAGCTCGCTCCGATCTCGCCGGATCGGCCGGATCGCCTAGAGTCCCGCCATGGCCGACGGGCGAATGCGGCGAGTGATGCAGGTGTGGCGAGCCGAACGGCGCGCCCGGCGTCAGCGCGGTGAGAGCGACATGCAGCGCACCACCCGCGACATCATCGGGCCGCTCGGCTGGGTCAACTCGGCGGCGTACCAGGAGCTCGCCGACGGAATGGACAAGTACAACAAGTCCTTCGACAACCACCTGCCGCCGTCGCTCCACGTGTCCGAGCGCGATCGCATCCGCCACAACCAGGCCATCCCGTTGCGTGAGCGGATCATCGAGGGCTCGAAGCAGGAGCCGACGTCCTGAACGGCTGCGACGGCCCGGTCGGGAACCGGGTCATGGTGTTCATCGACGGCCAGAACCTGTTCAAGGGCGTCAACCGACGCTTCAAGGCCCGGCTCCACCCGCTGTTGCTCGGTCGGGCGCTCGCCGGTGACCGGGAACTCGTCGGTGTGCGGTACTACTCCGGCATCCACGACCGTGACGAGGACCGTGACATGCACGACCTCGTTCGGCGACGCCACGACCTGATGCGGCGTACCGGTGTCGAGGTGACCGAGCGGACGCTCCGCTACCACTGGGAATGGCGGGTCTCGGATCGGGATCTGGCGAAGCCGTGGTGGGGTGACGCTCCCGAGCGGGCGACGACCACGGTGAAGCGCCACCGGGGTGCGCGCGAGAAGGGGATCGACGTCGCCCTGGCCCTCGACGCGGTGGGGTCGGCGCTGAGTGATGAGTGCGACGTCGTGATCGTGGTGTCCCGGGATCGTGACCTGATGGAGATCGCCCATGAGGTCCGGGAGCGATGCTCCGGCCGGGCGATGGCGGTCGAGGTCGCCTACGTGAGCGAGCGTCGGGGCGACGAACGCGCACTCGACGGGTACGACGGCCATCACGAGATCACCGAGGAGATGGTCGAGGCCTGTCGTGACGAGCTCGACTATCGCCAGCCGATCCCGGAGCGGAAGATCGCCTCGACACTCCGGGCGCTCGGGATCGACTGAGGTTCAGTCGGTCCGGTCGCCCGGCCGCGTGCCCGGCGCGAAGCGGAGGCTCTGCATCTCGCTCCACACCGCCCGTTCGGCGTCGGCCGACCCCGTGAGGGCGGTGAGGAACGTCGAACGATCGATGGACAGCAGCGTCGTGTCGACCTCGGCCCGCACCGTCGCCGTGCGTGGGACGTCGGCGAGCAGCGCGACCTCACCGAAGCCGTGACCTCGCTCGAGGTCTCGCACGTGCTCGTCGGCGACCTCCACCGAACAGCGGCCGTCGACGACGACATGGAACGTCTCGCCGGGGTCGCCGGCCCGCAACACCACCGAGCCCCCGGCGACCCGGTCGTCCATGGCGTGTCGGGCGAGCAGCTCGACCTCGGGACCGCCCAGGCCCGCGAAGGTGGTCACCTGGCGCAACAGCGACATCCGCACGAGGGGCAGCGGCTCGGTGGCGTCGGCGCGGCGCAGCGGGAGGACCAACCCGACCGTGATCACGGCGAGCGCCACCGCCATCCACGCCGAGGCCCGCTCGATCGAGACCGCGGCGGTGAGGAACTGCATGGCGAGCGCACTCAGGGCGCCGCCCGCGGCGGTGGCGACCTGGAGCACCGTGAAGGCGCCCCCGAGCTCGTCGGGGCGGAGCACCCGCTGCAGCATGACCCGCGTGGCGACGTCCGCCGCGACCCGGGTGATGCCGAACACCCCGAACAACACGACGGCCACGGCCACCGACGTCGTGCCGCCCAGGAGGGCATAGGCCACGGCGCTGCCCGCCACGGCGGCGAGCAGCATCGGCGCGAGGCGTTGGCGGCGCAGGACGATCGAGACGATCGGCGAGGCCCCCACGGCGCCGATCCCGAAGGCGAGGTTCAGCCAACCAGGGCCGGACGCGCCGAGATCGAGCTGTTCGACGGCCACGATCACGGCGACGATGCCCATCACCGTCAACAGCGCCTGGTGGGTCATACCGGCGACGATCAGACCACGGCCGCCGGGCAGTCGGGCGACGGTGGTGATGCCTTCCCGGAGACTGCCGCGGGCGTCGCCGGTCTCGGCACCGCCGGTGAACTCGATGGCCGACATCGAGCCCATGACCGCCAACGAGACCGCGGCGAGCGCCGCGGCCCCGAGCAGCGCGACCCCGGCCCCGCCGACGGCCAGGAGCGTGGCGGCGACGACGGGCGCGATCAACGACGTCGAGCTGCTCACGTAGGTGATCCAGAGGTTCGCGACGACGAGTTCGTCGGCCGAACGCACGACGGCGGGAGACAGCATCGCGACGGCCGGCCGCATGATGGCCGTCGAGACCGAGGCGGCGAGCATCGTGGCGATGACCGCCCACAGGGGTGCGTCGCCGATGGCCAGGATCCCGGACAGGCCGAGGAACACGGCCTGGGCCGCATGCCACTGGGCCCGAGCCCGATTGGGTCGGTGTCCGGCGAGGGCCCGACTGACGACCGGCCCGATGAACAGCAGGGGCACGAAGAGGATGAAGGCGGTGAACGACGCCGCCTCGGCACCGGCCCGGTCGTAGGCGTACACGAGCACACCGATCACGGAGGTCTTGTCCGCGGAGATCCCGAGGCCGTGACTCGACGTCAGCGCGACGAGGTCCCGATTGCCGAGGGCACGACGCTGGGGTCCCGGCTCACGCATCGCTTCAGTCCATCACCCCGGAGCGCCCGGAAGGCCCGGCGCCGCACCGGGAGCGAAGGTGAGCCCGGTCATGCCGGTCCAGGCGGCGCGTTCCGCGAACGGGCTCCCGGTCAGGGCGGAGAGGAACTCCGATCGACCCAGGACGAGGAGTCGGGTCGGGGCCGTCGTCGTGATGGTCGCGGTTCGTGGCACGTCGGCCAGCAGGGCGACCTCGCCGAAGCCCTCACCACGATGGAGGGAGCGAACATGGGCGCCGTCGACGACGACGTCGACCGCACCGTCGACGATGGCGAAGTAGTCCTCGCCCGGCTCACCCTCGATCACGACCGCCTCACCCGGCTGGTACTCGATCGCCCAGCTCGCTCGAGCCAGCACCTCGAGTTCGGGTTCGGGCACGGCCGCGAAGATCCGGAGCTGGCGGAGCAGAGCCATCTCGACGAGGGGGATCTCCTCGACGTTGTCCGCTCGCCGGAGAAGCGGCCACAACACGACGCTCAGGGCGATGAGCACCCCGGCGAGCGCACCGACGGCGACCGTCTCGTCGGCCAGGGTCAGGAGCAGTTGGACGAGTGCCGAGCCGACCATGCCACCCAGCCCCGTGGCGGCCTGGAGCACCGCGAAGGCGCCGGCCATCACCGCCGGGGTGGAGATGCGCTGCAGCATGATGCGGGTCGTCGATTCGGCGGTGACCCGGGAGATCCCGAGGATCACATAGGCGACGAGCGCGATCGTCAGCTCGGAGGCGGCGGCGATCGAGAGGTAGGCGGCGCCGCTGGCGGCGACCGACGTGACGAGTACCGGGGTCAGCGCCCGGCGGCGCAGCGCCCGACCCGCGATCAGGGCGGAGGCGAACGCACCCACCCCGTAGGCGAGGTTCAGCATGCCCGGGCCCGCCTCACCGAGGTCCAGGGTGCTGCGGGCGAGCACGACGGCGATGATGCCCACCATCGTGAGCAGGGCGTAGTGGGTGGCACCGGCGAGGAGGATGGCCGAGCCGCCGGGAAGTGCCCGGACCTCAGCGAGGCCGGCGCGGTCCTCGGTGGCACCCGTCTGGTTCTCGTCGCTCACGGCCAACTCGATGCGCTCCATCGAGAAGGTGAGCGCCGCCGCCAGTGCGGCCGCGCCGGCGGTGCCGACCAGGACCGCCGGCGAGCCGCCGACGGCCAGGAGCACCGCGGCGGCGAAGGGAGCGGCGAGCGAGGCCACGCTGTTCGCGTGGGCGATCCACAGATTGGCGGCGACGAGCTCGTCGGTCGAGCGGGCCACCGCCGGGGACAACATCGCGACGCCGGGGAGCATGATGGCGCTCGCTCCGACGGCGAGCGTCGACGCGGCGATCACGATCGGGAGTGGTGCGCCCGTGGAGGCCGCCACGGCCGCCAGGCCGAGCGTCGCCCCCTGCGCGAGATGCCACAGACCGCGGGAGCGATTGGGCAACCGGGATCCGAGGGCACGGGTGACCACCGGGCCGAGGACGAACAGCGGGATCAGGGTCAGGATGCTGGTGAGTGCAGTGGCGCTGGCACCGCCCTGGTCGTAGGCGTAGACGAGGTACCCGATGTAGGCGGCCTTGTCGGCCACGAGCGCCAGGAAGTAGCTCGAGACGAGCGCAACGAGCTGGCGATTGCCGGTGGCCTGGCGGAGCACGGCGGCAATGTAGTCAGTACCACGTGGTAGGTCCGGAAGGTCCCGGATCCCGGGACCTGCCGCTCACTAGTCTCGGGGGGTGACCGCCGACGCCGCTCCATCCGACGACCCGGTGGTCCTGGCGCTGCTCGCAGCAGCCGACGGCGAGGCCGCCCGGGCCCACGATCTGTTGGATGGCGACGCCGACCCGCTGGCGCTGGCGCTCCGAGCCGGCCTGGCCCGGCCGGCGGACGATGTCTATGTCGATCCGTCGGCCTTCACCCGCTTCATCGCCACCGGTGAGAACCCCGCGCTCTACGCCGCCACCATCGGGGCGCTGCGGTCGCACTGGTCGGAGGTCGGCGGGGCACTCCTCGACATCGGGTGCGGGGACGGCCGGGTGGTCGCCGCCATGGTCGGGCCAGGTGACGAGGTCGAACTGTGTGAGCCGGCTGGCGCCATGCGAGCGGCGGCGAGGGCCGCCGTGGAAGTGACGGGAGCGAGCGTCACGCGGGAGATCGCGACACCGATCGAACGCGACGTCGAGACCTGGGAGCCGGCACGCCGGGTCGCGCGCACGCAGGCCACGTTCGCACTCCACAACCTGGATCCCGCCACCCGTGTGCGATGCCTCACCCACCTGGCCGAGCACGTCGATCGGCTCGCACTCGTCGAGTTCGACATTCCCGCCTTCGCCGATCGGTCGGTCGACCACGCCGAGTACTGCGCCCGCACCTACCGGCGGGGCGTCGAGCAGCACGCCGATCCCTCGGTGATCGACGGGTTCCTCGTTCCCGTCCTGCTCGGACAGTTCCTGCCGGGTCGTGTTCGGCACACCCATGAACAGCCGGTGGCCGCCTGGGCGGCCGAGCTCGAGGAGGCCGGCTTCGGTGATGTCCGGGTCGAGCCGGTCCACGACGGGTTCTGGTGGGGTCCCGCCGCGCTGGTGTCCGGCTCGGGGCGCGTCTGATCAGCCCATGATCGGCGGCAGCGGCGGCTTCGCCAGTCGACCCCCGTCGACGGTGATCACCTGACCGGTCACGAATCGGGCGGCGTCGGAGGCCAGCCACGTCACGACGTCGCCGACATCGCTCGGCGCGCCGATGTGGCCGACCGGGTGCAGCACGGCGAGCTGCCGGACGACCTCGTCGCGGTCCGGATGGCGATCCACGAACGACGCATTGAGCTCGGTGTCGATCCACCCCGGAGCCACCGCGTTCACCCGGATGCCCGACGGTCCGAGATCGACCGCCATCGCGTTCGTCATGCCGTGCACCCCGCCCTTGGTCGCGCCGTAGGCGACGTGGCCGGGGTTCGCCGAATACCCCTCGATGGATCCGACGTTGACGACACTGCCACCCCGGCGGGCGAGCAGCGGTGTCGCCGCCCGGGTCACGAGGAACGGGCCGGTCAGGTTGATGGCGACCATGCGATGCCAGGCGTCGAGATCGTGACCGTCCAGGGGTTCTTCGAACATGATCCCGGCGTTGTTCACCACGATGTCGAGCCGGCCCTCGACCGTCGAGATCGAGTGCAGCGTGTCCGCCACCGAGGTGGGGTCCGTGACGTCGAGCGGCATGTGGCGGCAACCGGTGACGGCCTCGTCCGGCCCGGTGATGTCGCCGTTCACGACGCTCGCCCCGGCGGCGACCAGACGCTCGGCGATGCCACGGCCGATTCCCCGGGATGCACCGGTGACCAGGGCGACACGACCCGCCAGGGCGGGCGACGTGGACGTGTCGGTGGGTGGGGGTTCGGTGGTCATCGGGCGAGGAATCCTCCGTCGATCGGCAGTGCCACCCCGACGACGTGGTCGGTGGCGGGGGAGAGGAGCATGCGGATCAGGGCGGCGACCTCATCCGGTCCGGGGACCCGGCCCTGCGGGATCGACGCCAGATTCATGTCGATGATGGCGTCGTCGGTCATGGGCGCCGCGTCCCGCCCGGATCGGAGCATGTGGGTGTCGACCGCGCCGGGACACACGGCGTTGATCCGGATGCCCTCCGCGGCGTGGTCGAGCGCCATCGCCTTGGTGAGGGTCACGACGGCGCCCTTCGAGGCGCAGTAGGCGGCGAGCCCCTCGGAGCCGACGAGCCCCACGTTGCTGGCGACGTTCACGATGGCGCCACCGCCGGCGGCGCGCATCGCGGGGATGACGGCCCGGCTGGTGAAGAAGGTGCCGTCGACGTTCGTGCGCATGACGCGGTGCCAATCGTCGTCACTCGTGTCGACCGCATCAGCGCGCACGATCACGCCGGCGGCGTTGACGAGGAGGGAGACGGGCGAGCCGGTCGACCGGGCGGCTTCGACCAGTCCGGCGGCGATGGTCGGATCGCCGATGTCACCGAGCACGACGGCGGCCCGACCGCCGATCCCCTCGATCTCGGCAACCACCGCCTCGGCCGCATCGCCTCGGCGGCCGTGCACGATGACGGTGGCGCCGTGGGCGGCGAGATCGAGGGCCGTGGCCCGTCCGATTCCCGAGGTCGCACCCGTGACGATCGCGGTCTGCCCGGCGAAGAGCCCGGCTGCACTGCTGGTCATGGCCGAGGGTCTAGCACGAGCGTCGAGCACGCCATCGCCGCTTGCGTCATGTGGTTGCCCGGGCACATGACACTCTGTAATGTCCGGCGCGCATGGCCGACGCACCCCCTCCCACCGAAGCGATCACCGTCGACGGCGGCCTGCGCCTCGACGTCGAATCGCTCCGGGTCCTCGCCACCGTGGTGGAGGCGGGTGGGTTCACCGATGCCGCCGAGCGGCTCGGCGTGACCCAGTCGGCGGTCAGCCACAAGATCCGACGACTCGAGGAGCGGGTGGGCATGGCGCTGCTCCATCGGGGCGGCTCGACGGTCGAACCGACCGAGGACGGACGCGACCTCCTCGGCTATGCCGAGGTGATGATCGCCGCGCACGACACGGCGGTCGACCGGATCCGTCGTCGCACCGACGTCACCGGCCGGGTGCGCCTCGGCTGCAACGAGGAGGTGGCGGTCACCGAACTCGCCGAGATCGCCAGCCGCTTCCGCCGGACCCATCCGGCGGTGGAGTTGGAGATCCGGGTCAACGACTCGGCCGTGGTCGCCGAGTGGCTCGACGACGGATCGGTCGACCTGGCGCTGCTCCAGGTCATCGAGACGCCCGGACGGGTCCGCCTCGGCGACGAGGTCCGGCGCCACGACCGGCTCGACGTGGTCCAGGCGACGACCGCGACCTTCGACGACGCCGAGTCGATCCCGCTCATCTCCTTCGGACCCCGGTGCCTCTACGAACCGTTCCTCGTCCGGGCGCTCGACGCCGCCGGCCGTCGCTGGCATCGGGTGCTCGAGTGCCCGTCGATCGCCGGGGTGCGATCCGCCGTCACCGCCGGGCTCGGTGTGGCCGTGCTGAACGAACCCCACATCGACGACTCGATGCGGGCCTGGACGGGCACCGTGGTCGAACTGCCACGGGTCGCCTACGTACTCCGCTCCGGTCCGGCCGAGGCCGAACCCACCACCGCCCTCCGGGCCCACCTGCGTCAGTCCCTCGAAGGAGCCGCGGCATGACCACCGCCACCCCCGCACCCGGCCGCCGTGGCCGCGGCCGCCGCGCCCGGGTCGACGCCCGCACGGCGTTCACCCTCGAGTTCCTCCCCGAACTCGATCGGGGCATCCCGTTCATGGACCTGCTCCTGCCCGAACAGGTGGAGAAGGTGCACGACACGACGATGCGCCTGCTCGAGGAGACCGGGATCGAGTTCCGCGACGACGAGTCGGCGGCGATATGGGCCGGCGCCGGGGCCGACGTCGACGGCCACCGGGTCCGCATCGATCGGGCGCTGCTGATGGAGCTGATCGCCACGGCGCCTTCGGAGTACACGATGCTCGCCCGCGACCCGGATCGGTCCGTGACGGTGGGCGGCCGCAAGTCGATCTTCACGCCGGCCTACGGCGCGCCCTACGTGCGCGACCTCGACGGTCGGCGTCGTGCGGCGACCCTCGACGACTTCGACAACTTCGCGAAGCTCGCCTACCTGACGCCGTCGATGCAGATGACCGGTGGGGTCGTCTGTGAACCGATGGACGTCGCCGTGCCCCACCGTCACCTCGAGATGACCCGATCCTTGATGGTGCACTCGACCAAGCCGTTCATGGGCTCGGTCACCTCGAGGGAGCGGGCCGAGGACTCCCTCGAGATGGCACGGATCGTGTTCGGCCGGGAGGTCGTGGCCGACACGACCGTGATGACGAGCCTCGCCAACGGCAACTCACCGCTCGTGTGGGACGCCACGATGCTCGACGCGGTCAAAGTCTACTCGGCGTCGAACCAGGCCATGCTCTTCTCGCCGTTCGTCCTCGGCGGCGCCTCCACCCCGGCGTCGGTCATCGGGTCGATCGTGCAGATCAACGCCGAGGCCCTGGCTGGTGTCGCGTTCAGCCAGCTCGTGCGACCGGGCGCACCGGCTCTCTACGGCCAGTGGTTGGCAACGGTCTCCATGAAGTCCGGTGCGCCGATGGCGGGCACCCCAGACATCGACCACATGAACCTGCTCCACGGCCAGATGGCCCGCTTCTACGACCTGCCCTGGCGCTGCTCGGGCATGTGCTCGTCGTCGAAGCTCGTCGACGCCCAGGCCGGCTACGAGGCCGCCCGCAACATGTTCGGCGTCGTGCTCGCCGGGGCGAACTTCGTGCTCTCCACCACCGGCTATCTCGAGTCGGCGATGTGCCAGAGCTATGCGAAGGCCGTGCTCGACGGGGAGCAGGCGGCCCTCTTCCGCCGATTCGCCCGGGGTGTGGCCTTCGACGAGCTCGACGCCGCGGTCGACTCGATGGTGGACGTACCGCCGGGTGGCCACTACCTCGGCACCGCCCACACCCTCGCGAACTTCCAGCAGGCCTTCGCCACGCCGGAGCTCATGGACGCCGACGGGTACGAGCAGTGGCTCGCCGCCGGTGGCCTCGACGCGGAGGCCCGGGCGACGGCCAAGGCGGGCGAGCTGCTGTCGAACTACGAACGACCCCCGATGCCCGACGAGGCGCGTGCCGAGCTCGACGACTTCGTCGCCCGCCGCCTCACCGAGATCGACCCGAACGTCCTGTGAGGACCGAGATGACCGAGCCGACCGACCGACCACTGCTGCACGGTGTGTGTGCGGCGATGACCACACCGTTCGACGACACGGGCGAGCGACTCGACGAGGGTCGCCTCCGCGACCACATCGAGTCGTTGCTCGACGCCGGAGTGCACGGACTCGTGCTCTGTGCCGGCACGGGGGAGTTCGCCTTCCTCTCCGACGCGGAGAAGCAACGCATCATCGCGCTCGGTTGCGAGATCGTCGACGGCCGTGTGCCCGTGGTCGCCCAGACCTCGGCGATCACGACCACCGACGCCATCGAGCGGACACGCTGGGCGGCCGATGCCGGGGCCTCGGCTGCCATGGTGCTCCCGCCGTACTTCGAGGGCCCGTTCGAACGGGGCGTGCTGTTCCACTACGAGACGCTCGCCAACGCCGTCGACCTCCCGATCGTGCTCTACAACATCCCCGTCAACTCCGGGTTCGACATCCACGCCGACCTGTATCGCCAGCTGATGGCGATCGAGAACATCGCCTACATCAAGGACTCGACGGGCGACTTCATCCGGCTGCAGAAGCTGATCGGGATCGGGGGGCACGTGCTCGCCGGCGCCGATCCGCTCGCCCCCTATGCGGCGATGGCCGGCGCGGCCGGCTGGATCTGGGGCGCGGCGAACGTGATGCCCCACGAGTGCGTCGCGCTCTGGAACCTCGTCACCGAGGGGCACCACGCCGAGGCCCTCGAGCTGTGGGCCCGCATGCTGCCGGCCAACATGTTCTTCTGGGAGAACAACGTCGACGCCGAATACAACTCGGCCGTGAAGACGGCCACCAACATGGTGGGGCGCACCGTCGGACCGTGCCGACGGCCGGTGATGCCCATGACCCGGCAGGGGCGGCTCGCGCTGATGACCGCGCTGTCGACGCTGCCGACGAACACGATCGACCGTTCCTCCCTCATCCACCGGGAGTGGGAGGAGGAGCGTGACTGGCTCGTCCAGATGACCTCTCGTACCACCCGGACCGCCCGCAACGGAGACGCGTCATGACCGCACCCAACCCCTCCGCCGATGCCGGAGCACTCCTGGCCGCTCTCGGCGCGCCCACGAAGCTCTGGATCGGCGGTTCGGCCATCGATGCCACCGACGCCACGACGATGACCACGGTGAATCCGGCCACCGGGGAGCCCCTGGCCGAGATCGCCGTGGCGTCAGCCGACGACGTCGACGCCGCGGTCGCCGCGGCGCGTGCGGCGGTGGCGACCGGACCGTGGCCGCGCCTCGAGCCGACCGAACGACGCCGGCTCCTGCTGCGCTTCGCCTCGCTGGTCGAAGCGAACGCCGACGAACTGGCCATGCTCGAGACCCTCGAATCGGGCAAGCCGATCCACGACACCTCGACCATCGACCTTCCCGAGACCGTGGCCTGCCTGCGCTGGCACGCCGAGATGGCCGACAAGTGGCACGACCAGGTCGCACCGTCGGGTCCGGGAGCCGTGTCGATGATCGTCCGGGAACCGATCGGTGTCGTCGCGGCCGTGCTGCCGTGGAACTATCCGCTGATGATGGCGGCCTGGAAGATCGGGCCGGTGCTCGCGACGGGCAACACCCTGGTGCTGAAGCCGGCGGAGGAGACCTCGATGGCGACGCTGCGCCTCGGTGAGCTCGCCTCGGAGGCCGGTCTGCCCGACGGTGTGCTCAACATCGTGAGTGGTCCGGGGGAGGTCACCGGCCGCGCCCTCGGCGAGCACCCCGACGTCGACTGCGTGGCCTTCACGGGCTCGACCGAGGTCGGCCGCATGTTCCTGCGCTACGCCGCGGACTCCAATCTCAAACGGGTGCTCCTGGAGTGCGGGGGCAAGTCCCCGATGGTCGTGATGGCCGACGCGGAGGACCTCGACGCCGTCGCCGAGGCGGCGTGCGAGGCGATCGTGTGGAACGCCGGCCAGAACTGCTCCGCCAACTCCCGCCTCATCGTGCACCGCTCCATCGCCGACGACCTCCTGGCTCGCATGGACGAGGTGATGCACTCGTGGGTCGTCGGTGATCCGCTCGACCCCGAGACCCGCGTCGGGGCGATCATCACCGAGGCGCAGCTCGATCGCATGCTCGGGTACGTCGAACGTGCCGTCGAGGCCGGCGCCGTCCTGCGCCGTGGCGGCCGCCGCCTCCGCGCGGAGTCGGGCGGCTGGTTCATGGAGCCGACGATCTTCGACGACGTCGACCCCTCCGCGGAACTGGCCTGCGACGAGGTCTTCGGTCCCGTGCTCGCCGTGACGAGGTTCGACCACGCCGACGAGGCCATCGACCTCGCCAACGACACGCCCTACGGACTGCACGCGTCGGTGTTCACCTCCAACGTGCGCACCGCCCACCTCGCGGCCAACCGGCTCCGGGCCGGCACGGTCAGCGTGAACACCTACTCCGAGGGCAACGCGGCGACCCCGTTCGGCGGGTACGGCCTGTCGGGCTTCGGCGGCCGGGACAACGGGCTCGCGAGCCACGAGCAGTACACCGAGACCAAGACCATCTGGCTCGACCTCGGCGCCTCCTGAGACGTCCGTCCCGATGGCTCCCGTCGACCACCAACCCCGCACCGACCGCCGGAATGGCTGGCTGGAGATCCTCGGCGCGCTGCCCGAGCCGGACGTGTTCCGGGGCGATGACACCGTCGACCACGTCGTGGTCGGTGCGTCGTGGACCGGGCTGGCCGCGGCCCGACGCCTCGCCGAACTCGAGCCGTCGGCCAGCATCGTGGTGCTCGACGCCGACCTCGTGGGCAACTCCGCGGGAGGCCGCTCGTCGGGCTTCGCGATCGACATGACCCACGACATCCGGGCCGGGTCGTTCGCGCCGGAGGACGTCGAACGCGAGCTCCGCCAGATGGCGATGAACACCCACGGCCAGCGGGCACTCGCCCGCCTCGTCACCGAGCACGGCCTCGAGGCCTTCTGGGACGACGTCGGCAAGGTGCACGGCGCCGCGACACCTCGGGGTGAGCATCACCTCGACGAGTTCGCACAGATGCTCGACACGATGGGCCAACCCCACACCGCCTGGGACCGCGACGCCACCGTCGAGCGTCTGGGCACGGGGTTCTACACCCGGGCGCTGCACACCCCGGGCACGGTGCTCGTGCAGCCGGCCGGACTGCTCCGGGGCATCGCCGACGCCCTGCCCGACAACGTCGCCGTGCACGAGCGGTCGGCCGTGGTCGACGTCGACTACGGACCGCCCCACACGGTCCGCACCGAGCACGGCACCCTGCGGACACCGAGCCTCGTGCTCGCCACCAACGGCTACGGACCCGGCTTCGGCTTCTACCGCAAGCACACGATCCCGCTGATGACCTGGGGCTCGATGAGTCGCCAGCTCGACGACGACGAGTGGGCTTCGGTCGGCGGAGACGACACCTGGGGGCTGATCGCCGCCGAAGGTGCCGGCACGACCGTGCGAAAGCTCGGCCGTGAGCGGCGCATCGTCGTACGCAACATCTTCAGCTTCAGCCGACGCTCCCGACACGACGGTCGCTGGCTGGCGACGGCGGAGCGGACGCATCGACGATCGTTCGACCGCAGGTTCCCGACGCTGGCGGGCATTCCGTTCGAGTTCACCTGGGGTGGCCCGGTGAGCCTCAGCCGCAACGGTCAGCCCGCCTTCGGCGAGCTCCGACCGGGTGTGCAGGGTTCGATCGTGCACAACGGGGTCGGCATCGTGCGGGGCACGGTCTGCGGGATGCTCCTCGCCGACTCGATGCACGGGGCCCCGTCGGAGCATCTCGATCTGATGCTCGCGAAAGGGCGTCCCAGCCGGAACTTCCCCGAACCGTTCAACTCCCTCGGCGTGCGGGCCAACCTGCGCTGGCGCCGCTGGCGCGCCGGCATCGAGGAATGACCACATCCCCGCGCCAGGTGATGCTGCGCATCACCTCCTCGCGGGAACTCCGGCTCGCACCCGCCGGGCGGCGGCTCAGGCGATCGGGTTCTTGTAGCTGTCGAGGTAGGTGATCTCCGACACAGGGGGCCGCTTCGCCGCCTTGAAGTCGGTGCCCTTCGTGTAGGCCACCGGCAAGAGCCCAGCCTGGCTCATGTGGGCCGGGATGCCGAGCAGCTCCGCTGCTTCTTGCTCGAGGCCGAGATGCAACGTCGTGTAGCAGGAGCCGAGGCCGCGGCTGCGCAGTGCCAACTGGAACGACCACATCGCCGGCACGATCGACCCCATGAGGCCCGCGGCGGCGTTGGTGAGATTCCGTCCTTCGCCGACGGCGTCCTCGAGGCGTCCGATGATCAGCGGGATGACGAACACCGGCACCCGTTCGAGGTTCTGGGCGAGGAAGTTGGCGGAGTCGAGCACCCGGCCCGTCTGTGAGCCGTCCTCGGCATCGGCGGCCGCCGCGGCGAGGTACTCGCCTCCGGCCCGGCGGTACATGTCGGCCAGCGCCGCCTTCTTCTCGGCGTCACGCACGACCATCCATCGCCAGCCCTGACGGTTCGAACCCGTCGGCGCCTGCACGGCCAGCTGGAGGCACTCGAGCAGGACGTCGTCGGGAACCTCCCGATCGAAGTCGAGGCGCTTACGCACCGCCCGCGTCGTGGAGAGCAGGGCGTCGGTCTGGTCGAGGTCGAACTCCATGCGGCGAGCCTGGCAGGACCTCGGTGCTTGCTCAAATTCCCGCGCTGGGGTGACACTGTGCCCCACCTGCACCTGGGATTTCGGATGAGGATGAGGAGCGTGCGCCGTGGGATATGAGTGTTTCGACGTGGCGGTGAGCGACAAGGTCGCAAGGATCCGGATGAATCGGCCGGACAAGGCCAACTCGATGATCGCCGCGTTCTGGCGTGAGCTCCCCGAGATCGTCGACGGCCTCTCCGCCTCCGGTGACGTCCGTGCGATCGTGCTCGAGGCCGAAGGGCGCCACTACTGCTCGGGCATGGATCTCTCGGTGTTCGCCGGCAACGACGACGTGCGCCCCGGGGGCTCGGGTCATCGGAGCCGGCGCAACGAGCGGTTCCGTTCGACGGCCATGAAGCTCCAGGACACCTTCACCGCGCTCGAACGTTCGCGGGTGCCGGTGCTCTGCGCCATCCAGGGGGCCTGCGTTGGTGGGGCCATCGACATGATCTCGGCCGCGGACATGCGGTATGCGACGGCCGACGCGTTCTTCTCGATCGCCGAGATCAACATCGGGATGACCGCGGACGTCGGCACGCTCCAGCGCATGCCGAAGCTCGTCGCCGAGGGCATCGTCCGGGAGCTCGCCTACACCGGCCGCAAGTGGTCGGCGCAGGAGGCGTTCGAGGCGGGGTTCGTGAACAAGGTCTACGACGACCACGAGGCGCTGCTCGCCGGCGTGCTCGAGATCGCGGCCGAGATCGCATCCAAGTCGCCCATGGCGATCTGGGGCACGAAGCAGACCATGCACTACACCCGCGATCACTCCGTGGCCGACGGGCTCGAGTTCATCGCCAACTGGAATGCCGCACACTTCGACACCGACGACATGGCCGAGGCCTTCGCCGCACAGATGGAGCAGCGGCCCGCCGAGTTCCCCGACCTCTGGCCGCTCTCCGAGGGCCTCTGACCGGCGGCCGGGGCGACACCCTCACCCGACGATCGTCGTCTCCGGTTCGAAGGTCGCCCAGGCGAACCAGAACGTGTCGAGGTGCTCGACGGGGGTGAGCCGTCGGCCGGCCAGCGGCCCGGTGAGTGCCGTGCCCGCGATCGACCAGGAGCTTCCGGTCTGGGCGTCGGTGAACACGCCGTCGTCGGAGGTGAAGGTCAGCTCCCGGCCGTCGATGATCGGCGAGAAGACCCCGGTCGCCCCGATGTCGTCGCCGCCGGCGACGTCGTCGTCCTGGAGCGGTGAGTTCGTGCCGGGCGACCAGAACACGACGAGTGGTGCGCCGTCGTCGAGCGGGATCACGCCGCGCTCGGCGGCGAGGTCGAGTGGGACCGCGAGGGGCGTCGCCCGCCGGATCCCGATGACGCGGGTCATCAGCGCCAGCCGGTCGGACACCTCGCGGTTGGTGAACCAGCCGGTGAGGGGTGCATCCGCCTGGTCGTAGCCGGCGTACCGGTTGCGTCCGTAGGGCTTCGGGTCGACCGTGTCACGTTCGAGCACCGTGGCGTCGGGGAAGGCCGCGATCGCATCGGCCCACGACATCGTCGAGGCGGGGACGAGTGGCAGCTCCGTGCCGATGAGGGTGCCGACCACCGAGCGGCCGTCGAAGTGGGTCCACAGCGACTCGGTCTGGCGGTCGTACATCACGAGCGACGACTGGTAGAGGTAGCCGGACGTGCCGAAGTCGAGGAGACGACCGTCGATCTCCCGTTCGAACACGACGGCCGAGTTGCACAGCGGGCAGTAGGTGACGGTGATCGGGACGTCGCCGAGCTCGTCGTTGACGATCTCGTGCCAGATCAGGACCTGGATCGGGTAGATCCGCGTCGACTCCCCGACGCTGACGACGATCACGGCCTCGGCGTCGTCGAGCCAGTCGATCCGTTCGACGGGCACGGCGGAGGGCGTGTCGATGGAGGGGATGCCGTCCGGTGGCGGTCCGCCGGGCAGGATCTCGGTCCGCTCGACGAGGATCTCGGGGAACCGTTCGGGGTCCCAGTGGCGCGGAGGCATCGCCGAGTTCTCGACGGGGCGGGGCTCGTTCATCTGCCGCATGAACGCCCGAGCGGGGCCATCGAGGTACTCGAGCGGGGTGGTGGTCTGGCTGCGGTCCCGGTCGGATTCGGCTCCGGACGCCTCGACGGCCGTCGTCGACGAGGTCGAGGGGTCGCCTGCGGTGGTGCTCGCCGGTGCCGGTGCGGTGGTCGTGGAGCCGGGTGAGCAGGCCGAGGCGGCGAGCAGGAGGACGAGCAGCACGATCGGTCGACGCACGGAGGCGGAACCGGTGGGCGGGGCATCTCGTTCCCGGCGCCTCCGATCGTCGCCGATCGAGATCGAGCCCGGGCTCGGCCGGATCAGGCGTCGGGTGGGGGAAGGCGCACCGACATCGACTGCGACGCGGTGGCGAGCAGCCGTCCCGATTCGCTCCACATGCGGCAGCGACCGATCCCGAAGCCGTTGCCGACGAACTCCGCGGAGTTCTCGAGCAGCACCCAACCGTCGGGATCGTCGACGGGGTCGGCGAAGCGGATCGTGTTGTCGATGCTCGAGCACCAGACCCGCGAGTCGACGGCGTTGCCGAGGACCGACGGCATGTAGTCGGCGATCAACGCCAGGACCGCGCCGTCGAGCGACACCGACGGCATGCGACACCAGATCCAGGATCGCTCGTCGCCCGAGGCCGCACCGGTCTCGGTGAACCCGAACATGCCCCGGGCCACCCGCGTCTCGACGAGATGATGCAGTTCGGACGGGTCGTCGGGATCGCGCACGACCGGCTCGGACTCCTCGGGGCCGGGGGCCGCGGGCGGCCGGATCTGGTCGGTTCGGTGGTGCTCCGGTCGCTCGCCGCAGGCACCGAGCCCGGCGATGACGATCCGGCCGTCGACCTCACCGTCGATGTGGACCTGGGTCATCGTGCGCCCCACCGCCGGTTGGGCGCACCCGAACGAGATGGTCTCGCCCCGGCGGGTGAGGGACACGAACTGGGTGGTCATCCAGACCGCCGGTCGTTGCGTGCGTTGCTCGGCCAGCACCACACCGGCGGCGAGTCCGGCGCCACCGAACAACGACGCGCCACCACCGGTGTTCGCCGGCGTCAGGAGCATGTCGCTGCGGCCGTCGGGGCGATCGGTGAGGCCGAGGAACTCGGTGGAGGTGACAGGCACCGGCCGGACGCTAGCCGTGCCACCTCGCCGCTCCGAACCCACCAGCGGGCCCGATCGGTCCGCCGCCCGTCCGGAGCCGGCGACGGCGGCGGCTACGGTCTCGGTCATGACCACATTCCATGATCTGACGATGCCGTCGATCGATGGCGAGGACGTCTCGTTCTCGTCGTTCGCCGGCTCCGCCTGCCTGGTGGTGAACGTCGCCTCGCATTGAGGCCTCACGCCCCAGTACGCAGGTCTGCGTACGCTCCACCACGACGACAACGGCACCATCGTGCTCGGCTTCCCCTGCAACCAGTTCGGTGAGCAGGAGCCCGGCTCCGACGCCGAGATCAAGCAGTTCGTGACCGAGAGCTTCGACATCGACTTCCCGATGTTCTCGAAGATCGAGGTGAACGGCGACGGCGCCGCCGAGCTCTACCAGTGGCTCCGCTCCGAGCAGCCGGGAGCCGGTGAGACGAGTGACATCGCCTGGAACTTCACGAAGTTCCTGGTCTCGGGCGACGGCGAGGTGCTCGCCCGGTTCGAACCGATGACCTCACCCGAGGAGATCGCGGCCCAGTTGCCCGACCTGCTCGCCTGAGTGGCGACACCACGACGAACGTGACGACGGGCCGGGTGCTTCACCCGGCCCGTTGCGCGTTGCCGCGGGGGAAGAAGACCCCGAAGACCAACGCCTGGACGACGAAACACCCGAGGGCGAGCCACCAGCCCCGTCGGGACGCGTCCAGGGCGGCCTGGCCGGCCTCGGGCCGGCCGACGACGGCGACCGCGAGTGCGATGGCCAGCGCCACGCCGAGCTGGAAGATGGTGGTGCGGCCCGCTCCCGCCATCCCGAACCGCGCCGGGCTCACGTCCCGCATCGACGCGGACACCGACATGGCGAACGACGAGCCGGCGGCGATGCCGAGCAGCAGGGCGCCGGGCAACAGGCCGACGAGCCAGCGTGATTCGACGGTCATGAACGTGAGGTGCCAGGCCATCGAGGCCGTGCCGGCCAGTCCGCCGACGGCCAGGATCGGGCCGGGGCCGACGCGGTCGGCGAGGTTGCCGAGCACGGGCGACAACACGGTGGCGAGGAGTGGGCCCGGCGCGATCGCGAGCCCGGTGCGGATCACCGAGTAGTCCCAGGTCCCCTGCACGAAGGTGGGGAAGGGGACGAAGAACGAGAAGAAGGCGACCACGAAGAAGACCGTGCCGAGGTTGCCGAGGGCGTAGCTGCGCAACCGGAACAGATCGAGGTCGAACAGCGGCCGGTCGTGCCCCGCCGAGCGGACGACGAACAGCGCCACCAAGACGACACCGGCGGCGAAGGCCACGAGTGTCCGGGTGTCGGCCCACCCCCAGGTCTCGCTCTGGACGATGCCGAACACGATCGCGCCGACGCCGATGGACGCGATCGGCACCGAGACGGGATCGACCCGATCGGGCACGTCGTCCGAGGTCGACTCGGTCAACCAGGACCGACCGGCGATGACCGCGAAGGCCGCGACGGGCACGTTCACGAGGAACACGGCTCGCCAGTCGAACAGGCCGACCAGCAGGCCGCCGAGTGGCGGGCCGAGGGCGGCGGCCAGGCCGCCCATCGCGCCCCAGATCCCGATGGCCATGCCCCGGCGTTCGATGGGGAACGCCGGCAGGAGCAGGGCCAGACCGGCGGGGAACTGGAGTGCACCGCCGATCGACTGGAGCGCGCGGGCGGCGATCAGCTGCGTCGCCGAACCGGCGAGACCGGACAGGAGCGAACCCACCAGGAAGATCGACAGGCCCCACAGGAACACGCGCTTGCGCCCGTGCCGGTCGGCCGCCCAGCCGGCCAGCAGCAGCAGGGAGGCCACCCCGATGTTGTAGGTGGTGATGACCCACGAGAGCGTCGCCTCGTCCGCGTCGGGGAACGCGTCGCGGATGTCGGGCAGCGCGAGGGCGATGATCGTGATCTCCATCGAGACCATGAACCCCACGAGGGAGGTGATGGCGAGGGTCTGCCAGGAGGAGCGTGGAATCGGCGGCGCCGACCGTTCGGGTGCGGGATCGGTCATGCGGGGGCGGGAGACGACGCCCTCGCACCGGCGAAGACCAGGACGCCGTCATCGAGTGGCGCCTCGACGATGAGCGTCCGGTCGGCCTCGTAGCGCTGGGGGTTCAACCACGGGGCCCGATCGCCCTGCTTGGGCAGCATCGGCATCATCCGCTGCATGTAGCCGGCGGAGAAGTCGTCGATCCAGGGTCGCCGGGGCATGTCGGCATCGGAGGGTCGCAGCCTCGGAGTCACGCTCGTCGTCTGGGTGTCCCGGAGATGGTTCAGCAGACGGGTCACGAACCCGCAGGTGATGTCGGCGCGGAGTGTCCAGGAGGCGTTGATGTAGCCGAACGACGAGACCAGGTTCGGCACGTCGGAGTAGGCGAGGCCCTTGTAGGTCCACGTGTCGCTGAAGTCGACCGTCTCCCCGTCCACCTCGATCTCCACGTGACCGAGCGAGACGAGCTGGAGTCCGGTGGCGGTCACGATCACATCGGCCTCGAGGTGCTCACCGGAGTCGAGTCGGATCCCGTCGGGTGTGACGGTGTCGATCGTGTCGGTCACGACCGACGCCGAACCGCCCGTGATGGCGTTGAACAGGTCGCCGTTGGGAATCAGGCACAACCGCTGATCCCAGGGTCCGTACGTCGGTGTGAAGTGCTCCTCGACCGTGGCGTCACCGAGGTGCTTGCGGGTCTCGTCGAGCAGTTTCTGTTTGACCTTGTCCGGGTTCTTCCGGGTCTGGCCGTAGAACCACTGGCCCATCGTGATGTTCTTCTTGCGGACGAGCTTGTAGGCGAGGTGAGCGGGCAACACCTTGCGCAGGGCCCGATCCACCGGGTCGACGTCGGGTCGGGAGACGACGTAGGTGGGGGAGCGCTGGAGCATCGTGACGTGGGCGGCGGTGTCGGCCATGGCGGGCACGATGGTCATCGCCGTGGCTCCGGAGCCGATGACCACGACGCGCTTGCCCGCGTGGTCGAAGTCGTCCGGCCACGCCTGGGGGTGGATGACGTCACCCCCGAAGCCGTCGAGTCCGGTGATCTCGGGGGTGTAGCCGCCCCGGTACGAGTAGTAGCCGGCGCACATGAACAGGAAGCCGCAGGTCATCGTGGCGGTCGTGTCGGTCTCGACGTCGCGCACCGTCAACGTCCAGCGCTGCTCGTCGGTCGACCAGGCCGCCCGCTCGACGAGGCGGTGGTAGCGGATGAGGCGATCGATCCCGTACTCCGCGGCGGTTTCGCGGAGGTACGCCAGGATCGACGGCCCGTCCGCGATCGACTTCTCGGCGGTCCACGGCTTGAAGCTGTAGCCGAGGGTGTGCATGTCCGAATCCGAACGGACTCCGGGGTACCGGAAGAGGTCCCAGGTGCCGCCGAGATCGCCCCGGCCTTCGAGGATGACGACCGACCGGTCCGGACAGTCCTGCTGCAGGTGGTAGCCGGCTCCGATGCCGGAGATCCCGGCGCCCACCACCACCACGTCGACGTGTTCCATGGCCTGTGCCCCTCGCTGATCGATCGGTGTCATGCATGGTGGGCCGGCGGGCCCACCCGGTGGGCGGCAACCTAACCCAGCGGCTTCATCTGGGGCTCATTGCCCACTCGTTCACGTTGGGGGCTCGATCGGCCGATGGAACGGGGATGGCTCGGTTGCGCGCGCTCCTGGATCGACGGTGGACGGTCGTGTTGTCGATCGCCGCCGGCGCCACGGTGCTGCTGATCGCCGTCGGCGTCTACACGATGGCAGCCCGGGCGGCGGAGACGAACGAGCAGGCCGCAGCGCTCTACCTGGCCGACGAGACCATCCGCACGATCGAGATCGCGGATGCCCGGGCCCGCCAGCTCGTGATGCTCACGTTGCTGTCGCGCGACGGGTTCGAGACCACGTCGGCCCGACAGGACAGCCGCACCGAGTTCGACACCGCCGTGGACGACGCGAGATCGGGCATCGTCGCCCTCGTCACCGTCGGCATGCTCGACGAGGCGGCGCTGACGTCCCTCGACGATGCCGAGCAGGGCATGGTCGGTGTCTCGAGCGAGCTGGCCTCCGCCGAGGATCTCACCGCACTCACGTCCATGCGGCGAGACGTGCTCGAACCACTCGCGGCGACCGCCGACGCGGTCGCCGCCGACCGGGACGAGCTCCTGGATCGGATCGACGCGACCTCGGACTCGTTGCGGGCCGTGGCGACCCTCGTCGGCTTCGTCGTCGCCTTCGTGGTGCCGACCGTCGCCGTCGTCGTCCATCGGGTCGCCACACGCCCGGGTCGCCTCGAATCGGAACTCCGGGCGGATCTCGGGTCGGTCGAGGACCGGCTGAGCGACGTGACGCGGGGCGCGGAGGATCTGATGCTGCACCGCGTCGTCGAGCCGCTCGCCGATGCGGTGGAGGGGCGGACGACCACGACGCTGCATCCGGGGCTGCGTGAGGCCGATCGCGGCGCCCAGCGAGTGCTGCTCCTGCTCCGGCTCGGCAACGGCACGCTCGACGTGGTCCCCGCCGCGATGCCGCTCGCACCGATGCTCGAGCGGGTGTCGACCCGCCACGACGTTCCCCTGCGGGTTCGTGACCTCCCGGGCCAGATCCTCACGGACCCGACGCTGCTCGAGTGGTGTCTCGACGAGCTCGTGGCCAACGCCTGCGCCCACGGGTCCGCCGCGGAGCTCGAGGTCGCCATCGCGGAGGACGGTGTGGCCCTGTCGGTGATCGACCACGGCGTGGGTCTCCCGCCGGAGGTCGCCGGTCTCGTCTTCGGTCGCCGCTCGGCGGACCGTCAGCGTCGTGCCCGCCGAGGAGAGTTCGCGACAGGGCTCCTGCTCGTCGCCTCCGTGGCCGAACGACTCGGCGGTCGCCTCGAGCACGAACGGCGGGACGGCATGACCCGACTCACGATCCGTGGCGCCGCATTGGTCGACCACAGCCGGCGTTCGGGAGCTCGTGAACGACGGAGGACGGTGCCTTCGTGACGGGGACCGCCTGCCCGGAGGCCCTGCGGTGCCGTCGTTCCGAACGGGAACGGCGGCATCGTCGCGTCCGGGACCGCCTCGTGGTGGTGCTGGCGGCGCTCGTCGCGGTGCCGGTGCTGGTGGGCGGAGGGCTCCTGCCGACTCCCGCCGCGGCGTTCGCACACTGCCTGACCGACACCGACGGCGACGGTGTCTGCGACGAGTTCGAGACGGGCGACACCGACGACGATCTGACCCCCGACGTCAGCGACCCCGACGACGACGGTGACGGCATCGACACCCGCTGGGAACGGGCCGACCCCGACGGCGACGGGCATCCGACCGACGCCGTCGACACCGATGGGGACGGGATTCCGGACTACCTCGACGACGACGATGACGACGACGGTGTGCTCACCGCCGCCGAAGGGGCGGATCCGAACGGCGACGGGGACGACCGCGACGCCCTCGACTCGGACCTCGACGGACAGCCGGACCATCTCGACCCGCCCCTCCTCGCCGCGGAGCTCGTCGCGGACACGTCGACGAAGATCTCCGATCTCACGGGGGGACTCGGCGCCTCGCCACTCGACGGCTTCGGCGCCGGGGTGGCCGCGATCGGCGACGTCGACGGCGATGGCATCACCGACCTCGCGGTCGGTGAACCCGGACATCCCGGTGTCGGCGGCTCGAATCGCGGGGCGGTCCACATCCTGTTCCTCGACGCCGACGGCACCGTCCGGGCGGAGCAGGAGATCAGCGACGGCCTCGGTGTCACGCTCGCGAACGGCGATCGGTTCGGCGCGTCACTGGCCGGCGTCGGCGACCTCGACGGAGACGGCGTGGCCGAGCTCGCCGTGGGCGCTGACCAAGCCGACGTCGGCGGGCCGTCCAACGGGGCGGTCCACATTCTCTTCCTCGATCCCGACGGCACGGTGCGCGCCGAGCAGATCATCGCCGAGGGAACGGGTGGGCTCGCCGAGGACCTCAACGACAATTCCCGGTTCGGATTCGCCCTCGGTTCGGTCGGCGACCTCGACGACGACGGGGTCAACGATCTGGCGGTCGGTGCGGTCGGCGACTCGACCAACGGACCGTTCACGGGTGCGGTGTACCTGTTGTTCCTGAACGCCGACGGCACCGTGGGGTCGGAACAGAAGATCACACACGGCACCGGTGGCCTCACCGCCACCATCTCGGCCGATGACTCCCTGGCCGCGGTCGCCGGGATCGGAGATCTCGACGGTGACGGGGTCGAGGACATCGTGGTCGGCGCCTATTCCGCGGACGACGGCGGGAACGATCGTGGTCGGCTCCACGTCCTGTTCCTCGACACCGACGGCACCGTCCGAGCCGAGCAGACGATCAGCGACCTCGAGGGGGGCCTCACGGCGGCCTTGGACGACAGCGACTTCTTCGGGGTCGCGCTGGCGGCGCCGGGTGACGTGGACGGCGACGGGCTGCCCGACGTCGCCGTCGGTGCGACCTGGGACGACGACGCCGGCGGCAATGCCGGGGCCGTGTACCTCCTGGGCCTCGCGGCGGACGGCACCGTCCGTGCGGAGCAGAAGTTCACCGACGGGGTCGGTGGGTTCACGGGCGACCTGGATGGGGGAGACCTGCTCGGCGGCGCATTGACGGGGCTCGGCGATCTCGACGGCGACGGAGCCGTCGATCTCGCCGTCGGCGCCGTCGGCGACGACGACGGACTCTCGCAGTCGGGTGCGGTGCACCTGTTCGATCTCACACCGGCGGCCCTGACCGTCAACAGCACCGGCGACGCCTCCGACCTGCTCGCCGGCGACGGGATCTGCGACACCGGGGCCCTGAACGTCGCCGGGGCGACCGAGTGCACCCTGCGCGCCGCGATCGAGGAGACCAACGCGGGCGCGGTCGGTGTGGTCGAGTTCGCGATCCCCGACGACGACCCGAACCACCGCTACTTCCGGGACGACGCCACGCCCGTCTCGATCGGCATCGAGACCACCACCTCGCTGCCCGACGGCGCGATCGTCGACTTCGACGCCGATCACCCGAACGGTGGGTTCTCGTGGTGGGCGATCGAACCCGCCACCGACCTGCCGGCGATCACGGCCCCGACCCGTCTGGACGGCTCCACCCAGCCCGGTTGGCAACCCACGACGACCGTCGACGGCTCGCCGCTGACGACGCGACTGCCGATCCGGGTGGTCGGTCCCAACGCGGGATCCACGCTTCGGCTGATGGGGAGCGGCGCCGAGATCCGCTCGCTCAACCTCGACAGCGTGAGCAGCTCCGGCACGGCGCTGCTCCTCGGCGGCGGCGGCCGCCACGTCGTGCAGGACACCTGGCTCATGGTCGACCCGGTCGGGTTCACCTACGGCTCCGGCGATCTCGGACTCCTCGTCCTCGGGGGCTCGGACGACAACGTCGTCGGCGGCGCACGACCCGCCGACCTGGTCCTCGTCGGCAACGGCTTCGGCGGCACGGGTGTCGAGCTCGACGGCGACCGCGCGGTTGTCGCCAACCTCTGGATCGGCGTCTCGGCGAGCGGCGAGGTGTTCGACGGGTACAACGACATCGCCCTCGATCTGCGTGGTGATGACAACGTCGTGGGCGCCCCGGGAGCGGGGGTCGTCGTCGCCTCGAGCCTCAATCTGCAGATGGTGGTCGACGGTGACCGCAACGTGATCGAGGCCAGCCGATTCGGCGAGGCCCCCGACGGCACGCCGGCGCCCGAGAACCGCCGCGACGTGGTCCAGATCGCCGGCTCGGACAATCGCTTCGGCGGCACCACGCCCGGGAGCGGGAACCGCGTCGTCGCCGACGACAGCAACGGCTCCGCCGCGCTGTCGATCGTCGGAGGTCGGGGCAACAGCGTCCTCGGGTCGTCCCTGGTCGACGGGCTCCGTCCCGGCCTCGACCACAACGACGACGGCGTCACGGTGAACGACCCGGGGGACGGCGACGTCGGACCGAACGACCTGCTCAATCACCCGGTCATCGTGACCGCCGTCCCGAACGCGACGGACCTCGACGTCGATCTCGCACTCGACGTGCCCGCCGGCACCTACCGGATCGAGCTCTTCGCCGACACGAGTCGGGCGCCCTCGCCGACGGGCCACGGCGCCTCGGAGAGCCTGCTCGGAGCCACGACCGTCGTCAGTGCCGGGATCGGTCTCCAGACCTTCTCGATGACCGTGCCCGACCCCGGGCCCGCGTACCTCTCGGCAACGGCCACCGTCGATCTCGGCGCCGGTGCCTTCGGCTCGACGTCGGAGTTCGGGCCGACCAGACGGGCGCCGACCACGGCCGTGGTGGTGAACTCCACCGGCACGGCCGCCGACGCCAACCCCGGCGACGGCATCTGCGACACCGGCGTTCTGAACGTCTCCGGTGAGACCGAGTGCACCCTCCCCGCCGCCGAGGCGGAGACGGACGCCTCGGCGGGCATCGATCTCGTCCACTTCGACATCCCGACCGGCGACCCCGGCCACAGTGGCGGCGTCTGGACGATCCAGCTCACGGCGCCGGTGCTCATCGACACGACGTCCACCTACGACGCGACCACCCAACCCGGCTTCACGACGACGCCCGTGATCCATCTGGACGGCTCGAACGCACCGGCATCCGACATGATGAGGATCCGGACCGGGGCGAACGGTGTCACCATCCGGGGCTTCGCGATCGACGGCTACAGCGGCTCGCTGGCGAACGGCATCGAGATCGACGGCGACGACGCCGTGATCGTCGGCAACCACGTCGGTGTCGACCCCACGGGGTTCGCCCCCGTCGGCGTCGGAGACGCCGCCGTCCTGGTCGACGAAGGCGATCGAGCGACGATCGGCGGCTCCGATCCCGCCGACCGGAACATCATCGGCGGCTGGAGCGCCGTCATCGTCCAGAGCGGAGCGATCGACACCACCATTGCGGGCAATCACATCGGCGTCGCCATCGACGGCACCACGGCCATCGCCGGTACCGGTGATGGCGTGCGGATCCAGGAAGGCGCCCGGCGGACGGTCGTCGGCGGCCCGACGATCGCACACGGCAACGTGATCGGCGGCTGGAGCAACAACGCCGTCCGGATCGATGATGTCGGGACGGACGACACGATCGTGCGGTGGAACGCCATCGGCATGTCGGCCGACGGCGCCACGGCGATCCCCACGACCGTGTCCTCCATCAGGATCTCGGGCGGGCCGACGGGGGTCACCATCGCCGACAACGCCATCGGCAACGGCCTCGTGGGCATCGAGCTCGACGGCACCTCGGCCGACGTGCGCATCGACGGCAACGCCATCGGCGTGAACCGAGCCGGGGATGTCGCCCATCCACTCGTCGAGAACGGTGTGCTCGCCGAGAACGGGCCGACCGGCGTGGTGATCGGCGAGCTCGCCCCGAACACGATCACCAACAGTGGTGCAGGAGGCACGTTCCTCGACGCCATCAACGTGCTCGACGCCGGAACCGAGGTCGCCGCCGTCGGCAACAGGATCACGGGCAATCCCGGCCTGGCCATCGACCTCGGCGGCGACGGGGTGACGTCGAACGATCCGGGCGACGGCGACACCGGCCCCAACGGCCTGCTCAACCACCCGGTGTTGCGCTCCGCCACCGACCTCGGCGCCGGCAGCGTCGACCTCGAGTTCGACCTGGACGTGCCCGCGTCGCGCTACCGCCTCGACGTGTACACGAACCCGTCGGGCCCCGATGCCAGTGGGTCCGGTGAGGGCGAGGACCCCACCGATGTCGTGTTCTTCGACCATCCCGGCGGCCCGCTCACCCGGACCGAGACCATCTCCGCCTCGCTCGGTGACGTGCTCACGGCGACCTTGACCACGAACCCGGTCGGTGACATCGGCGTCACCTCGGAGTTCTCCGGCGCCGTCGTCGTGCCGGCGGCGAACACCGACCCGATCGCCGTCGCCGCGCCCGTCGGCCCCATCGCGGAGGGTGACGACGTCACGCTCGACGGGAGCGGCTCGAGCGACCCCGACACCGACCCGCTGACACACACCTGGGATCTCGACGGTGACGGCAACCACGACGACGCCGCCGGCCCGAACCCGCTCGTCACCTGGGCCGACCTCCAGATGGCGGGACGCGGCGACGACGGCACCCACACCATCGGCCTCCGTGTCGATGACGGCGCCGGTGGGTCGGACACGACCACGGTCGACCTCGTCGTCACCGACACGCCACCGACGATCGCGGTGACCGCCCCGTCGACCACGACGGTGGGACAGACCGTCACGATCACCGTGGCCTCGACCGACCCCGGTGACGACACCGTCACCGGCTGGTCCGTCGCCTGGGGCGACGGGACCATCACCGACCACGCGGGATCCGGCGGCATCGCCACCCACACCTACACCGCCGCCGCCGGCGTCCGTGGCGTCACGGTCGCCGTGACGAACGACGACGGCACGTTCGTCGACACCGACCTGCTCGTCCCACTTCACGATCAGACGACCGTGCTCCGCCTCGACATCGACACGGCCGGGGTCGCCGACACCATCGGTGTCGGGCACGGCCTCTCGTCGCCCTATGCCGCCGTCGTCGCACTCGACGGGCGCATCCTCGTGTCCGACTTCGGCAACGACCGGGTCCTGCGATTCGACGACGACGGGACCTTCGTCGACGTGTTCGTGCCCACGGGGGTCGCCCAGCCGAAGGGGCTCGCGATCGCACCGGACGGGGATCTCCTCGTCGCGTCCTCCGGCACCGGCGCCGTCGTCCGCTTCGACGGTGTGAACGGGGCGAACCTGGGCCCCGTCGTCACGCTGAACGCACCCGCGGCATTGCACATCGGGCCCGACGGTGAGCTCTATGTCACCGATCAGACGACCGAGCTCGTGTCCCGGGTCGATCTCGCCACCGACTCCGTCGAGTGGAGCGCCGGCACCGGGGCGCCGGCCGCCATGCCGGTCGCGCTCGAGATCGCGCCGACCGGCGAGCTCCTCGTCGCCCGCTGGGACGACTCGTCGGTCGTGCGCCTCGACCGGAGCGACGGATCGCTGCTCGGGGTGCTCGTGGCCGACGGAGCAGCCGGCACCGGCTCCCCGAACGGGCTGACGGTGCTTCCCGACGGTCGCCTGGTGGTCTCGGACTACCAGAACGACGAGCTCGAGACGTTCGACGTCGACTCCGGCCTCCATCTCGCACGCCTCGCCGAGCTCGACCCCCTCGCCGGAGGTGCGTCGGGTCCGTTCCACCACGCAGTCGTCCCGCACCGGCGGATCCTGGTCGAGAACAGTCCGGGCGCGATCGTGAACGACGCCGGCGACGGTGGCGACCTGACACCCGGCGACGGCCTCTGCGACACGGGAGCACTGAACGTGGCCGGCGACCCCGCGTGCACGCTGCGCGCCGCCATCGAGGAGACCAACGCCTCGGCGGTTCTCGACACGATCCTGTTCGCCATTCCCGTCGCGGATGCCGGACACGACACCGGCACGTGGCGGATCCGACCGGCCACGGCGCTCCCGGACATCACCGCGACGGTGACGATCGACGGCACCAGCCAGCCCGGGCACGTCGACCGCCCCGTCATCGAAGTCGACGGCGACCGCCTGGGTAGCCACAGTGGACTCGTCCTCCGTGCCGGCGCAATCGACAGCGAGATCCGGGCGCTCGCCATCGGTGAGTTCAACGCCCGGGCGGTCCAGATCCAGGCCGACCGGGTGCGCCTGATCGGGAATCACTTCGGGCTCTCGGCCGACGGGACGACCCCGATGCCCGTGGGAGGCACGCTGGTCTGGGTCGATGCCGGCGACGACGCCGTGATCGGCGGGACGACCCCGGGCGAGGGGAACGTCTTCGTGGGTGCGCCGGGCTCGATCGCCCTGCTGATCCAGGACGGCGGCCCGGCCGTGGTGTTCGGCAACGAGTTCGGTCGGACGGGGCTCCTCGCCGCCGAGCGGATCGGTACCGCGATCCAGATCGACGGCGGCTCGAGCGACATCGTCATCGGCGGCACGGCGCCGGGCGAGGCCAACACGATCGTCGACACGACCGGTGACGCGATCATCATCACCGGCGCCGGATCGAGCCGGAACACGGTCGAGGGGAACCTGATCGGGCTCCAGCAGGACGGCACCACGCCGGGCGTCATCGGCGGGTCGGGGATCTCGGTCCGCCAGCCCGCCGTCACCACCACGCTCTCGTCGAACACCATCGCCAACACGGCCGGCCACGGCATCGAGATCGACGGTGCAGACGACGTCGTGGTGACGGGGCAACGAATCGGGCTCGATGCCGGCGCCGGGGCACATCCGGTCTCGGGTCACGGAGTGCTGGTCCGCTCCGGCGCCTCGGCCGTGGTGATCGGCGGCCCGGGCCCACTCGACGGGAACCTCATCCGGGACGTGGGCCAGGACGGCGTCGCCGTGGTCGACGCGGCGACCGACGGTGTCGTGGTGCTCGGCAACTCGATCCGGGGGAGCGGAGGCCTCGGCATCGACCTCGGGGACGACGGGGTGACACCGAACGACGCCGGCGACGCCGACACGGGCCCCAACACACTCCTCAACACGCCGCAGCCGATCCGGGCGATCCACGACGGAGGGACGACCACACTCGACGTGGACCTGGACCTCGTCGCCGGCGATGCCCGCCTGGAGGTCTTCGCGAACCCGACGGGTCTCGACCCGAGCGGCTCCGGCGAGGGCGACGTCCTGCTCGCCGCGGTCACGGTGTCCCACACCGGCGCCGGTGTCGAGTCGTTCGACGTGACGGTGCCGGCACTCCCCGGCGAACGGCTCACGGTGACGGTCACGCAGCTGACCGGCGGCGGCGCCCCGATCCGGACCTCGGAGTTCTCCTCCGGCGTCACGGTGGTGGACTCGGTCGTGGTCGTCAACGCGACCGGCGACAGCGACGACGCCGCTGCCGGCGACGGCCGATGTGACACCGGTGCGCTCAACAGCGCCGGTGCCACCGAGTGCACGCTGCGAGCCGCCCTGACCCACGCGGCGGCCACCCCCGGTGTCGATCGGATCGAGTTCCAGATGCCCGCCACCGAAGCGGGTCACGCTGCCGGCACGTGGACCATCAGCCCCGGCACCGACCTTCCCCGGGTCACCCGGACCGTGGTGATCGACGGCACCAGCCAGCCCGGTGCGACGGTCACCACGACGGTGTCGCCGGCGCCGATCGACGGGCGTCCCGCCGTCGAGATCGTCCCGTCGGTCCGGGCCTCGGTGTTCGACATCGACGCCGACGACGTCGTCGTTCGCGGGCTCGCGATCGCCGGGCACGACGGGCTCGAGATCCGGGGTGACCGGGTGCGCATCGTCGGATCGTTCCTGGGGCTCCGTGCCGACGGCCGCACGACCGAGACGGGCTGGAACAACGTGGTCACCGTCTTCGGCAGTGCGTTCGAACTCGGCGGGGCCGCGCCCGCCGATCGGGCCGTGGTGGCCGGGCATGGTGCCGCCCTCTACCTCCCGGGTTCGCGTGGCGTCGTTCGAGGTTCGTTCATCGGGCTCGACGTCGACGGCACACCCGTCACGGGGGGTCTCGGTGATCGGGCGATCCTGCTCCGGGGTTCGGACCATCTGGTCGGCGGTGTCGGTGTCGGTGAGGGCAACGTCGTCGCCGGTGCGACCGTGGCGATCAGCATCGACGGCGGAACCGCCAACTCGATCCTCGGCAACCATCTGCTGGCCGACGGGGGCGCCGCCATCGACCGCAGTGGATTCAACGACCCCGATGGCCTGGACCCGAACGACCCGGGCGATCTCGACACGGGCGTCAACGACGGGATCAACCATCCCGTCGTCACCTCGGCGACCGCATCGGCCGGCACGGTCCGTGTCGAACTGGCGGTCGACCTCCAACCCGGCCCGCACCGGATCGAGGTGTTCGCCAACCCGAGCGGTGCCAGTGCGTCAGGATCGGGCCCGGGCGAGGAGTTCCGTGGCGCACTGTCCGTCAACGTGACCGGCGCGACCACGATCGAGGTCCCCGTGCCCGGGACCCCCGGCGAGGTCTTCAGCGCCACCGTCACCCGCGAGCTCGCCGGCGGCTCGTACGGGTCGACGTCGGAACTCTCACCCGCCGTCACGGCGATCGTCCCGCCGAGCCTCGTGGTCAACGACACCGGCGACGCCGTGGATCTCGTGCCCGGCGACGGCGCCTGTGACACCGGCGCACTCAACACCGCAGGAGCGCCGGCCTGCACGCTGCGAGCGGCGCTCCAGGAAGCGGCCGGCGGAGGAAGTGTGTCGATCCTGTTCGACCTCCCCACCACCGAACCGGGCCGGACCCCGTGGGGCTGGGCCATCACGCCCGCCACGACGCTGCCCGTCGTGCCCGACGCCGTCTCCGTCGACGGATCGAGCCAGCCGGGAGCGGGGCCGGGCGCACCGGTCGTCGGTCTCGAACTCGGGACCGGAGCGGTTCTCGAACTCGGCTCGTCGACGACCGTTCGCGGCCTCGCCATCGTGGGTGGGACGAGCGAGAGTCTGCTGATCGACGGTCGGAGCTCGGTCGTGGTCTCCGATCTGGTGGTCGGCGGTCGCCCCGACGGCTCACGCCCGGCCTCGGCGGCCGCGGGGATCCGGATCCGCTCCTCGGCCGACGTCCGAGTGGGCGACGCCGGTGGTCACGTCGTCGTCCACGGCCGGTCCACGGGTGTCGTCGTCGACGGCGCCTCCGGGGCGGTCCAGCTCGACGGCCTCGTCGTGGGCTCCGATCCGACCAGTCGCCCCCAGGTCGCACTCGACGTCGACGGGACCGGCGCCGATGTCGTGGTGATCGACGCCGAGGCGTTTGCGACCGCCACCATCGTCTCGGCCGACGGCACGACGAGTGTCCAGGTACTCGGTGGACGCCTCGGCGTGCGCGGCGACGGCGGCACCGAGCCGACCGCCGAGGTCGTCGTCGCGGTGGCCGGTGCGGCGTCGGCCACCATCGGCGGCACCGGTCCCGGTGAGGGTGTGATGCTCGGCGGTCACGGCCGCGCCGGCATCGTGCACCGCTCGACGGGCACGGTCGCCGTCCGCCGGTCGAGCATCGAGGCCCGCCCGGGTGGCGCCGCGGCCGCGCCGATCGACCTCGGTGACGACGGCCCCACCGCCAACGATCCGGGTGACGGCGACGGCGGGCCGAACGGCCGGCTCAACCACCCGGAGCTCGATGTGGTCGAGCTCGACGGCGTCCTGACGGTCGCGGTCACGATGGACGCTCCCGCCGGCGCCTACGAGGTCGAGGTCTGGCGAGCCGGGGAGGGCAACCACCCGAGGACGCTGCTCGGCGTCGTGAACCTCCTGCTGACGGCCGGGCCCGAGACCGTCGAACTGACCGCACCCGGTGCCGTCGGTGACCGGCTCGTGGCGGTCGCCACGGCGACCGGAGCCCCGCCGACCTCATCGGAGGTCTCCCCGGTCGCGACCGCCACGCCCGGCAATCAGGCCCCGACCGTCGTCGCCGCCACGGCCTCGACCACGGCCGAGGGCGGCGCCGCGGTGGTGCGCGCCGACGTCGTGGACCCCGACGGCGACCCACTGACTGTTCGTTGGGATCTCGATGGCGACGGCGGGTACGACGACGCCGACGGTCCCGTCGTCGCCCTCGACTGGTCCGACCTCGTCGCGCTCGGCATCGATGACGACGGGTCCCGCCCGATCGGCGTCCGTGTCGACGACGGCCGGACCGTCGTCACCGCCTCGACCACCTTGATCGTGCTCGACACCCCACCGGAGCTCTCGTGGAGTGGTCCGGTCGAGATCGCCGTCGACCGCGAGGCCACCTTCGGGCTGCGGGCCGTCGACCCCGGGCGGGATCCGATCGTGGCCTGGGACGTCGAGGGTCTCGGCAACGGCGTCGAACGGCGATCCGACGTGGGCGCCGACGGAGGTCTGGAGGTCCGCGGTGCGTGGGCGTCCACCGGGCGGCGGACGCTGCGCGCCTGGGCGATCGACGCGGACGGCCTGCGCACCGGACCGGTCGAGTTCGTCGTGACGGTCACGCCGGGACCCACCGGCGACCCCGTGGCCGACCGCTACCAGACGCCCGAGGACCGGACGCTCGTCGTACCCGCGCCCGGGGTGCTGGCGAACGATCCGCTCGGGACCGGTCCCGTGGCGCTCCCCGGCGACGTCGACGAGATCGTCACCACCGCAGGTCGGTTCGTGCTCGCCCCGGACGGATCGTTCGAGTACGTGCCCTCCCCGAACTGGTCGGGCGAGGCACGCTTCTCCTACGAGACCGCCGAGGGACGAGCCGTCACCGTCGTGATCACCGTGACGGCGGTGAACGATCCCGCCGATCTCACCGTCGACCGCGCACCGCGAGACCCCGAGACCGGGCTCCGCTCGATCGAGATCCTCGACGTCGACGACGGGGACTACGAGATGATCCTCGAGCCGACCGGTGTCACCATCGGGTGGGCGCCCACACCGGGGGTGGAGGTCGTCGAAGGAGCGGACGGCTCGGTCACCGCGACCGGGTCCCGGGAGGCGCTCGAGCGGTGGATCGCCACCCTGACCAGCCTGGAGGACACCGACGGCGAGGCATCCGTGGTCGTGACCCTGACGGAATCGACGCCCGACGGCGACCGTCTCCCGCCCCGGCGGGCGATCATCGAGATCGCGGGCGGGGCGCAGGACACCTCCTCGGCGGAACTCCTCGACGGGATCATCGTGTTGCCGGGTTCACCGGACGAAGAGCCGCCCGACGCGCTCGCAGCCGTCGCGATCGAGACGGGGACACTCCGGGAACTGCCCTCGGTCACCCGGGCACTGGCCGTCGCGATCCTCGAACTGATCTCCGACCCGGCGGTCCCTCGGCGGACGTTGTCGGCGGGCACGGCCTGGTTCCTCGGCATCACCTGGTTCGTCGTGTGGCGGCGACGTCTCCGTCCGGTGCTCCGGGTGGTCGACGTCGTGCCGGGGGAGACCCTCGAGGTCACCGCCCGACCGGGCTCGGGTCCGGTGGTGTTCGAGCTGCGTCACGACGCCGAGACCCTCCGATCCACGGGTCGTCGACGTCGCCGCCGGGCCCTCGTGGAGATCGAGACGACCAACGGCGCCGGCTGGGTGCCGAAGGCCAACGTCGAGCGGATGCGCCTCGCTTCATCGGGCGGGGAGCGTCTCTCCACCGGGTCCTGACGCCGATCCGGCGCAGCGTCGTCGGTTCCCGGGGTCCGGGCCCCCGGCCTTGAGGGGCTGCCTCCGCTGCCGATGGAGCCCGGATGGCCCCGATCACACGATTCCTCCAGCGGCGATGGACGCTGATCGTCCCCGTGGTGGCGGGGATGACCGTGCTCGTGCTCGCGATCGGCGTCTACACGATGGCGGCCCGTGCCTCGACCACGAACGAGCAGGCGGCGGCGCTCCATCTCGCCGACGAGTCGATCCGTTCCATCGAGATCGCGGACGCGAGGGCCCGCCAGATCGTGCTCCTCACCTTGCTGAGCGGCGACGGCGTCGAGGTCGCCAGCTCGCTGGAGCGCAGCCGCGCCGACTTCGACCTCGCGCTGGACGATGCCGAGCTCGGTCTCACCGCGCTCCGCACGCTCGCACCCGACGATGCCTCGAGTGCCCTGCTCTCGGCCGCCAGCGAGGACCTCGTCGCGGCCTCGGCCGGACTCGACGACGTCGTCCGGTCGGTCGACGCCGACGACCAGGCGGGAGCGCTCGAGCGGTTGTCGACCGCCGTCGTCGGCCCGTTGGGGGAGGCGGCGGGTCACGTGGCGGTGGATCGCGATCACCGGATCGACGAGCTCGACGCCACGGCCGATGCGCTCCAGGCCGTCGCCACACTCGTCGGCTTCATCGTCGCGTTCATCGTGCCGACCGTGGCCGTCGTGACCTATCGGGTCGCCACCCGCCCGGGGCGCGACGAGGCGTTGCTGCGGACCTCGGTCGTCGACCTCGACGAACGGCTCGCCGATCTCGGACGTGGCGCCGAGGATCTCACGCTCGGATCGATCATCTCGCCGCTCCGTGACGCCGTCGCGGGCCGCGACCCCTCCGCGGTGCATCCCGGGATCGGCCAGGCGTCTGCCGGGGCCGAACGACTCCTCCTGCTGCTCCGATCGACCAACGGTTCGATCGTCGCCCGACCCGAAGCGGTCGACCTCGCTCGTCTCGCCACCGACGTCGGCGCCCACCACGATCTCCCCGTCTCGGGATCGGGCGGTCGGGTGGTCGCCATCGCCGATCCCCAGCTCCTGCGATGGAGCGTCCAGGAGCTCATCGCGAACGCCGTTCGGCACGGCCACGCGCCGGCACTCGAGCTCGCGACCGACGGTGCCCGCGCCTCGCTCGTCGTCGTCGATCGTGGTGCGGGCCTGCCGGCCGAGGTCGCGGAGATCGTCTTCGGCCGCCGGTCGTCGGACGCGAAACGCCGAGCCCGGCGGGGCGAACAGGCGACGGGGCTGCTCCTCGTCGCCCACCTCGCCGATCGGATGGGTGGCGCACTGACACACGAGCGCCGCGGCAACGAGACCCGGGTCCGCTTCGACCTACCGGCATCGTCGGATCTCGAGCGCCTTCCGAGCCCCGATGCCCGGAGGGTGCCTTCGTGACCGTCGGGCTCCTCCTCGCCGACCGCACCACACGTCGTTCGCCCCGAACCCGGGTCGGGCGACGTCGTCGCGTCGGGGGAACCCGATCATGGGTGATGCGAGGGGGCACGGCGGGGCTCACGCTGTTCCTCGCGGTGATCCTGACCGGTGCCCTCGGGAGCCGCCCGGGCGCCGCGTTCGCCCACTGCGCCGACGGCGACGGCGACGGCGTGTGTGACGTCTACGAACTGGGCGACACCGACGGCGACGGCACGCCGGACGCGGCCGACACCGACGACGACGGCGACGGTCTCGCCACCGTGATCGAAGGCGCCGACCCCGACGGCGACGGACACCCGACCGACGCCGTCGACTCGGACGGCAACGGCCGAGCGGACTATCTCGAGTGGACGGCCGCCTCGGCCGGGGCCCCCGCCGACCGCTCCACCTCGCTCGGCTCGGGAAGCGGCGGCTTCGGCGGCGCGCTCGCCGACGGCGACGGCTTCGGCACCTCCGTGGCCGCGATCGGCGACCTCGACGGCGACGGCGGTGTCGATCTGCTGGTCGGCGCACCCGGGAGCGATGTCGGGGGCGTGGACGCCGGTGTGGTCTGGTTCATCTCACGCGACGCATCCGGGACCGTGACGGGTGAGGTCCGCCTCGACAACACGGTCCACCCGGACATCGACGCAGGCGACGGGTTCGGGACCGCCGTCGCGATTCTGGGTGATCTGGACGACGACGGCGAGGTCGCCGTCGCCATCGGTGCACCCGGCGAGGACGGGCCCGGTTCCGACAGCGGTGCCGTGTACGTCCTCGATCTGAGCGGAGCCGGTGTCGTGTCGTCGGTGGAGAAGATCGACGGCTCCGACCTGACCATCGTCGATGCCGGAGGGCTCTCCGGCGGCGAACGGTTCGGGTCGGCGCTGGACGGCCTCGGCGACATCGACCGGGACGGGCAGCCCGACCTCGCCGTCGGCGCCCCGTTCCCGGGGGCCACCTCCGCCGGGGAGACCTGGCTGCTCGCACTCGGCGCCGACGGCCGACCCCTCCAGGCCTCCCGTCTCGTCGCCGGCGACCTCACCTCGGTCACCCTCGCCAACGGCGACCGCTTCGGTTCCTCGCTCGCATCGTTCGGAGACCTCGACGGCGACGGAGTCCGTGACCTCGCCATCGGGGCCCCGGGCCACGACGACGGGGGCGGCGACGCCGGTGCCGTCGTGCTCGTCGAGCTCACCTCGACCTTCGGACGACAGAACGACCATGTGCTGTCGGCCTCGGTCGGCGACCTCGCCACCGCACCGGTGGCCGGCGACGAGTTCGGCTCGGCGCTGAGCCCGACCGGCGACCTGGACCGCGACGGTGTCGCCGATCTCCTCGTCGGGTCCTCCGGCGCCGACGACGGTGATCCGGACGCCGGCGCCATCGTGCTGCTCTCGTTGCGGACCGACGGCGCCGTGGCCGAGACCACGCGGTTCTCGGCCACCACGGGCGTCACCGGGCCCATCACCTCCGCGGGCGATCACTTCGGCACCGCGATCGCGTTCCTCGGTCACGCACCCGACGGTGGGCCACGCCTCGTCGTCGGCTCACCCGGTGACGACGGAGGTGGTCCGGATCGGGGGAGCGTGGACCGGCTGCGGCTCCGGCCGACGACACTGCGGGTCACCTCGACGGGCGACGAACCCGACAACGACCCGGCCGACGCCCACTGCGCGACGGCGAGCCTCTTCCCCGACGGCACCGCCACCTGCACCCTCCGAGCGGCGATCCAGATGGCGAACGACGCGTCGAGCACCGTCGGCTGGATCGAGTTCGCACTCCCGACCTCGGACCCCAACCACGAGGCGTCCCCGCTGGTCTGGACGATCTCCCCGGCGTCCCCGCTCCCGAACATCAACCGCTCGATCGTCATCGACGGCGGGAGCCAGCCGGGCCAGGCCGCCACCGGGCGACCCGTCGTACGCCTCGACGGCGCCGCCGCCGGCGACACCCGCGGCCTCGCCGTGACCTCGAACGGCTCGGGCATCAATCAGCTCCTCGTCACCAACTGGCAGGCCGCCGGTGTCGTGTGGACCGGCGACGACGGGGCACTCGGTCGATCCTGGCTCGGGCTCGACGAGTCGGGCAGCAGCAACGGCAACGAGTTCGGTCTGTTCGTGCGCGGCGATCGGCTCCGGGTCACCGAGAGCGTGATGTCGGGCAACACCTTCGAGGGCATCTTCGTCGACACGACGGCGAACTCCATCGAGGTCTACGACACGAAGCTCGGTACGGACGCAACCGGACTCGCCGCCCGCCCCAACGCCGGCGAGGGGCTCGAGATCGTCGGGGGCGACGGTCACATCGTCGGGGAACCCGGGCGGGGCAACCTGATCTCCGGCAACACGCTCGGCGGGATCCGCGCCACCGGAACCAGCACGAACGTGACCGTGCAGGCCAACGCCATCGGCACGGCGGCCGACGGCACGCCCCTGCCCAACACGAATGCCGGCGTCAACATCCAGGGTGGCACCGATTGGCTCCTCGGTGGTCCGGCGGCCGGTGAGGGCAACACCATCGCCCACAACGACCACGACGGGGTCAAGATCGAGGGCACCAGCCAGCGCATCGCCGTGCTCGGCAATCAGATCCGCGGCAACGGCGCCCTCGGGATCGACCTCAGCGACGGCGAGGCGTTCCCGTTCATCAACGCCATCGATGCGGGTGACGCCGACACCGGCCCGAACGATCTCCTCAACACGGGTGTGATCACCTCGGCCGAGGTCACCGGCTCGACCGCCGAGCTCGACGTCGAACTCGACCTGCCGGCGGGCCTGTACCGGGTCGAGGCGTTCACCAACCCGGGCGGTGTGAACCCCCGCGGCGCGGGCGACGGCGAGGTGTTCGCCGGTGCGACGGGAATCAGCCACGCCGGCGCCGGCGCGCAGACCTTCCCGGTGACCGCCTCGGCTGTCGTCGGCGATGACCTCACGATCACCGTCACCCAGGACTTCGGCGGCGGGTCGTACGGCGCCACGTCGGAGTTCTCCGCAGCCGCCCAGGCCGTGCCCTCCGCCACCCTCGTGGTGAACGACGGCGGCGATGCCGCCGATGCGACCCCCGGTGATCAGGCGTGCGACACCGGCGCCCTCAACCCGCTCGGACAGCCCGCCTGCACGCTCCGCGCCGCGATCCAGGAGGCGAACGCCTCGGCGGGCGCGATCGACACGATCGAGTTCGCGCTCACCGTCGCCGACCCGGCTCGTCTCCTGACGCCGCACGAGCACTGGTCGATCCGTCCGACCACGGCACTGCCCGCCGTGACCCAGAGCATCCTCATCGACGGCCTGAGCCAGAGCGGGGCGACACTCGGCACCCACGTGTTCCCGGCCCCCATCGACTCGGTGTTGACCGTGGAACTCGACGGTCGAGACCTCGTCGCCGGCGCCGGGCTCCGGCTGGAGGCCACGAACTCCCACGTTCGTGGACTCGCCGTGAACAACTTCGGCAACGGCTTCGCCGGGATCGAGCTGGCCGGAGCCGACGGTCGGTTGGAGGCGTCGTATGTGGGTGTCGGCGTCGACGGTGCCACACCGGAGTCCAACACGGTCGGCATCACCGTCGGCGGAGAGCGCGTGATCGTGGGAGGCCGCGATCCGGGTGACGGGAATCTGCTCGCCGGTCCCACCACCGTGCAGATCAGCGCGTCGAACGTCGTCTTCCGCGGCAACCTGGTCGGCACCGACCGAACCGGCACGACGCTGCTCGAGGGGCTCTCGAACGCCGTCATGCTCTTCAGCGGTGACGGGATCCAGATCGGCGGCTCGCTCACCGGCGACGGCAACCTGATCAACGGCGGCACCACCCACAACCTCTGGGAGAACTCGACTCCCACGAACACCGAGATCCGCGGCAACCGGTTCGGTACGACCCTCGACGGATTGTCCTCGATCGGCAGCTCCGGCAACGTCTTCCTCAACGGCACCGACACCGTGCTCGGTGGGGCGGGCGCCCTCGAGGGCAACGTCATCGCCAGCACCACGACCGCGTCGTCCGTGATCGTCCAGCCGTCCGCCGTTCGTGCCGTCATCGACGGGAACACCATCGGCCTGGGCGCCGACGGCACGACGCCCGTCGGGGCTGATGGCGGCCTCCTGATCCGGGGCGACGACACCATCGTCGGGGGTGAAGGGACCGGGATCGGGGTCGGGAACCGCATCGCCCACACCGACGGCCCGGCCATCACCGTCGACGGGGCGCTCGGGGTCAGCATCATCGGGAACGAGATCAGCACCGTCGGTCCGAACGCCACGACCCTCGGCATCGACCTCGGCGCCGACGGCGTGACGCCCAACGACGTCGGTGACGGGGACACGGGGCCGAACGACCTGCTGAACCATCCGGTGATCACCGCCGTCCAGGACCTCGGGGTGAACGTGCGCGTCGACTACTCGGTGGACCTGCCCGCCGGGACCTACCTGCTCGAGCTGTTCGCGAATCCGTCCGGAGTCGGCCCGGAGGGCCATGGTCCCGGCGAGATCCTGCTCGGGAACACGGGAATCACCGTCGCGGCGCCCGGAACGGTCACGGGGTTCGTGAACCGACCCGGGGACGCGAGCCAACCGATGAGCCTGGTCGTCACCGAGGATCTCGGTGGCGGTGACTACGGATCGACATCCGAATCGTCGCTCAGCCGGAGTCTCCCCGACGGGACCCACCTCGTGAACTCGACGGGCGACACGACGGACGTGAACCCGGGCAACGGGTTCTGCGACACGGGCGCGCTCAATTCGGCCGGTCATGTCGAGTGCACACTCCGAGCCGCCATCCGGGAGGCCGAAGCCTCCGGCCACACCTCCATCGAGTTCGACATCCCGACCACCGACACCGGGTTCGTCGGGGGCACGTGGACGATCCAGCCGACGAGCCAACTGCTCGTCACCGACGGACTCGACATCGATGCCACCACCCAACCGGGCTACGGCGGTCTGCCCGTCGTCTTCCTCGACGGGACGAACAGCCCGGCCGGCGACGGACTCCGACTGAGCTCCACCGCGGTCGCCGCGCGCATCGCCGGCTTCGCCATCGGCAACTACACCGGCGTCGGAGCGAACGGCATCGAGATCAATGCCGCCGACGTCGTCATCGTCGCGAACCACCTCGGCGTCGACCCGTCCGGCACCACGATCCAGCCGCTCGGTGATGCCACCGTGCAGGTCAACGGCGGCGGTGACGCCGTCATCGGCGGCACGGCCGCCGCCGATCGCAATGTCATCGGTGGCACGAACGGGATCCTGGTGAGTGGCGGGGTCCCGCGGACGCGGATCATCGGCAATCTCATCGGTGTCGGCGCCGACGGGCTCTCCGATGTCGGCGGCACCGGCAGCGGCGTGCGCCTCACGGGATCGGCGACCGACACCGAGATCGGCGGCACACTCGCCGGTGAGGGCAACGTGATCGGCGGGTGGGACGCCCACGGCGTCGATCTCGACGGCGCGGGGCTCAGTGACACCAGCGTCGCCGGGAACACGATCGGGATCTCGGCCGACGGCGTCACGCCCATCGGCCTCGGCGGTGACGGCGTGCGCATGTTCGGAGCGATGACCCCCGTCGTCGTCCGGGACAACGTCATCGGCAACACCGACCGGGGCATCGCGATCGGCACCTCGGCCACGGGGGTGTTCGTCTCCGGGAACACCCTCGGCACGAACACCGCCGAGACGATCGCCCACCCGATCGGGCGCTCGGGTATCTCGGTCTCGAACGGCGCGACGAGCGTCCGGATCGGCGACATCGGCCCCAACCTGATCACCAACACGGGCCTCAGCGACCCGGCGGCCGCCGCGATCGAGGTGGTCGGGGCCACGACCGACGACATCGCCATCGTCAACAACCGCATCTTCGACAACGCCGGGCTCGGCATCGACCTCGGCGGCGACGGTGCGACGGCGAATGATCCCGGTGATGGTGACGCCGGACCGAACTTCGGGCAGAACGCGCCGGAGATCGTCTCCGTCGTCGTGGTCAACCCGTCGCAGGTCGAGGTCACCTTCGACCTCGACACGACGACCGGCAACTACCTGGTGGAGCTGTTCGACAATCCCGGCGGGGCGGATCCGGTTCGAGGAGAGGGCGAGGTGTCCGTGGGCAGCACGGTGGTCAGCCACGCCGGTGGCGACATCCGCCTCACGATGACCGTGCCCGGTGACGCCGGGTCGCTCATCACCGCCACGGCCACCGAGTACATCTCGCCGTCGGTCTACGGCGCCTCGTCGGAGTTCTCCGAGGCCGTTGCCGTCTCGGCCGCCAACCAGGACCCGGTGGCGACCTTCACCCAGCCGCCGGACATCGCGGAGGGCGATGGCGTGACGCTGGACGCCAGCTCCTCGAGCGACCCCGACGGCGATCCACTGGCCTTCACCTGGGACCTCGACGCCGACGGCCAGTTCGACGACGCGACCGGGCCGACACCGTCGGTCACCTGGGCGCAACTCCAGGCCCTCGGCATCGATGACGACGGCACCCATCCGATCTCGGTCCGCGTCGACGACGGCCGCGGCGGCACCGTCGACGCGCTCCGGCAGCTGACCGTCACCGACACCGAGCCGACCGTGACCATGAGCGGTCCGGCGAATCCCGTCGCCGGCCAGCCGGCCGTCTTCATCATCGGCGTCACCGATCCTGGTGCCGACACCATCACCGACTGGGCCATCGACTGGGGCGACGGGACACGCACGACCGGGACCGGTTCACCGACCACGGCGACCAAGACATGGACCGGCCCGGGAACCCACGGCATCACGATCCAGGTGGTCGACGAGGACGGCACCCACACCGACGGCGACCTGGCCATCCCGCTCGCAGCGGCCGGCCAGCTCGCCATCATCGACCCGGCGGGTGGTGTCACGATCGACACCGCCGGCGGATTCCCGGTCAGCCCCACCGATGTCGTGCCGTTGCCCGACGGCGACTGGCTCGTGGCCGACTCGACCGGGGGCGCCGTGGTCAGATTCGCGTCCGACGGCACACCTCTCGGCACCGTCATCAGCGGCGTCCCGCAGGTCAGCGCACTCGCACTCGCGCCGGATGACGACGTGCTCGTCGGTTTCGGGACCGAGGTGCGACGGTTCGACATCGCGACCGGTGCGCAGGTGTCCGTGCTCGTCACCGGCGTCGGCGAGGTCGCCGACCTGCTCACCGGAGCCGACGGCACCTTCCACCTCGCCGATCCGGTCGACGGCCTCGTCGGCCGCTACGACGTCGACACCGGCGCCTTCGCCTGGACCAGCGCCCCGGTCGGGTGGGAGCCCACGGCGCTCGCGTTCGCTCCCGACGGCTCCCTCGCCGTCCTCCAGGGCGACACCGGGGCGATCACGAGACTCGACGCCGACTCGGGCGCACCCCTGCCGGACCTCGTGGCCCCCGGCACCCCCGGCTCGGATGCGCGGGGTCTCGCCGTGCAGCCCCTCGGTCTCCTCGTCCGAGCGGTCGACACCGCCGACGAGATCCGCTCATTCGACGGTGACACGGGTGCACCGATCGGCCTGTTCACCTCCTTCACCGGCGACGCCGATCCGGGAACCCCGACGCTGCGCCCCAACCGCTTCGCTCGGGTCGGTGCCAGCCCCGGCATGATCGTGAACACCACGGCCGACGACGGAGATCTCGCCCCCGGTGACGGTGTGTGCGACACCGGGCAGCTCAACGCCACGGGTGCGGTGGCATGTTCGCTCCGCGCCGCACTCGAGGAGACCAACGCCAATCCGGTCGTCGACACCATCTCGTTCGACATCCCGACCGCCGACCCCGGCCACGCGGGCGGCCGCTGGACGTTGCGTCCGCAGAGCGCCTACCCCGACATCACCCGGGGCGTCGTGCTCGACGCGACGACACAGCCCGGCGCCGACCCGGCCCCACGCGTCGAGCTCGACGGGCTGAACGCCGGAGCGGGCCAGACCGGCCTCACGGTCGACACCGGTGGTGCCGGGAGCCGACTGTCCGGACTGGCCGTCGTCGCCTACGGAGGCGACGGCATCGACATCCGGGCCGACGGTGTCGTGATCACCGACGTCTCGGTCGGTCTCCGTGCCGATGGCACGACGACGAGTGCGGTCAGCTTCGACGGGATCCGGGTCCTCGGTGCCGACGACGTCGTGATCGGTGGCCCGGCAGGCACCGGCCGGGTGCTCCTCGGCGCCATCACGAACGGCATCAGCGTCCTCGGCGCCGACGACACCACGATCCGGAACACGTGGATGGGCCTCGACCGCGCCGGCGCCGCCGTCACCGGCCCGCTCACGAGCGGCGTGGTCGTCACGGGCGACTCGAACCGGACGATCATCGGCGGACCATCCGACGACGACGCCGTGATCATCGCCTCGTCCGGCTCCCACGCCATCAGCCTCTCCGGCCCCGACGTCGCCGTCACGACCGTCGAACGGGTCCGCCTCGGCGTCCTGCCCGATGACGGCGCCGGCACGATCGGTGGACACGCCGTGCTCGCCAACGGCGCGACCGATGTGACCGTGGTCGACGTCGTCGTCGGCAACACCGTCGGGGAGGGCGTGCGCTTCGTCGACGTCGCCGGCGGAACGATCCGGGGCAGCCTCATCGGCGTCGACGGAACGGGCGGCGCCCACCCGATCGGCGGCGCCGGCGTCCGGGCGTCGGGAGCGACGAGGGACGTCATCGTGGGCGGAGCCGGCCCCGGCCTGCCGAACGCGATCCGCAACAGCACCACCGGCGTGGTCGTCGAGGACACCGCCGATGGCGTGGCGGTCGTGGGGAACAGCATCGCGGCCTCCTCCGCCCTCGGCATCGACCTCGGCAACGACGGTGTCTCGGCCAACGACCCCGGCGACGGCGACACCGGACCCAACACCCTGCTCAACCACCCCGAACCCGTCTCGGCCGTGTTCGACGGAGCGACGACGCTCCTCACGTTCGACCTCGACGTGCCCGCCGGCACCTACCACATCGACGTCTTCGCGAACCCCTCCGGCGTCGATGCCGCGGCGGGAGAAGGCGAGATCCTCCTCGCCGAGGACCGTCTCGCACATGCCGGCGCGGGTGCCGAGCGCGTCGTCCTCTCCGTTCCGGGACTGCCCGGCGACCGCCTCACCCTCACCGCCACGGCCTCGGCCAGCCCCGGTGTCTACGCCGCCACCTCCGAGTTCTCGGCCGACGTCGCCGTGGTCTTCCCGATCGCCACGGTCAATTCGACCGGGGACACCGACGACCTCGATCCCGACGACGGGCTCTGTGACACCGGCGGGACCAACTCCGCCGGGACGACCGAATGCACGCTGCGGGCCGCGCTGACGCACGCGAACGCCTCGCTCGACGTCGACACGATCCACTTCGCGATGCCGGCCACCGAGCCCGGCCACGCCGGCGGAGTGTGGACGCTCGCCCCGGCGGGCGGGCTCCCCGAGGTGTCGATCCCCGTCACCATCGACGCCGGCACCCAGGCCGGGGCCACGCCGACCACCGTCTCGGCGCCCGGCCCCGTCGACGGTCGACCCGTGGTGCGACTGGATCCGGCCTCACCCGACGTCACACTGCCGGTGACGGCGGATGACACGATCGTCCGTGGCCTCGCGCTCGTCGGTTCGGCCCGGGTCGAGGTCGGCGGCGACCGCTTCACACTCGTCGGCTCGTTCGTGGGCCTCGAACCCGACGGTGTCACCGGGTCCGGCGGGTTCGCGTCACCGCTGATCGTCCGGGGCGCGGACGCCGGGATCGGTGGGGCGAGCCCGGCCGATCGCAACGTCTTCGGCGCCGCGGGCGGGCCGCTGGTGCTCGAGGGGGACGGCGCCGTCGTCGTCGGCAACCGGTTCGGCACCACGGCACCCGGCACGCTGGTGATCGGACCCGATCGGCCGGCGGTACTCGTCCAGGGCACGTGGAATCGGATCGGCGGCACCGACCCGGCGTTGGCCAACGTGATCAGCGGCGGCGGGACCGGTGTGGCCATCGAGTCCGGTGTCGGCAACGCCGTCATCGGGAACGTGATCACGGCGAACGCCAGCGGACTCGGGATCGACCTGACCACACCCGGCCTGCTCGACGGTGTGAGTGCGAACGATCCGGGCGACGCCGACGCCGGGGCCAACAACGGACTCAACCATCCCGTCATCACCTCCGCCGTGGCATCCGCCGGCACCGTCACGGTCGAGGCGTCCCTCGACGTCACCGACGGTGACTACCGGATCGAGTTCTTCGGCAATCCGAGCGGTTCGGACCCGTCGGGCCACGGCGAAGGCGAGGTGTTGCTCGCGGCCCGAACCCTCACCGTCGCCGGTGGTATGACGGCGACGTTCCAGATCCCCGGCGCCCCCGGGGACGAGATCACGGCCACCGCGACCCGCATCAACCTCGGCGAGCACCGCTCCACGTCGGAGTTCGGGCCGATCGTCGTCGCGACGACGGCGCCGTTCGTGGTCGTCAACGACGTCGGTGACGCGGCCGACCTGGTCCCGGGCGACGGCGCCTGTGACACGGGGGGCCTCGCCGTCGACGGGAACCCCGAGTGCACACTGCGAGCGGCCCTCGCCGAAGCGGCCGCGTCGACCGGGCCCACCGAGGTCCGGTTCGACCTGCCGGGTGCCCAACAGGGTGCGTTCGGGTGGACGATCGCACCGGGCACCCCGCTGCCGATCGTCGGCCCCGGCGTCTCGGTCGCCGGTTCGAGCCAGAGCCCCGGCGAGACGCCGGTGATCGAACTCGATCTCGCCACCTCCGGCGCCCTGGTGCTCGCCTCCGACGTCGTGGTCGAGGGGCTGGCCGTCACCGGGGCCTCGCTCGAGATCGACGGCGCCGATCGCGTCGTGGTCCGCGACCTCGATGTCGGCTTCGCGCTCGACGGCACACCCAGACCGGTCACGGTCGGGCTGCTGACCCGCAACAGCACCGACGTCGACATCGGCGTCGCCGATGCGCCCGTCGTCGTCGCGGCGACCGCCGCCGCCGTTCGGATCTCCGGCTCCGCCGACGACCTCCGACTCGACGGGCTGGTCGTTCCGCCGGCATCGGCACCCGCCGTCGCCGTGGACATCGACGCAGCCGGTGGCCGGATCGACATCGACGGGGCCTCCCTGTTCGGCACCGACCGGGTGGTGGTCATCGACGGCTCCGTCGACGTCGGCATCACGGACAGCCGGATCGGTGTCGACGACAACGGTGACACGCCCGTCGTCGCCGCCGTTGCGATCGAGATCGACGGTTCCGGCCGAACGGTCCTCGGTGGAGGCTCCGTCGCCGAGGAGGTCCACCTCGGCGGCCACACGAACTCCGGCGTGCAACAGGCCGCCGGTGCCACCGGCTCCGTTGCGCTCGAGCATGTCCACGTCACCCCACATCCGACGGCGGATGCCCCGCTCGCGTTCGACATCGGCGGCGACGGGCCGGACACCAACGATCCCGGGGACGGCGACACCGGCCCCAACGACCGCCTCAACCATCCCGAGTTCACCATCACCGAGACCGATGGGGTCCTGCGGTTCGACATCGACCTCGACGTCCCTGCCGGCACCCACCGCGTCGACATCCACCGCAGCGACGGTCCCGGCCGGGTCGCCAGCCGGGTGCTCACCTCCACGATGGTCACGGACGGCACGCCGACGAACGTCGTGCTCACCCTCCCGGGTACCCCCGGCGATCGATTCGTCGCCACCGTGACCCGGGTCGACGGACCGGGGGAGCGGACCTCGGAGTTCTCCGTTCGGATCCCCGCCGTGCGCGGCAACCGGGCGCCGGACGTGAGCGCACTCGTCGCCGGACCGGGCAGCGAGGGCGCCGACATCGTGCTCCGGGCCGATGCGACCGACCCCGACGGCGACGCGCTGACCGTCCGGTGGGACCTCGACGGTGATGGCGTCCACACCGATGCGATCGGGCTCGAGGTCGTCGTGACGTGGGATCAGCTCGTCGCACTCGGCCTCGACGACGACGGCACGTTCCCCGTCACCGCACGCATCGACGACGGTACGGTCGCCCTGGAGCGAACCACCACCCTCGTGCTCACCGACACCACGCCGACCCTCGTCGCCGTGGGGCCGACGACCTCGATCGTCGGCCGCACCGACGTCATCACGGTGCTCGTCACCGACCCGGGCGACGACCCGGTCACCGGTTACGAGGTCGAGTGGCGCCACACCTCCGCTGACGGCTCGGTCGAGCGGAGTTCCGCATCGGGATCCGACGACGGCGACGGACGCTTCTCGGTCTCGCGCACGTGGCCGACCCCGGGCCGCACCGAACTCCTCGTCTGGGTCGTCGACGACGAGGGGCTCCGCACCGGCCCCACGACGGTGCTCGAGGTCACGATCGCCCCGGAGACCGTCGTCGACGACGGCGAACCCGTCGACGACGCCTACCAGACCCCCGAGGACACCGAACTGGTCGTCGAGGCACCCGGCGTGCTCGCCAACGACGGCGGGACCGGTGACGTCACGCTGGTGGCGGCACCTCCAGTCGGGGACCTCACCCTCGCCGACGACGGCTCGCTCCGGTACCGACCCTCCCCGAACTGGCACGGCACGACCACCGCCGTCTATCGCCGGGGCGACGGCGCCACCGCCACGATCTCCATCACCGTCGCGCCGGTCAACGACCCGGCCACCGTGTCGGCCTCCGGCGCTCCGGAACCGACCGATGCGCTCCGGACACTCCGGATCGACGATGTCGAACCCGACGGGAGCTATCGACTGACGCTCACCATCGGCGAACTCGATCTCCGTTGGGCCGACATCGCGGGTCTCGACATCGTCGAGCGCGACGGCGAGGTCGAGGTGACCGGCTCGGGAACGGCCCTCGCCGCCTGGATCGCCTCGCTCGAGACCAGCCACACGTCCGCCGATGCACCCATCGACGTGGCCGTCGAGCTCGTCGACCTCGGCACGGACGGCCGGGCGCTGCCGGCCCGTCGTGTCGTCATCGCGCTCGGCGGACGAGCCGAGCCGACGCCCACACCGTCGGAGCTCGTCGATGCCCTCGTCGATCTCGGAACCGACACCGACGCCGCACCGGACGCCCTCGCCTCGGTCGACGACGACGGTGGCGGTGGCATCACCGCCCCGCCCACGACCCGCCGACTCGCCATCGCCATCCTCGAGCTCATCTCGAACCCCGCCGTGCCACGGCGCACGCTGGCACTCGGCAGTGGCTGGTTCGTGGGCATCACCTGGTTCATCGCCTGGCGACGGCGCCGCCGACCGATCCTGCGCATCACCGGTGCACCCGTCGGGTCCGACGTCGCCGCCACCGTCCGACCCGGGGGAGAGGCGGTCGGCTTTCTGCTCCGCTGGGACGCCACCGGCCTGGTCGCGACGGGCCGACGGCGGGCACGGGGTCGCTGGATCGAGATCGAGACCCCGGCCGGTCCGGGCTGGGTTCCCGGCGATCGCGTCGAGATCATGCCGGCCAGCACCACGAGCTGACCGGAGCCCGAGCCCCCTGCCCACCGCCGGTGGCGCCGCCCGTGGCCAACTGCGTAGCGTGCGAGCGTGCCTTCCTGGAACCTCGCGGACCTGTTCGAACAGACGGCGGGAGCCGTGCCCGATCGGATCGCCGCGCGCTGGCCCGGGGGCCAGCGCTCCTACGGCGATCTCGCGGCCCGATCCCGCGCCGTCGGCGCGGGGATCTCGTCGAGCGATCTGCCCGGTCGGGCGGCCCGGCCCGGGGAGCACGTGGCGATCCTCGCCTGGAACCGCATCGAATGGCTCGAAGCCATGCTCGGCTGCTTCGCCGCCCGGCTCGCCCCGATCAACGTGAACTACCGCTACGTCGACACCGAGGTCCGATACCTGCTCGACAACAGCGACGCCGTGTCGATCGTCGTCGAGCCGGAGTTCCTCGACATGGTCCGGCGCCTGCGCCCGTCGTTGCCGCTCCTCGGCCGGGTGATCGTCCTGGGTGACGACCACGACGGCCCCGTGACCACGGCCCTCGATGCGGACGCCGGCGAAGTGGCGTGGTCGAGTGTGCTCGCCGCCGACGGCGATGCTCTCGGTCCCCGCACCCCCGACGACCCCTACGTGCTCTACACCGGCGGCACCACCGGCATGCCGAAGGGTGTGATGTGGCGCTCCGAGGACATCTGGCTCGGCGCCATCAGCGGCGGTCGTGCTCCCGAGCGGCCGGAGCTCGTGCTCGACATGCTCTCCGAGGCCGGGCCGTGGCTCGTGACCTCGCCCTTCATGCACGGCAACGGTCAGTGGAACTCGATCCGACCGCTCATCGAGGGTTCCGGCGTGTCGTTGTGGACCCGACGTGGCTTCGATGCGGACGGTGTGATCGACCAGGCCGAGGCCGACGGCGCCTGGCTGATCGTCCTCGTCGGCGACGGCATGGCTCGCCCCTTCGCGGATGCGCTCGCCGCCCGGGTCGCCGCCGGCGACCCGCCCGACCTGTCGGCGGTCGGAGCCCTCGCCTCCGGCGGCGCCATCCTGTCTCCCGTCGTGAAGGCCCAACTCGCGGAGTTGTTGCCCCACGTCCGCATCGTCGACGGGTTCGGTGCGTCGGAGTCGGGTGGCAACGGCGCCCTGATCGGTCCCTCGGCGGACGGGGCACCCCGGTTCATGATGAATGCCGACACGATGGTGCTCGACGACGACCTCATGCCGACCACGCCGGGTGATGGCGTGATGGGGCGGCTGGGTCGCACGGGCAACATCCCGCTCGGTTACTACAAGGACCCGGAGAAGACCGCCGCCACGTTCCCGACCGGTCCCGATGGTCGGCGCTGGGCGATTCCCGGTGACGCCGCCCGGTGGGAGGCCGACGGGACCATCGCCGTGTTCGGCCGGGGCTCGAACTGCATCAACACCGGCGGCGAGAAGGTCTTCCCCGAAGAAGTCGAGGCCGTCGTGAAGTCGCACCCCGAGGTGGAGAACGCGTTCGTGTTGGGCCGTGCCGACGACCGTTTCGGTCAACGGGTGGCGGCGGTCATCGCTCGACGTCCCGGCTCGACCGTCGAACTCGAGGAGATCCGGACCTTCTGTCGTGATCGCCTCGCCGGCTACAAGCTGCCGAGGGAGGCCGTGTTCGTGCCCGAGCTCCAGTTCACCGGGCCCGGCAAGCCCGACTACGCCTGGGCTCGAAGCCGCTTCGACGACTGACGCGGCCGGCTCGGTCAGGACGCCGAGACGACGACCTCGATCACCCGGATGTCGTCGGCGTACTCGGGGTGCCCCGGGAGGTACGGCAGCGGCTCGCCGACATCGATCGTCATCCCGTCGGCGCGGAGTCGCCCGACGACCTCGTCCATGGATCGTGTCTCCCACAGATCGGTGCGCTGCGAGATCACGACGGGGCCGCGTGTGACCCGGGCGAGCTCCCGCAGTGACGCCTCGGGGTCGGGCAGATACGTGAACACACCGGCCGACATGGCGGCATCGACCGCGTCGTCGGTGAGGGGGAGTGGTGCGGTGAGGTCGACCACGGCGAGGTCGGCGTAGATCCCGCGGGCCGATGCCAGTTCGAGCGATGCGGGGCTCACGTCGATCCCGACGAGCGACTCGAACCCGGCGCCGCGGAGGGCCTCGCCGGACAGCCCGGTGCCGCAGCCCGCGTCGAGGACCGTGACGCCGCCGGGTTGGCACCGTCGGGCGAGTGTCGCGGCGAGACGTTCGGGGACCGCGTACCCCCACGACCGGACATCGTCGTCGTAGGAGGACGACCAGTCGTCGTAGATCCCGACGAGCTCCGAGGTGGGCGTGGCGAACGCCTGACTGAGGTCCTGCGGATCTCGGCTCATCGGGTCTCCCGGCGTTCGACGACGTCGGGGAGTCTCACCCGCCGCAGGGGAACCCGCAAGCGCCGGGGAGCGGATGGTGCGCCCGAGAGATCGGTGACCTGGAGGGGGATGGTCACCGAGCCCTCGGGCGGCGGGATCAGCGCCGGGCGGACACCCGGCGGAGAAGGAGATCGGTGACGGCACCGCTCTGGAACCCGGGACCGATGGCCAGCCGGAGCTGCGCCTGGTCGAGCTGCGGACCGTGCTGCGTGTGCGGGGTGGTGGGGGTCATGTCCGCAGTGTCCTCCTCGGGAATCCATGATGCAAGAGACACGTGCTTGTGCTTTTCATGACGCTCCGTCATGCTGTCGGGCATGCTCGACGACGACGATCAGAGCCCGTCCACGACCGCACCGGTCAACCCGGCACCGGAGCTCCAACTCGACGTCGAGTCGCTGCGCACGCTGCTCGCGGTGCTCGATCACGGGGGCCCGACGCGGGCCGCCGAGCACCTCGGTCTGTCGCAGTCGGCCGTGAGCTGGAAGATCAAGCGGCTCGAGGCCAAGGTGGGGGAGAGCCTCCTGATCCGGGACGGCCACACCCTCGTCCCGACACGGGCCGGACGGGCGCTCCTCGAGGACGCCCGGGCGATCGTGACGTTGCACGATCGTGCCGTCGGCCGACTCACCGCCTCGGAGCTGAAGGGCACCGTCCACCTCGGTTCCAACGAGGAGGTCGCCGCATCCAACATGGCGGCGCTGCTCGGCCGCTTCTCCCGCACCCATCCCGACGTCCAGATCGAGTTCCACGTCGGCAACTCACGCGACCTGTCCGATCGGGTGGATCGGGGCGATCTCGATGTGGCGGTGATCCAGGTCGACGACGGGGCGCTGCGCTCGACCGACCGCGTGCTGTGGACCGACGAGCTGCGCTGGATCACCTACATCGACTGTCCCTTCGACGAGGGCGACGTCCCCCTCATCACGTTCGGTCGGCGCTGCGTGTATCGGCCCCTGTCCGAGCCGCTGCTCGCAGCCGCCGGCATCGACCACCACATCGCCTTCTCCGGGCCGTCCTCCATCGGGGTGCACGCGGCCGTCGCCGCGGGACTCGGCGTGGCCGTGCTGTCGTCACGCTTCCTCGGCCACGACAACGTCGTCGAGTGGCCGAGGGCCGACGAGGTCGGACCGTTGCCCGACGTCCACCAGGTCGCCCGAGGGGTGCCCGGCGAGACGTCGGTGCTCATGGACGCCTTGATGGAGGCCATCGAGGCCGAACTCCGCGAGCCGGTGTTCGGCCACGGCGTTCCGCTGCCGAACCCGGTGATCAGCAGCGCGGTGTGAGGTCGTCCTCGGTCAGCATCCGCGCCACCGGATCACAGTGGCGCTCGTCGACCGCGACCAGCGCCCGGAGCCCCGCATCGTCCAGCAGTGCTCGGAGCACCGGGTCGGGCTCGGCCGTGAGGACCTCACGGATCGCCGCGATCCGCTCGGGGTCGAGTCCGGGTCGGGCGATGAGCGGTTGGGTGGGCCAGGGGCCGAGGCGATCGACGACGGTCAGCTGGTCGTTGAGCGTCGGGTCCCGACGCACGCGGTTGGACCACACGATCGAGTCGATGACGGCACCGTCGAGTTCACCTCGCCGGACCGCCGCCAGGGAGCGGGCGTGGCTGCCGGTGAGCTCCAGGTGGGCGAAGGTGTCCGGGTCCTCCCCGAGCTCGGTCACGGCGATCCGGTAGGAGTGGCATCCCGAGAGTGAGGCGGCGTCGTTGCCCCCGACCCGGCAACCGGCCAGATCGCGTAGCGAGCGCGCCGTCGAGCCGGCCGGCACCACCACGACCCCGTGGTATTCGGGCCGTTCCTCGCCCTCGGGCGCCCATGCCACCCCGACCTGTGAGGCCGCCACACCGTGCCGGCGCAGCTGAAGAAACGAGGTCGAACAGACCCAGGCGACATCGGCTCGACCGGCGGTCAGTGGATGGTCACCGGGGTCGGGGCCCGACCCACCGGTGCCGACCACGACCTCCGCACCGATCCGGCGCCCCAGCTCTTCGAACAGCGCCAGCGGGTACGCCGGGGCCAGGTAGGTCCAGAGCTGCACGGCGGGAACCTATCCGGCCCCGACGACGGGTCCGAAGTCGCCGGATGGCGTCGCACGCCACTCCGATGCGAGCATGCGCGGATGCATGAGCCCGATGTGGAGGCGACCGACGCCGGTCTGACGTCGCCGCCCGACCACGGCACCGGCGGAACGGCCGGCAACCCCGCCGATGCCGACCCGACCGAGGCGCCCGCCGCGACGCGTGGGGCCCTCTCGATTCCGGCGTTCCGGGCGCTGTGGATCAACAACGTCTTCTACTTCCTCGTCATGAACGCCCAGCGGTTCGCCCTCGGCTGGCTGGTGCTCGACGGTCTCGACGGCGACGAACGCGATCAGGGCATCGTCGTGTTCGCCCTCGGTGTGCCCGCGCTGTTCCTCGTGCTCCAGGCCGGGAGCTGGGCCGACCGTCTCGATCGCAAGAAGCTGCTCGTCGGCAGCCAGCTGGGCTCGCTCGTCATGATGGCGGCGATCGCGCTCGCCATCGAGACCGATGCGATCTCGATCACCCTGGCCATCGCGCTGGCGGTCGTGGCGGGGTCGTTCGGCGTGATCGGACAGCCCGTGCGCTCCGCCCTCGTGCCGATCCTCGTCGACCGCGATCGCCTGTTCAACGCCATCGGTGTCACCGCACTGGCGATGACGGCGTCGATGATCCTCGGGCCGCTCCTCGTTCAGCTCGTGGGTGACCGCTTCGGGTTCGCGGCCGGCTTCTGGTTCCTGACGATCCTGCTGCTCCTCGGCTGCCTCGCCCTCATCCCGCTTCGCATCCCGGGTCACGCACCGTCGGAGGTGCCCTCGGCGTCGGTGTGGGCCGGCACGCTCGAGGCGGTCCGATCCGTGATCGCCGACCGGTCGCTGAACCGGCTCTTCCTGCTCCTCACCGTGGCGGGGCTCACGGTCAACCCGGCGGTGATGGTCTCGCTGCAGGCCCATGTGAAGGAGGAGCTCGGACGAGACGCCGCGGACGCCGCGCTGCCGTTCGCCCTGATGGGATTGGGCATCGCGATCTCCTCGATCGTGATCATGCGCAAGGGTGACCTCGCCAACAAGGGCATGTGGTTCCAGCGGGCGATGATGGTGGGCAGCACGATGACCTTCCTGATGGGCCGCACCACCGAGTACGGCCAGCTGCTGCCGCTCACCTTCGTGATGGGGCTCGCCGGTGGGGCCTACATCAACATGAACCAGGGCTTGATCCAGGCGAACACGCCCCAGCCGCTGATGGGGCGGGTGATGGGGTTGTTCACGCTCGTGAACGCCGGACTGTTGCCGGTCGGTGCGCTGCTCGCCGGCTGGATCTCGTCGTTCATCGGGATCGGCACGACGATCTCGGCGGCAGCCGCGATCTGTCTCTGTGTCGTGATCACGGTCTACGTCACCGAGAGCGAGCTGCGGCGCCTCTCCTGACCGGCCGACGGCCCGACCGGTCGTCCGATCAGCCGAGCACCGAGCCCGTGGAGTCCGCGTTGATGTCGCGGTTCCGGCTGAACGAGCCCATGTCGATCGGGGTGCCCGTGTAGCGCCCCTCGACGACGAGCGGTTCGGCGTCGTGGTCGAGCCCGCCCTCGACGGCCGTGACCAGTTCGGCCATGAGGTGGGAGGCCACGCAGGCGTTCTTGAACTGGTTCCCGCTCGTGCCCATCGCCACGAAGAGCCCGTCCACGTCGGTGCGGTCGTAGACCGGACCCCAGTCGGTGGAGACGTCGTAGGCCTCGGCCACGCCTCGGAACGTGTGGGGGATCCCGAAGTCGGGGAACCGGCGGGCGGTGCGCAGCATCTGGCGCTCGGAGATGTCCCGGGTCACTTCGCGGTTCATGGCGTCGAGGTCGTCGACCCAGTCGTGACCGTCGCACTCGGGATCGGTGGAGCCGACGAAGATCTGGTTGCCGGACTCGGGTCGGTAGTACACCCCGATGTCGAGGTCGGCGACGATCCCACCCTCGGTCTCGAAGTCGACACCCGACGGGGGTGGCGCGACGTGTGCCTCGTGACGCATCGGCCGGGTCTCGATCGTCATCGTGCCGGTGAGTCCGGCCATCTCGACGAGTGAGGCCGACCACGGCCCGCCCACGTTCACGACGATCGGCGCAGACAGCTCCTCGCCGTCGGTGAGGCGCACTCCTCGCACCGTCCGTGCGGAACCATCGCGTCCGTCGGTGGTGAGGATCTCGGCCACACGGGTGCCGTAGCGGAACGTGGCCCCCTTCGCCTCGGCCGCGGTGGCCAGGTTCCTGGCCGCGAGCATCGGATCGCTCACGTAGCCGGCATCGGCGGTGTAGAGGGCGCCTCGGTAGGCGCCGGTCGGCGGGCCGAAGAAGCGCTCGTCATCCGGGCTCGCCGGTCCGCCGTAGGTGTCGAGCGTCATGAAGGGGAATCGCTCAGTCACCTGCTCGGCGGTCCAGTCCTCGAAGTCGACGCCGGCCTCGGTCAGGTTGTGGATGTAGAGCTCGTGCAGTGCGTCGTCGAGACGCAGGAACCACAGCCCGGTGGTGACCTTGTGGGCGACGCCGGTCTCGTGGGCCTCGGGTGGCGTCTCGAGATAGTCGGCGAAGTCCTCCCAGTACCGGTTTCCCTCCCAGGCAAGACGGACGCCGTCGACCGTGGAGTACATGAACCGCACGATCGCTCCCGAGCTCGACGTGGAACCCTGGCCGGGCCCGGGATTCATCTCCACGGTGGTCACCCGGTGGCCCCGCCGGGCCAGCTCGTAGGAGATGCCACATCCGAAGATGCCGGCACCGATCACGATCACGTCACGAGGGCCATCGAGGGCGGCGGTGTTCACCCTCGAGACCGTAGATGCCCCGTCCGGCGCACGGCCGCGAGTCTCGTCATGCGGCCATGAGCCCGCAGCGGATCAGTCGCCGTTCGGGCGGCACCAGGCGACGTAGCGACCCATGCTGAGCGGCTCCTCGACACCCGTCTCCGGGTGGAAGATGCTGCGGTCGACCCCGGACAGGCCACCGAGGTAGACGTGCACGGCTCGGGTCCAGGCGCCATCGGCCGCCGCGATCGCGTGCACGGCCTCCGGGGTGAGTGCGAGCACGTCGTCGCCGGCACGGATCGTCCGGGTGCCGGAGTGTTCGATGGCCGGCTCGCTCGTGCCGGTCCGGCGGTAGAAGCGGTGGACCTCACCGCCGTCGTAGACACCGATGATCGCGTCGACGAGGTGGTCGTGCGCCGGTTGATCGTGACCCGGGCGGGTGTGCACCAGCATCACCGTGAGCGAGTCGTCCTCGAAGATCGTCTCGTCCGCCCCGGTGATCCGATGGCCGGCGTCGGGTGCGGGGACGGGCAGGGAGGCCAACAGGTCTCGGTCGGCCATCAGGCCGGCGACCTCGGCGATCACGGCCCGACGGGGCTCGGCGCTGTGCACGGCGGCACGACAGCGTTCGACGAAGGGTGCGAGCAGCGCCGTGGTGTCCGGGTCGGTCGTGGTGGTCGTCATCGTTCGGTCCTCCCGCCCCATGGTCACACATCGCGTGGTGATCGACGAGACTGCGTCGATGTCCGGCGCGCTCCACGACCTCGATGACATCCTCGCCTCCCTCGACGTGGCCCGTCGCGACGGCGTCTGGACGGTCGTGACGGTGCCCGACCGCGTCGAGCCGGAGCTGCTCGCCGAGGCGGCCGCCACCATCGCCGAGGACGAGGGGCTGACCCTGGTGCTGCCGGTCGAGATGGCCGAGGCGGCCGGGTTCGATGCCGGGTTCCGGGCGAGCTGGCTCACGCTGACGGTGCACTCCGCACTCGAAGCCGTCGGACTGACCGCGGCGTTCGCCCGGGCGCTGGGTGATCACGAGATCCCGTGCAACGTGCTCGCCGGGTATCACCACGACCATCTCCTGGTGCCGGTCGATCGGGCCGAGGAGGCCATGGCGGTGCTCCGGGGTCTACGGACGGGCTGACACCACCGACCGTCGGGCGACCTCGATCGCCGTCGACACGATCGGCCTCGGACCGGGGCGGTGCAGCAGCATCAGTCGGGCGACGGCGTCGTCGTCCCGGACCGTCAGGTAGCCGAGCCCACGTGGGGCGAAGGTCCGCACCGACGCCGGCGCGAGCGCCACCCCGAGACCCGCCGCCACCAGGCCGAGCACGGTGGTGTACTCGCCGGCCTCGAGCACCGGGTCGTAGACCATGCCCCGGCGGGCGAACAGCGACGCCACCTCGGCGAACAGCGTCGGCGAGGCGGAGCGGTCGAACCCGATGAACGACGATCCGGCCACCTCCTCCAGGTCAATGCGGCCCGCCGACGCCAACGGATGATCGTCCGCGACCGCCAGCACGAGCGGCTCCGTCGCGAGCATCACGACCTCGAGGTCGGCGACGGCACCCGGTGTCCGGGTGATGCCGAGGTCGAGCTCACCATCGAGGAGCGCGGCCCGCTGGGCGTCCGAGCTCATCGATCGGAGGACGTGGCGCACCCCGGGCGCGGCGTCGCGGTGCTCACGCAGGAACGGCGGCAGCATCCCGTACGACGCCGAATCGACGAACCCGAGGCGGAGGATCCCCGCCCGGCCGTCGCGCACACCGTCCATCGTGCGTCGGAGCTCGTCCGCACCACGCAGCATCGACCGAGCGTGGGGGAGCAGCTCCCGCCCGGCGTCGGTCAGCGCCACCCGACGGGTGTTGCGTTGGAACAAGCGCAACCCGAGCTCGTTCTCGAGGGTCCGGATCTGTTGCGACAGCGGCGGCTGGGCCATGTCGAGCCGATCGGCCGCCCGGCCGAAGTGCAGCTCCTCGGCCACGGCCACGAAGTAGTGCAGTCGGCGGAGGTTGACCTCGGCGAGCTCGGCGGGCAGCGGCACCCACCGCACGCTACTCCCGGCCCCCTTCGGATTCAGAGGCACACGGTCTCAATGGGACCCCGATTGATATTTCCCGCAGGGTCCCGGGCCGTTTAGCGTGCGCGCCATGGCCACGCCGTCGTCGATCGTTGCAGGAGCCCGGCGCAAGCTGGGCGCCGGCCCACCCCGCTATTCCGCCGCCGGACTCGTCCGCAAGGGCCTGTCCGGCGACAGCTGGCCCCGTGTGTGGCGTGACGTCGAGCTGAAGTCGAGCTACGACGTCGTCATCATCGGGGGCGGCGTGCACGGGCTCGCCACCGCCTACTATCTGGCCACCAACCACGGCATCACCGACGTCGCCGTGCTCGACAAGGCCTACCTCGGCTCGGGCGGCTCGGGCCGCAACACCGCGATCGTGCGCTCGAACTACCTGACGCCCGAAGGTGTCGCCTTCTACGACCGGTCGCTCACGCTCTACAACACGATGGCGACCGACCTGAACCTCAACGTCATGTTCTCCGAGCGGGGACACATGACACTGGCCCACACCGACGGCGCACTGCGCACCATGAACTGGCGGGCCGAGGTCAACAAGCTCCAGGGCATCGACTCCTCGGTGATCGACCCGACCGAGGTCGGCAAGCTCGCGCCGAGCCTCGATGTCAGCGGCGACAGCCGCTACCCGATCCTCGGCGCGCTGTACCACCCACCGGGCGGCACGATCCGCCACGACGCCGTCGTGTGGGGTTACGCCCGTGGCGCCGACCATCGTGGCGTCGAGATGCACCAGAAGACCGAGGTGCTCGACATCCTCTGCGAGGGCGGGTCCGGGCCCGACGGCAAGGGTCCCGGTGGGAGGGTGACCGGTGTCCGCACGAGTCGAGGCGACATCTCGGCGCCCATCGTCGTCAACTGCACCGCCGGCTGGGCGTCGCTGATCTCCGACATGGCCGGCGTGAAGCTCCCGATCCACACCCGGCCGCTCCAGGCGGCGGTCACCGAACCGGTGAAGGTGTTCCTGCCCACGGTGGTGGTGTCGGGATCGCTCCACGTCTACGTCTCCCAGACCGACCGGGGTGAGCTCGTGTTCGGCGCCTCGGTCGACCCGTTCAACAACTACAACGTGGGCGGCTCGCTCGAGTTCACCGAGGAACTGGCCGGCCACGTACTCGAGCTGATGCCCGGCATCTCCAAGATGCGCCTGCTCCGTCAGTGGGCCGGCCTCTGTGACATGACCCCCGACTACTCACCCGTGATGGGCGACACCGACGTCGACGGGTTCTACGTCGACGTCGGGTGGGGGACCTACGGGTTCAAGGCCGGTCCCGTGTCCGGCGAGGCCATGGCCGAGGCCATCGCCACCCGGGCGATGCCGAAGATCATCGCCCCGTTCCACATCTCCCGGTTCGCCACCGGCGAGCTGGTCGGCGAGAAGGGCGCGGCGGCCGTCGGCCACTGAGCCGGCGCCCCACGACAGGAGACCACGACGATGCTGCTCGTTCCCACCCCGTTCGGTCCTCGCAACGCGAGCGACCTCCGCTACGTCGGCGAAGCCACCAGCCGGCCCGACCCGTCGACCACCTCACCCGAGGCGTGGCGGGACTACCTCTACCTGGAACACAACCCCGCCGGGTGGCTCCGTGAGACCTGGTACGACCGTGTGAACCGCGTCTATTTCCAGGTGGAGCGGAACACCGCCACCAACGAGTTCCGCAACCCCACCATGCCGGTGGCCAAGCACGGGAAGAAGGCGTGATGTTGAATCCCCTCGGCCTGCTCCGCACCGCCACGACCGCGCCCGGAGTCCGTCGCCTCGACACACCCCAGCCCGGCGAGGTGATCGACCGTGACACCTCGGTCCGGTTCACCTTCAACGGGGCCCGGCTCACCGGCCACGAAGGCGACACCATCGCCTCGGCCCTCATGGGCAACGGCATCCGGGTGGTGAGCCGCTCGATGAAGTACCACCGCCCACGTGGGTATCTCACCGCCGACATCTGGGACCCGAACGGCGCCCTCCAGGTCGGCGACGAACCGAACGTGCGCTCCGCCCACCGCCTGCTCACCGACGGCATGGCGATCTCCACCCAGAACGTCTGGCCGTCGCTCGATCTCGACGTCAAGGCCGCCAACGGCCTCGTGTCGCGGTTCCTGACCGCGGGCTTCTACTACAAGACGTTCATGAAGCCCGCCGCGCTGTGGCCCTACTACGAGAAGGTGCTCGCCACGTTCGCCCCCGGCGGCACGGTCGACCTCGACACACCACACGGCGAGTTCGACAAGCGCTACGCCCACCCCGACGTGTTGATCGCCGGTGCGGGCCCCGCCGGCATGGCGGCCGCCGTGGCCGCCGCCGACGAGGGTGCGAGCGTCATGTTGGTCGAGACCGAGCACGAGCTCGGCGGCCACCTCCGGTGGGGTGACGAAGCCGAGTTGGCGGCGGCCGCCGAACTGATCCACGCGGTCCGCTCCCGACCGGAGATCGAGGTGCTCACCGACGCCACCGTCACCGGGCGCTACGAGGACAACTGGTGCGCCATCAGCCAGCGCACCCACACCCACGTGGCCGAGCGGCTGATCAAGGCCCGGGCCAAGGTCCTCGTGGTCGCCCCGGGCCTGATCGAGCGGCCCTACGTGTTCGCCGGCAACGACAAGCCCGGTGTGATGACCGCCGGTGCGGTCCGACGACTCGTGAACATGTACGGCGTGCAGCCCGGCGACCGGGCCGTCGTGTTCACCGCCAACACCCACGGGGATGCCGCCGCCGACGATCTCGAGCGCATCGGTGTGCCTGTGCAGCGGGTCGACGCACGAGCCGGGGAGCGCATCGCCGAGGCGACGGGCCCCGATGCCGGTGTCGCCGGGGTGACCCTGGTCGACGGCCGCACGATCGAGGCCGACCTCCTCGTGACCGCGGTCGGCTGGACCGCACCCACCTCACTGCTCAACATGGCGGGCGATCGCCCCGTGTACGACCGTGCGACGGCCCGGTTCTTCGGCTCGGCCGAGATCGACAACGTCCTCACGACGGGCGGGATCGCCGGCGACGGCACCGTCACCGAACTCGTCGGGCACGGCTCGGCCACGGGTCGCCTCGCCGCCCGACGGGCCGCGGTGATCGGCGCCCACCTGCGCGCCGCCACGGTGTGGGCCGCCCCCGTCGACACCACGCCGCCGGCGACGTTGCCCGCCGACGACCGCAGCCCGCTCGGGCGTGACGCCCACCCCGAGCTGTTCCGCTCGACCACCCACGGCATCGTCGACTACTCAGAAGACGTCGGCTCGAAGGACCTCGTGGCCGCGGCGACGGAGGGCTACGACTCCATCGAGCTGCTGAAGCGCTACACGACGGCGACGATGGGGCCGGCCCAGGGCAAGCTCGAGACCGTCAACACCGCGGCCGTGCTCGCCGAAGCACGAGGCGAGCGCATCGAGGACGTCGGCACCACCGTGTGGCGGCCGCCGTTCGTGCCCGTGAGCCTCGGCGCCCTCGCGGGACGGGTCTTCGAGCCCACCCGGGTCTCGTCGATCCAGCCGTGGCACGAGGCCAACGGCGCCACCCCGATCCTCGCCGGCCAGTGGATCCGCCCGGAGCACTACGGCGATCCGGCCGCCGAGGTGCTCGCCACACGAGCCGGTGTCGGCATCATCGACGTGACACCACTCGGGAAGCTCGACCTCCGGGGCCCCGACGTACCGAAGCTCCTCGAGCAGCTCTACACCAACAAGTGGCAGAAGCTGCCGGTCGGTGGCGTGCGGTATGGGCTGATGTGTGCCGAGGACGGTGTCGTCATGGACGACGGCGTCACGGCCCGGCTCGGCGACGAGCACTACCTCATGACGACGACGTCGTCGGGCGCCGCGTCGGTGTGGGAGTGGGCCGAGATGTGGCTCCAGACCGAACACCCCGACTGGCAGGTCCACGTCACCCCGGTGACCACGGCCTACACGTCCATCAACGTCGCCGGCCCGAAGAGCCGAGAGCTCGTCGGCCGGCTCTGCGACGACGTCGACCTCTCCCCGGAGGCATTCGCCTACATGCAGGTCCGGACCGGCACGGTGGCCGGTGTCGCCGACTGTGTGATGTGGCGGATCGGGTTCACCGGGGAACTCTCCTACGAACTCCACGTGCCCGCCGGCCACGGCCTCCACGTCTGGGAACGACTGCTCGCCGAGGGCGCCGACCTGGGTGTGCGACCGTTCGGGCTCGAGGCGCAGCGGATCATGCGACTCGAGAAGGGCCACTTCATCGTCGGACAGGACACCGACGGACTCACGAAGGCACCGAGCACCGGTCTCGAATCGCTGATCAAGCTGGACAAGGACGATTTCGCCGGCAAGCCGGAGCTCGCCTGGGCGCTCTCGCCCGAGGCCCTCGCCTCGGCGCCCCGGGTCGTGGCCATCCAACCCGACGATCCGACGATCGTGCCCGACGAGGCCTGCCAGATCGTCGGTGGCGAGACGACCGAGATCCTCGGCCGCATCACCTCGTCCCGCATGTCACCGACCCTCGGCCGCTCGATCTGTCTCGGACAGGTCGTCCCGACGCTCGCCGCACCCGGAACGAAGCTCACCGTGCTCCTCGTCGACGGGCGGCGTGTGCCGGCGACCGTGATGGAACACCACGCGCACTACGACCCCGAAGGAGCACGCCTCCGTGTCTGATCCCACCCTCGCCTCGTCCGTGGTCGACCCCGGGAGCGCCCCCACCGGAGCGCTCGCGCTCATCGATCGATCCGACGTCACCAAGCTCGTCGTGCGGGCCCCGCACGCCGGTGAGACCGCGACGGCGCTCGCCACGGCCCACGGTCGGTCCCGACGCGCCGCGGGCGTGACGATCCTCGGCCAACGACCCACCGAGTGGCTGCTCGTCGGAGAGCGGGCCGCCTGCGACGCACTCGCGGCCGAGGTCGCCGACGATCCCGCGACCTCGGTCATCGACCTCACCCACGGCCGGTGTCTCTTCGAGCTCCGCGGCGCCGACGGGCCCCGCGTCATGGAGAAGATCAACGGACTCGACTGGTCCGATCCGATGATGCCTGATGGCGCGGTCACCGGCGGATCGGTGGCCAAGGTCATGTCCGACCTGGCCCGCCAGGACGTCGACGGCACCTGGGCGTGTTGGATCGCCGCCGACCGCAGCTTCGGGCAGTACCTGTTCGACGCCATCGCCGACGCGTGCCGCGAGTTCGCCCACTGAGGCACCGCCCCGGAATCCGGCACCCCGAACGCGGGTTGGAGCAGAACATGAGTGCACTCGTCGACCCCGGTCCCATCACGATGTACGGCGCCGACTGGTGCGGCGACTGCCGACGCGCCAAGGCGTGGTTCGCCGATCACGGCATCGACTACACCTACGTCGATCTGATCGAGGAGCCGGATCAGACCTCCGTGGTCCTCGAGCGCAACGACGGCCGCAAGAGCATCCCGGTGATCGTGTTCGCCGACGACACGCACCTCACCGAGCCGTCCGACGACGAACTGGCCCGCAAGGTCGCCGCACTCGACGCCGGCCGTGACGAACTGGAGGTCGTCGAGGTCGCCGACCGCAGCCGCTTCGAGCTACGCCGTGGCGACGAGGTCCTCAGCCTCGCCGACTACCGGGTCCGCGACGGCGCCATCGTCGTGCCCCACGTCGAGACGATGCCCGAACACCGCGGCCACGGCCATGCCGGCCGGCTGATGGACGGCCTGCTCGCGATCCTCCGGGCCGACGGTCGCACGATCGTGCCGCTGTGCCCGTTCGCCGCCGCACACATCCGGGATCGTCCGGAGTACCACGACCTGCTCGCCACGGGCTGAGGACGACGCTCCCGGGCCGGGCCGGGGCGTGTGGGCTCAGTGCCCGGCGCCGACCTGGCCGCTCGTGCGGGTGTGCAGCTTCTCGGCGTGGCGGTTCAGCCCGACGAGGCGTGCCTCGATGCCCCGCTCGGCGAACTTCGCCACCACGGCATCGAGGGCGACGACGGCCGAGGTGTCCCAGATCCGGGCCTCGGTGAGGTCGATCTCGACGAGGGGCACCTTCACGGCGTCGTAGTCGAACATGTGCACGAGGTCGTTCGTCGAGGCGAAGAAGAGCTCGCCCGACACGGCGTAGAGCCGTTCGGTCTGCTCGGGGTCGAGCACGCTCGTCACCTTCACCACGTGGGCGACCCGGCGGACGAAGAAGACCGCCGAGAGCAACACGCCGGCGGCGACGCCGTAGGCGAGGTTGTGCGTGAGCACGACGATCCCCACCGTGGCGACCATCACCGCCATCTCCTCCCAGGGCATGGCCCGCACCGTGGAGGGGGCGACACTGCGCCAGTCGAACGTGCCGACCGAGACCATGATCATGACGGCCACGAGTGCGGCCATCGGGATCTGGGCGACGAGGTCGCCGAGGGCGAGGATCAGGATCAGCAGGAACACGCCGGCAGCGAGGCTCGAGAGGCGGGTCCGACCGCCGGAGCGGTGGTTGATCATCGACTGGCCGATCATGGCGCAGCCCGCCATGCCACCGAGGAAGCCGGTGGCGATGTTGGCCACACCCTGGCCACGGGACTCGACGTTCTTGTCCGAGTCGGTGTCGGTCATGTCGTCGAGCAGCTGTGCGGTGAGGAGCGACTCGAGCAGACCGACCAGGGCCAGCGTGATCGAGAACGGCAGGATGATGCCGAGCGTCTCGAGATTCCAGGGCAGGTCGGGGAGCGAGATGATCGGCAGTGCCGAAGGCAGGTCACCCATGTCGCCGACCGTCGGCAGATCGACGTTGGCCGCCGTCATGCCGACACCGAGGACCACGATCGCGACGAGCGGTGACGGCACGGCCTTGGTGATGCGGGGCAGGCCGTAGATGATGGCGAGGCCGATGCCGATCATCGCGAGGTTGAGCGGCAGCTTGGACGCGCCGTCGGCCTCGTCGCTGAGCAGGATGTGGGGCACCTGGGCCAGGAAGATGAGGATCGCCAGGGCGTTCACGAAGCCGATCATCACGGTGCGGGGGACGAGACGCATCAGCGACCCGACACCGAGCGCACCGAGACCGACCTGGATGAAGCCGGCGAGGATCGTGGCGGCGAACAGGTACTCGACCCCGTAGTCGGCGACCAGTGGCACGATCACGAGCGCCATGGCCCCCGTGGCCGCCGAGATCATCCCCGGGCGGCCACCGGCGAAGGCGATGACGATGGCGATCGAGAACGAGGCGTACAGGCCGACCTTGGGATCGACACCGGCGATGATCGAGAACGAGATCGCCTCGGGGATCAGCGCCAACGCGACGACCAACGCCGAGAGCAGGTCGGCCTTCGGGTTCGACAACCACGCCGCGCGCGTGAGGAGTGGTGCGGGAAGGGTGGACGTGGACACAGCGACCTCGGGCTGCCGTGACGTCGGAGGCGAGCAGCGCAGCCTGGCACGCTATGAGCGTCCCGCTCGCCCCAGGTGTTCCATTCGTCACACAACCGGGCGCGCTTGACCGAAACGGCCCGAACGGATCGTGGTCATCCGGCACAGCTCCCGCATCGTGAGCCTCCGCCGTGGGTTCGGCGCCTCGGCGTAGGGTCGGGTCATGGCCGATGAGCTGCTCGACGAGGTCGATCCCGCCACCGGAGCCGTGCTCAGAACCATGAGTCGGACCGTCGCCCACGCCGAGGGTCGGTGGCATCAGGTCTTCCATGCCCTCGTGGCGTCGCCGGCTCGGGGCTCGGTCGTGCTCCAGCGGCGAGCCGCCACCAAGTCGGCCTTCCCCTCGCTGCTCGATTTCTCCGCCACCGGACATCTCGAGGCCGGGGAGACCCCACTCGAGGGTCGTCGCGAACTCGAGGAGGAGCTCGGCGTCGAGGTCGAACCGGACGCGCTGGTCCCCCTCGGCACCCGCCTGCTCGCCGACGACGCGGGCGAGGGGCGCAATCGAGAACTGGTCCACGTCTTCCTCGCCGCCGACGATCGGGCACTCGTCGACTACCGCCCGCCGGTCGACGAGGTCGACGGGCTCGTGGAGATCGGCGTCGACACACTGCTCGGTGTGCTCGCCGACCCCGGGTTCCGCGGCACCGCGACCGAGGCCACCACCACCGGCGTCTCGTCGATCGAGGTGACCCGCGACGACCTCGTGGCCGGCGAGGAGGGCTACTGGGTCGTGCTCGTCACGATGGCGAGTCGGTTCCTCGCCGGCGAACGGCCCCTCGCCGTCTGAGCGCGTCGGTCAGGACCGCTGGCCGGCGTTGATGAGCCCGAGCGCCTCGGCGCGGGTGGCCGGGTTCTCCTTCATCAAGCCCCGCACCGCCGAGGTGGTCGTCAGTGCGCCGGGTTTGCGGGCGCCCCGGATCGTCATGCAGAGGTGCTCGGCCTCGATGACCACGAGCGCCCCGGCGGCACCGAGGCGGTCCATGATCGCCTCGGTCACCTGCTTGGTCAGTCGCTCCTGCACCTGGAGACGGCTCGCGTAGCCGTCGACCACCCGGGCGAGCTTCGAGAGTCCGCAGACGAACCCGTCGGGGCCGGGGAGGTAGGCGACGTGGGCCTTGCCCAAGAACGGCAGCATGTGGTGCTCACACAGCGAGCTGAACGGGATGTCGCGGACGATCACCATCTCGTTGTGGTCGACCTCGAACTGCTTGGCCAGATGATCGCCGGGGTCCTCGGCATAGCCACGCAGGGTCTCGGCATGCGCCCGGGCCACCCGGGCGGGCGTCTCGAGCAGGCCGTCACGGTCGGGGTCCTCACCGACGGCGATGAGGATCTCCCGGACGGCGGCTTCGATGCGTGCGAGATCGACGGGGGACGTGTCGTACTGGTCGGTCACGCCGGGAGACTACGGCCGTCGGCCGGTCGACCCCGGAGGTCGTGTTCGAACTCTTCCACGAGCGCCCGGACCGCGGCCGAGCGGGTCCGGCGGTTGGTCCGGATCACGAACGACGCCTCGGGGAGGGCCGTGTCGACCCCGTCGGGAGCCCAGTCCACCAGACCCGGCGCGAGCCCACGTTCGTTGATCACCCCGATCCCCATCCCGGCGCGCAGCGCATCGACCACCGACGCCGACGACGGCGCCTCGTAGGCGACGTAGTGGGCCAGGCCGACCCGCTCGAGTTCGGCGGCCATCAACGGGCGATAGAGACAACGCCGGCCGAAGGTCACGAGCGGAACCGGGGTGCCACGCTCCCAGACCGGCTCGGGCCCCCGCACCCACCGCAGACCCTCGGTCCAGACCACGTGATCGTCGGCGTCGGGGGCGATCGTGGCGAGCAACGCCAGATCGAGTTCACCCGTCGCCAGATCCGACTCGAGTTCGGTCGACAGACCGACACGGACGTGGAGCTGCACGAGCGGGTGACGGCGACGGAAGCTCGACACCACGGCGGCGAGGTCGACCGCATCGAGCTCGTCGTTGGCCCCGAGATGCACCGTGCCCTCGAGCTGCGAGCGCTGCAGCCGATCGACCGCCTCGTCGTGGGCCGCGACGATCCGCTCGGCGTGATCGAGCAGCTCCCGGCCGAGCTCGGTCAGTCCGAGTTCCCGACCGTCGCGACGGAACAGCGTGGCGCCGAGGCGTTCCTCGAGCCGCTTCATCTTCCACGAGACCGCCGACTGCGTGAGGTGCAGTTGTGCCGCCGCCGCCGTGAAGCTGCCGGTGGTCGCGACCGCCCGGAACGCCCGGAGCGATTCGGTGTCGAGCCGCATGCCTGCAGTCTCGCAGCCCCGTGGCGGGTATGACAGGGACTGGGGTCGGGGCTAGCCGATTCGCGGCGGATTCGATGGCGGGTCGGCCCGGTTGGTGGAACGATCCGGGCATGAGCGACTCGCCGTCCGCCCCGTTCGCCCAGTCGGACCCGGCCCCCGACACCGAGGTCGACGCCGTCGTCATCGGCGCCGGTGTGATCGGCGGAGCCGTCGGGTTCGAACTCGCCCGGCGCGGGTGGTCGACGCTCAACGTCGACACCCTCCCCGCCGCCGGCTACGGATCCACGGCCAACTCCTGTGCGATCGTCCGCTTCAGCTACTCCACGGCCCCGGGCGTCGCCCTCGCGTGGGAGGGCATGCACTACTGGAAGCACTGGGCCGACTACCTCGAAGCCGACGACGAACGAGGGCTCATCGAGTTCGTCCAGTGCGGCATGGCGATCCTGCTCACCGACGACGGCGGCCACGGCGCAGCCACGAAGCCGATCTGGGACCGCCTCGGGGTGCCCCACGAAGAGTGGTCGATCGAGGAGTTCCGGCGACGGGCGCCGGTGTTCGACACGGGCGTGTTCGGCCCACCGAGTCGACCGTCCGACGACGCGTTCTGGAACGATGCGTCCGGCCAGCACGTCGGTGCGCTGTTCTGTCCGGACGCCGGCTACATCGACGATCCCCAGCTCTCGTGCCACAACCTCGAACGGGCCACCGAGGCGAAGGGCGGAGCGTTCTGGTTCAACTCGAAGGTCGTCGAGGTCACCCGTGAGGACGGACGCGTGAGCGGTGTGGTGCTCGAGGACGGTCGGCGGGTGCGGGCGAAGGTCGTCGTGAACGTCGCCGGCCCGCACTCGTATCTGGTGAACGAGATGGCCGGGCTGGCCGGCACGATGACGATCGGCACCCGGGCGCTCCGCCACGAGGTCCATCACGTGCCCGGCCCGAACGACTGGGACTATTCGACCCTGGGGTTCAACGTCGCCGACGACGACTCCGGCATCTACCTGCGTGGCCAACCCGGCAACCACGTGCTGATCGGGTCGGCCGACCCGGCGTGTGACCCGCAGGTGATCGTCGACCCGGACGACTACGACCGCACGATCGACCCCGACCAGTGGGAAGCACAGGTCCTGCGGGCCAACCGCCGCATCCCCTCGATGGGCGTGCCCCACGAGAAGAAGGGCATCGTCGATCTCTACGACCTCAGCGACGACTGGGGACCGATCTACGACCGGACCGACCTCGACGGCTTCTACGTGGCGATCGGCACCAGCGGCAACCAGTACAAGAACGCAGGCTCGGTGGGTCACCTCATGGCCGAGCTGATCACCGCGGTCGAGCGCGGCCACGATCACGACCGGGACCCCATCCGGGTGACCGGCCGTTACACGGGCTGGGAGATCGACACCGCACAGTTCCGCCGCAACCGGCCGATCAACCGCAACTCCTCGATGAGCGTGCACGGCTGACGCCGCGGATCTCCGCTCAGGAACGCATCCGGGTCCCGCTCGGATCGAACGGCGGCGCCGTGAGCCGGCGGGCCGGACGCTGATTGCCGATGATCTCGATCTCCCACCCGTCGTCGGACTCCGCGAGATCGATCGGCACGTACCCGAGCGCCAGGCTCATGCCCGAGTGGTGGGCGAAGCCGCCGGAGGTCACCCACCCGACGACCTCACCGTCGTGGGCGATGGGTTCGTCGCCGATGCAGTCGGCGGCGGCCTCACCGTCGGCGACGGTGATCTCGAACGCCACGAGCTTGCGCGCCGGTCCCGCCTCGGCGACGGCCCGGGCGGCGTCACGCCCGATGAAGTCGCCCTTGTCGAGCTTCACCATCCAGCCCATGTTGGCTTCGTAGGGGTCGTAGATCGGGCGGTACTCCGTGGCCCAGGAGCCCCAGAGCTTGTCGAGCCGCATCGAGTCGAGCGCCCTCAGTCCGAACAGCCGGATGTCGTGCGCCTCGCCCGCCGCCATCAGCTCGGCGAAGAGTTGCCGCACATAGGCGGGTCGGCACCAGATCTCGTAGCCGAGATCGCCGGTGAAGCTCACCCGGCCGACGAGGGCGGGGGAGCGTCCGACCCAGGTCTCCCGGATGTCCCGGAAGGCGAACCCGTCGTCGGAGGCGTCGAAGTCGACCAACTGCTCGAGCACGGCTCGGGCCTTCGGACCGGCGATCGACAACCCGCACAGATCCGGTCCGAGCGCTCGCACCGAGACCGACCGGTCGTCGGGGAGGTGGGCGTCGAACCAGCGCTCGTGGTAGCGCTCGGCGGGACCGGAGCCGAAGATCATGAACCGCTCGTCGCCTCCCGGGTGGGCCGGTGCGAGACAGGCGACGGTGAAGTCGCCGATGAGCCTGCCCTGCTCGTTCAGCATCGGCGTCAGCACCAGGCGGCCGGCCTTCGGCATGCGGTTGGCCAGCATCGACTCGAGCCAGGCGCGAGCACCCGGGCCCTCCACCTCGTACTTCGCGTAGCCGGTGATGTCGAGCAGACCGACACCCGCTCGAACGGCGGCGACCTCCTCGCCGACGACCTCGAACGCATTCGAGCGACGGAACGTGACGTCCTCCACCGCCTCCTCGCCGGCACGCTGGAACCAGAGCGGGTACTCGAGGCCATAGCTCGCGCCCATCACGGCGTTGCGGGCCACGAACTCGTCGTGCAGGGGTGTCGTGAGATGGTCCCGGCCGGCCGGCAGTTCCTCGTTCGGGAAGGTGATCCGGAAGCGTCGGCCGTAGTTCTCGACGACCTTCGCGTTCGTGTAACGCGGTGTCGCCCAGTCGCCGAAGCGGGCGTTGTCCATGCCCCACACGTCGAACCCGGGATCGCCGTCGATGATCCAGTTCGCCATCGACAACCCGACGCCGCCGCCCTGGGAGAGGCCGGCCATGATCCCGCACGCCAGCCACATGCCCGGCTGGTTCCGCACGGGGCCGATCACGGGGTTGCCGTCGGGGGCGAAGGTGAACGGTCCGTTGATGGTCTGGGCGAGGCCGACCTCGTTGAAGATCGGGAAGTGCTGGAAGCCGACATCGAGGTTGGCGGCGATGCGCTCGAGATCGGGCGGGAGCAGCTGGGCACCGAAGCTCCACGGGGTCTCGTGGGGCATCCAGGGCACACCGTTCGGTTCGTAGGTGCCGAGCAGCAGGCCCTCACCCTCCTCCCGCATGTAGATCTCGCCGCCGAGGTCCATCACGTGGAAGCCCGGCAGGCTCGAGCTCTCGCGCCACTCGGCGAGTTCGGGGACCGGCTCGGTGAGCACGTACATGTGCTCCATCGCCAGGATCGGGAGCTCGAGGCCGGTCATCCGGCCGACTTCGCGGGCCCAGAGGCCACCGGCGTTGACCACGTGCTCGCAGTCGATGTGGCCCAACGGTTCGGAGATCGTCGCCGCCCGTGGGTCGCTGGCGGCGTTGACCTGGGCCCGGGTGTCGTGCAGGTGCACCCGCCAGGTCCCATCCGCGTTGCGGGTGATGTCGTGGGCCCATGTGTACTTGTGGATCTCGGCCCCGGCCTGCTTCGCACACTCGGCGTAGGCATGGGTGACACCCGACGGGTCGACATGGCCCTCGTGGGCGTCGAACATCGCACCCTTGAAGAACGACGGGTCGAGGAACGGGACCATGTCGTGGGCTTCTTCGGCCGAGATCAGGTGTGCGTCCATCCCGAGGTACTTGGCCCGGGCGTTGGCCATCTTGAGGAAGTCCCAGCGCTCGTCGGAGTCGGCCAGCACGAGGCCGCCGGTCAGGTGCACGCCGCAGTCGCGGCCCGAGCGTTCCTCGATGCTCTTGTAGAGCTCGACGGTGTACTTCTGCAGCGCCGCCACGTTCGGGTCGCCGTTGAGCGTGTGCATGCCGCCGGCGGAGTGCCAGGTCGAGCCGTGGGTCAGTTCACGCCGCTCGACCATGACCACGTCGGTCCAGCCCCGCTCGGTGAGGTGGAACAGCACGGACGCGCCGATCACGCCTCCGCCGATCACCACGACCTGTGCGCTCTGCTTCATGTCTCGTTCTCCCAACGGATGGCTCGGGCCGGGCCCGGGCTCGGTTCAGAAATCGGTGGCGACGCCGCCTTCGGCGATGCGCCGGTCGACGTAGTCGCGCAGCTCGGCGGCGATCGCGTCGTCGATCGGCGGCGCCTCGAAGTCGGCCAGGATCTCGCCCGCCACCTTCGCGGCACGGTCGCCGGCGATCGGGGCGCCGCCTTCGGTCCAGGTCTCCCAGTTGCGCCAGTCCGAGACCATGGGGGAGTAGAACTCCGTCGCGTACCGGGCCTGGGTGTGTGGCTCGCCGAAGAAGTGGCCGGACGGTCCGACGGCGGTGATCGCCTCGAGGGCCAGCGCGTCCGGGTCGGTGTCGACGGGGCGGAGGTAGGTCGAGACCATGTTCAACAGGTCGGCGTCCATCACCATCTTGGCGTAGCTCGCATGCAGGCCGCCCTCCATCCACCCGGCGGCGTGGAAGACGAGGTCGGCGCCACCCGTCACCGCGCCCCACAACGCCCAGGTCGACTCGTAGCCCGCCTGGGCATCGACGTTGTTCGAGGCACTCACGTTCGAGGAGCGGTAGGGCAGCCCGTAGCGCCGGCACAGCTGACCCGTGATGGTCGCCGCCCGTGCGTACTCGGGGGTGCCGAATGCGGGCGACCCCGACCGCATGTCCACGTTCGAGGTGAACCCGCCGTAGATCACCGGCGCACCCCGGCGGACGACCTGGGAGAAGCAGATGCCGGCGAGCGCCTCGGCGTTCTGCTGCACGATCGCCCCGGCGACCGTGATCGGTGCCATCGCCCCGGCGAGGGTGAACGGGGTGATGATGGACACCTGATTCCGGCTCGCCATCTGGATGATGCCCTCGAGCATCGGGGTGTCGTAGGTCAGTGGGGAGTTCGCGTTGATCACCGTCGTGAGGCTCGGCTGGGTGTCGAGGGTCTCGTCGTCGATGCCCCGGGCGATCCGGACCATCTCGAGCCCGTCGAGGTTGCGCTCCCGTCCGAGCGAGTAGATGTGGAACGCCTTGTCCGAGAGCGTGTGCACGTCGTAGGCGCACTCCAGGTGGCGGATCGACGCGTGGAGGTCGACCGCCTCCACCGGGTACCCGCCGAAGAAGTGCACGGGGTTGAGCATCTGGCCGAGCTTCACGAGGTCCCGGAAACCGTCCCGGTCGCCGGTGCGACGCTCGCCGTCGAGCCCGATGTAGTTGGGTGCCGAGGCGACCGACCCGAACGTCAGGTGGCCGTCGCCGATGCGGAGGTCCTTCGCCGGTGTCCGACCGTGGAGCGTGAACGACGACGGCGCCGAGCCGACGAAGTCCATGAGCATCTCGGGGTCGAACCGGACTCGCATGCCCTCGACCCGGGCGCCGGCGTCGGCGAGCCGGCGTCGGGCGTCGTCGTGGAGGAACTCGATGCCGTGGTCACGCAACAGCGTGAGCGAGGCCGAGTGGATCGCCTCGAGCTGGTCGTCGTCGACGAGGGTGGTGGGGGTGATCGTCCGTCGGGGTTGGCCGAACGGAGGCTGCTCGGCCACGGCGCTGCGCACGCGCTTCGTGCGCTGCGACCGGCGGCGCCGGCCGCCCGACGATGCCGCGCCCGGATCCTGATCGTCACTCATCGCGGGCGACGCTAGTTCGCACCCGTGTCATGCGGCCGTGGCGCTGCATGACAGACCCTGCTGGTCTCATGACGGGGGTGCCGCCTCGGCGGACGAGCCGGGCTGGGTCTCGAACGCGGGGATGTCGTCGGCGAGATGCACGTACTCGCCGGCGGTCGAGATCCACCACTGTTCGGCGGTCACCATGCCCGAGGTGTCGTCGAGCAGGCCGGCACACACCGACCACGTGTCGAGGCCACCGTGGGTCCAGAACGCCGAGGCCCCACACGTCGAGCAGAAGCCGTAGGCGACGTTCGGATCATCGTGCGGGTGGAACCAGGTGAGGGTCGCCGCCGCGTCGAGGTGGATGTCGACGATGCGGGCCGAGCTCGCGGCGATGTGGTGACCGGTCGCCTTGCGGCAACGGATGCAGTGACAATCGAGCACATCGCGCATCGGGCCGGTGATCCGGTAGCGCAGGCCCCCGCAGAGGCAACTCCCGGTCCGTTCGGTCGACGTCGTGTCGGTCATGTCGCTCCCTCCGGGCGGTGCGGCGCCGATCTTGGTCCGGGCCCCGGTGCGGCGTCACGCTCCATCGGCGACGTTCCCATTTCCACGAGTTCCGGTTGTGAGCTGAACGTTCGTCCAGCATGCTTCCGGTCCCGTCGATGGAGGTCCCGTGCCATGCGCCTCGTCCAGAGCCCCCGCATCCGTGAATCGTGCTTCTACGAACGCTCGATCGCCGCCGGCGCCGATTCGGCTGGCCCCTACAACGGCATGATCCTGCCGTACAGCTACGGCGACCCCGTGGCGGAACACCAGCGCCTCATGCACGGTGTCGCCATGTGGGACGTGGCCGCCGAACGCCAGGTCGAGGTGGCCGGGCCCGACGCGGCCGCGTGCGTCCAGTACCTCACCGCCCGCGACCTGTCGACCATGAAGGACGGCCAGGGCAAGTACGTGGCCGTCTGCAACCACGCCGGCGAGCTCCTCAACGACCCCGTGCTGCTCAAGCTGAACGACGAACAGTTCTGGTTCTCCATCGCCGACTCCGACTACCTGATGTTCGCCCAGGCGATCGCGGGGGAGCGGGGCTTCGACGTCGTCGTCAGCGAACCCGACGTGTCGCCGCTGGCGGTGCAGGGCCCGATGGCCGAGGACGTCGTGGCGTCGATGTTCGGTGACGAGGTCCGGGCGCTCAAGTACTTCTGGTTCCTGGAGATGGAGTTCGAGGACATTCCCGTGGTCGTCTGTCGCAGCGGCTGGTCGAAGCAGGGTGGGTTCGAACTGTTCCTCCGCGACGGCAGCCGTGGCGCGGATCTCTGGGACGCTGTGGCCGAGGCCGGCGCGCCCTACGACATCGGACCCGGCGCACCCAACGGGATCGAACGCATCGAGTCGGGTCTGCTCAGCTACGGCGGCGACACCACCGACGGCTCGAACCCGTTCGAGTGCGGCATGGAGCGCTACGTCCAGGTCGACATCGAGCCCGACTTCGTCGGCAAGGCGGCGCTGCAGCGCATCAAGGCCGAGGGGCCGGCCCGGCTGTTCGTCGGGCTCGTGCTCGCCGAGGAGGCGATCGACTGGCCGATGGGTCACCGCGAAGAGGTGTTGCTCGATGGTCGGGTGGTCGGGACCATGAGCGGGGTCGCCAACTCGACTCGTGTGGGCGCCGTCATCGGTGTCGCCCAGATCGAGACACCCGTCGTCGAAGCCGGGCCGACCGTCGAGGTCTGCACGCCGGCAGGGCTCATGTCGGCGGAGATCCGCCGTCTGCCCTTCTGCTGAGTCCGCCCGGGGTCAGTCCTCGTCGGTCTCGGCCCGGACCGGGATCAGCGTGAGGGTCGGGTTGTCGATCAGCACGCCGTGGGCCGAGTAGTTGAGGCTCTGGAACGCCAGGGTCGCCTCACTCGAGTCCGACGGGGGCAGCTTGACGGTGAAGGTGCGGGTCACGTTGTTGGGCAGGTCGACCTCGAGGGTCGAGATGCGCACGCCGTTCCATTCGACCGCCAGGGTCTTGGCGGCCGGGCCGCCGAACGAGTTCTCGCCGAGATCGATCGACAGGTTGTAGTCGGCGCCGGCGATGACCTCCACGGTCCGCTCGACCCGGCCGGGGCCGTGACCGTTCATGTCCATGAAGTTGCCGTCGACCTCGATGTCGAAGGGTCCCTTCTCGTCCACTCGGGCGTCGACCGAGCCGGAGGTGACGGTCCAGTCGCCGATCTTGTCGCCGGGCCAGCGGGTGTTCCAGAAGTTCGTGTCCTCGCCGTGATCGAAGCCGTTCGAACCGGCCTGCTGACCCGTGTTGCGGACGCCGGACGCGGCCGAACCGAGCGCGCCGCTGGAGCCGCCGGCACCGTTGTTGGCGCTCGGGCCATTCGTGGTGTCCTCGTCGACCGTCACCACCTCCTCGCCCAGCGCCTCGTTGGCGGTGTCGACGTCCTCGCCACCGACGGCGCCACCGAGGGCCCGGATCGCACCGATGGCCACGAGTGCGACGAGGGCGAGCATCAACGCCGTCTCCATGGACGACGCGCCGCGTTCACGGCGGGCGCGGGTGGACCGCTCGGGCGAAGCGAAGGCAGGGGACATGCCTGGAATGTCGACACGGGGCCGATCGACCTTGAACGACCGGGTGGATCGACCCGACGTCCCGGGAGAACGGGCCGGCCGCCCCATTCACTTGTTGGTCGTGCGACAACAACGTACGTTGCGCCACATGAGCGGCACCGAGACGATCGACTTCGACAGCTTCCCGGTCGCCCGCAAGGGCAACCAGTTCCAGGACTTCAGCGAGGGCGCCGTCTTCGATCACCACTGGGGCCGCACCGTGACCGACGGCGACAACGCGGTGTTCTCGACCGCGACCTGCAACTGGAACCCGATGCATCTGAACGCCGAGTTCGCTCGAGCACATGGGCACGACGACGTCGTGGTCAACCCGATGCTGGTGCTGTGCACCGTGGTCGGCCTCTCGGTCGAGGATCTCAGCGAGATCGGTGGCCCGTTCCTCGGTATGGAGCACGTCCGGTTCCACCGACCCGTGTACCCCGGCGACACGCTCACCGCTCGGTCCACCGTCATCGAGACCCGCTCCTCGGACAGCCGACCCAAGGTCGGCATCGTCACCTGGCACACCGAGGCCCACAACCAGCACGGTGATCTCGTCGTCGACTACCAGCGCACCAATCTCGTGGCCAAGCGCCGCGAACCGAAGCCAGAGCAGGAGGGCTGACATGCCCCGCCAGATCGTCGACCCCCGCCCACCGATCCCCGCCGCCTACCGGACGGACGAACGGGTCGCCATCCAGGAGATGGCCCGCGACTTCGCGATGAACAAGGTCCTGCCCGTCGCGAACGAGCTCGACCCCGAACACGGGATGATCCCGCCGTCGATGATCGCCGAGATGGGCGAGCTCGGGTTCTTCGGGATCATGGGCCCGGAGAAGTTCGGGGGCCTCGGTCTCGGCGTGTTCGAGTACGCCCTGATCACCGAGGAACTCGCCCGTGCCTGGATGTCGGTGGCGTCGATCATCGCCCGCTCGGGCATGGCCGCCGCCCTCGACCCGTCGCAGAAGGCCGAGTACTACCCGAAGGCGATCCGCGGCGAGTGGCTCGGCTCGTTCGCCATGTCGGAGCCCGACGCCGGCTCCGACATCGCCTCGGTCCGCACCCGCGCCGACAAGGTCGACGGGGGGTGGCTCCTCAACGGTCAGAAGATGTGGTGCACGTTCGCCGACCAGTCGGACGCGATCCTCATCGTCGCCCGCACGAAGAAGTACGACCCCGACAACCGGCACTCCGGGATCCGCCGCTTCATCCTGCACAAGGAGCCGGGCACCTTCCCGCAGGGCTGCAGCGGCAACCCGATCCGCAAGATCGGCTACCACGGGTGGAACACCTACGACCTGAGCTTCGACGACTGCTTCGTGCCCGACGACGGCCTGCTCGGCTACGAGCGGGAGCAGGCCGGCACCGCGGAGACCGACCCGAAGGCCGGCTTCATCCGGGCCGCCCGGGGCATGACGGTGCCCCGCATCCACACCGCCGCCCGCTCGATCGGGCTCGCCCGAGGCGCCCTCGAGGATTCGATCGCCTACGTGCAGGAGCGGGAGCAGTTCGGCCGACCGATCGGCGACTTCCAGGTGACCCGGTTCAAGATCGCCCACATGGCCAGCGAGGTCGAGGCCTGTCGAGCGCTGATGTACCAGGTGGCGGCGAACACCGACCTCGGCGGCTACGAGAACACGACGGCGCCCGACATGGAAGGGGCGATGGTGAAGTACCTCGCCGCCGAGATGTCCGAACGGGTGACCTCCGAGGCGCTGCAGATCCACGGTGGTGCGGGCTACACGACCGACTTCCCGATCGAGCGCTACTGGCGCGACGCCCGTCTCACGAAGATCTTCGAGGGCACGAGCGAGATCATGCAGCGCCTCGTGTCCGACTGTCTCCTGCCGCCGACCCCACTGCGATGAGCCGGGACGCCTGATGGAACTCTGGCGCAACATCACGTCGTCGACCCGGCACGCCGTCCGGTTCGCCACCGAGACCGAAGCCGCCGGCTACGACGGCATCGGCGTGACCGACTCACAGAATCTCGCCGGCGACTGCTGGGTCGCCCTCACCGCCATGGCGATGTCGACCACGACGCTGAAGCTGGCCACCGGTGTGACCAACCCCGTCACCCGCCATCCGGCCGTGACCGCCTCGGCGGCACACGCCCTGAACATCCTCTCGCCGGCGCCCGACGGCTCGGGCCGGGTCGTGGTCGGGATCGGCCGTGGCGACTCGGCGCTCGCGCACCTCGGGCGGGCGCCCGCGTCGGTCCGCACGCTGGAGCGGTATCTCGTCGCACTGCGCGGCTACCTCACCGGTGCCGGCGTCGAGTTCGACGATCTCGGCTTCCACGAAGCCGCCGCGCCCGACGTGGCCACACTCGGGCTCAGCGACACCCCCGATCGGAGCGAGCTCCGGTGGCGCCGGGGCACCGACCCCGTCGTGCCCGTCGAGGTGACGGCCTCCGGTCCACGTGTCATCGCCGCCGCCGCCAGATCGAGCGATCGGGTGCTGCTCGTCATCGGTGCCGACCTCGACCGCCTCCGTTGGGGCATCGAGCTGGCACGGCAGGCCCGTCTCGACGCCGGACTCGACCCCGACGCGCTGGCGGTGGGGGCCTACATCCAGGTCGTGCCCCACCCCGACGTCGAGGTCGCCCGCACGATGGCCGAGGGCAGCCTCACCACGCTCGCCCGCTTCTCCGTCATGCACGGCACGGTCAACGGACCGACGACACCGGCGCAGGCACGTGTCTTCGAACAGCTCCACGCCTCGTACAACATGACCCAGCACACCCGGGTCGGCTCCGACCAGGCCGGTGTGTTGACCCCCGGCTTCATCGACGACTTCGCTGCCGTCGGCCCCGTCGAGGCGTGTGCCGAGAAGCTCCGCGCCATCGCCGGGCTCGGCATCGACAAGGTCGTGCTGTCCGGGCCCAGCTCCGGTTCGGACAAGGCCGAGGCGGCCCGGTCGAACCAGCTGGTCGCCGACCAGCTCATCCCCATGCTCAAGGAGACACCATGACCCAGCGGATCTCCGCACTGACGGGTGACGGCAACTGGTTCGAGGACTTCACCGTCGGCCAACGCATGCGTCACGTGCGATCGGCGACGATCGACGAGGTCGAGAACAACTTCGTCTCCAAGCAGGTCATGAACACCGCCCAGGCGCACTGGAACGAGGAGATCATGAAGGGCTCGCCGCTCGGCGACGGACGGCTCGTCTTCGGCCTGATCACCGGCTCGATGACGGTCGGTCTGACGAGTCAGGACACCGCCGAGAACGCCATCGCCGAGCTCGGACTCGACGCCGTGCGATTCAAGACCCCCGTGCACCACGGCGACACCATCACCGCCTACACCGAAGTCCTCGCCACCGAGGACAGCCCCGACCACGACGACGCGGGCATCGTGCGCTTCAAGCACTGGGGCCGCAACCAGCACGGCGCCGTCGTGTGTGAACTCGAACGCCTGGTGCTCGTCAAACGACGCAGCCACTGGGCCGAACGCTGAGCCCGAGGAGGCCGACCTCATGTCCTACGAACGAACGAAGGTGGAACGCATCCGCCGATCGGAGCTGTCCACCCCCGGGCATTCCGAGAAGATGATCGCCAAGGCGTCGCAGAGCGCCGCCGACATGGTCTTCCTCGATCTCGAGGACGCCGTCGCGCCCTCGGCGAAGGTGGGGGCCCGCAAGAACATCGTCGCCGGGCTCAACGAGCTCGACTGGGGCACCAAGATCCGGTCGTTCCGCTGCAACAGCGTCGACACCGAGTGGTGCCACGACGACATCGCCGAGATCGTCACCGGGGCCGGAGCGAACCTCGACGTGATCATGGTGCCGAAGATCAAGGGACCCCGTGAGGTCTGGTTCGTCGACGATCTGCTCACCCAGCTCGAGAAGAAGCTCGGCCTCGAGGTCGGCCGGATCGGCATCGAGTGCCTCGTCGAGGAAGTCGAAGCGCTCCAGACCGTCGACGAGATCGCCCACTGCAGCCCGCGGCTCGAAGCGCTCGTGCTCGGTGTCGGCGACCTCTCGGCCTCCCAGGGCATGCGGCTCGGCCACATCGGCGTCACCGACGGCGACCAGGCCCTGAAGTACCCCGGCGATGTGTGGCACTACGCCCGACACCGCCTGATCGTGGCCTGCCGGGCGGCGGGCATCGACGCCATCGACGGCCCGTACGCCAACTTCGCCAGTCCGAAGGGGTACGAGCGCTCCGCCGGCACGTTCTCCATGATCGGCGGGGTCGGGAAGTGGTGCATCCACCCCAGCCAGATCGAGATCGCCAACCGGGTCTTCGCCCCGACCGAGGCCGAGATCGCCAACGCCGTCGGCGCCATCGAGGCCGTCGCCGCCGCCGAGGCGGCCGGGGAAGGCGCCGCCAACTTCAACGGGATGATGATCGACGCGGCCACCACCCGCCTGTTCGAGGTGACCATCGATCGGGCCCGCGCGTGCGGGCTCCTGGACTGAGGAGACCATCGTGCGATTCGAGGGATCCCGCGTCCTCGTGACCGGAGCCGGCGCCGGCTTCGGCGAGGCGATCAGCCGGCGCTTCGCCGCCGAGGGTGCTCGTGTGCTCGTGTCCGACATCGACCTCGCGGCAGCCGAACGTGTCACCGGCGAGCTCGACGGTGCGCTGCCATTCGAGCTCGACGTGACCGACGAAGCCGCAACCCAGGCGATGGCGGCCGCCGCCGTCGAGGCCTGGGGCGGCATCGACGTGGTCGTCTGCAACGCCGGACTCCCGCACCGGGCGATGCCGATGATCCAGATGGACACCGCCGATTTCGACCGGATGTGGGACGTCAACGTCCGCAGCATCTTCTTCGCCGCCAAGGCCTGCGTGCCCCACATGGGGGAGGGGTCGAGCATCGTGTCGGTCGCCTCGATCGGTGGTCGTCGTCCTCGGGCCAATCTCACGCCGTACAACGCGTCGAAGGGTGCGGTCATCACCCTGACCAAGGGCCTCGCCGCGGAGCTCGCTCCGACCGTGCGGGTCAACTGCGTCACCCCGGTGTCCGCACCGACGGGCTTCGACAAGGTCGCCATGGGGATCGACGAACTCCCGGAGAAGCTCGAGGCTCGGGTCGTGTCGGGGATCCCGATGGGCCGCCGGGCGTCGCCCGACGACGTCGCCGCGGCGATCGCCTATCTCGCCTCCGACGACGCGGGCTTCCTCACCGGGGTCGCCCTCGACGTCGACGGCGGCCGGAGCATCGGATGAGCGAGCTCGTCGACCGGCTCTGGGCGACCGTCGGCGGGCTGCAGTCCACCGACGTGCCCGCCGAGGTCGTCACGGTGGCCGGGCACAGCGTGCTCGACTGGTTCGGCTGTGCCCTCGCCGGGTCGGACGAACCCCTCGTGCGGATCCTCCGGGACGAGTTCGGGGGCTCCGGCCACGGGGACACCTCGCTGGTCGGCACCGACCTCCGCCTCGATCCGCTGCGGGCCGCGATGGTCAACGGCGCCGCCGGCCACGCGCTCGACTTCGACGACTCGGCACGGGCGATGAGCGGGCACCCGACCGTGCCGTCGCTGCCCGCCTTGCTCGCCCAGGCGGAGGGCGACGGAGCGACACTCGCCGACGTGCGGATCGCCCTCGTCGTGGCCTTCGAGGTGATGGGCCGCCTCGGGGTCGGCATCGGCACCGATCACTACGCCCGGGGCTTCCACAACACCGCCACCATGGGGGTGTTCGGGGCCACCGCGGGGGTCGCCCACCTCATGGGCCTCGACCGGGAGGCCTTCGGCCGGGCCCTCGGCATCGCTGCGAGCAACGTCTCGGGGGTCAAGGCCAACTTCGGCACGATGACCAAGCCCCTGCATCCCGGCCAGGCCGCCGAGCGTGGGCTGCTGGCCGCCCGTCTCGCCGCTCGCGGCTACACCGCCAACCCGAACGCCCTCGACGGCAACCAGGGCGTCGCCCAGGCCGTCGGGTCGGGCGCGTTCGACCTCGACGCCATCGACCGGCTCGACGGCACCTGGCTCACCCGACGCACGCTGTTCAAACACCACGCGGCCTGCCATCTCACCCATGCCGGCATCGACGCGACCCGGGAGGTCCTCGATCGCCCGGAGCTCCACGACGTCGAACCCGACGCACTCGAGCGGATCGAACTCACGGTCAACCCGTCCATCCTCGATGTGTGTGGGATCCCCGATCCGACCACGGGCCTCGAGGCCAAGTTCAGCCTGCGCGGCACCCAGGCACTGCTCGTGCACGGCCACGACCTCGCCGCCGTCGCCACCTTCGACGACGGCCCGATCCGCGAGCCCCGGGTCGCGGCGTTCGTCGATCGGGTACAGGTGACCACCGACCCCGACGTGCACGCGATGGAGACCCGCGTGGCGGTGCTCGTCGGCGGCCGTCGACACGAGGCGCACGCCGACGTGAGCCGGCCCGTCTCGGACCTCGCCCTCCAGGGCCGCATGCTCGGTGCGAAGTTCGACGCCCTCGCCGAACCGTCGCTCGGCGGCCGAACGGCCGACCTGGGCGCGGCGCTCGACGGCGACGGTGAGCTCACCGTCGCCGAGCTCATGCGGGCCGCCCGCTGATGCGCCTCGCCGCCTGCCTCCCGGTGATGTCGGCGGACGGGCCACCCACGGCTCGTGCCACGGCCGAGTGGGCTCGGACGCTCGAGGATCTCGGCTACACCGGGTTGTGGACCTTCGACGCCGTGGGGCGGGGCTTCATGCTGCCCGACCCGCTGCAAGCACTCACGGTCGCCGCCGGGGCCACCGAACAGGTCGAGCTCGTCACCGGCGTGCTCCAGCTCGCCATCCGACGCGGCCGGGAGACCGGCCACCGGGCACTGAGCCTCGCGGGGATGTCCGGCGGCCGTCTCCTGCTCGGCGTGGGCCCGGGATCGACCGCCGCCGACTTCGAGGCCTTCGGCGGCACCTTCGCCGATCGGTTCGACACCTTCGACCACGAGCTGGCCGAACTCCGTGACGTACTCACCGGCGACCGCCTCACCCCGTGGCCCGCAGTCGTCGGCACGGTGCCCGTCGCCCTCGCCGGCTGGCGGGGAGGCTGGATCGAGCGGGCGGCCCGGGAGGGCGCGACCTGGCTGGCCTCGGGGGTGCACGCCGACGACGCCCAGCTCGCCGAGGGGCTCGCCCGTTACCGGGCCGCCGGTGGTACCCGGGCGTGCGTCACCAACGTCCAGATCGGCGACGACCCCGGGCCCGCTGTCGACCGCCTCCGTCACCTGGCCGAGCTCGGCTTCGACGACGCGTCGATCCTCGACCTCCGGGCGAGCCCGGAACGATTCGCCATGATCAAGGAGTCCTTCGGATGAGTGACCCGATCCCGCCCCACCAGACGGCCCACCGACACGCCGCCCCGATGCGGGACGGTCGGACCGGGCCACTCGCCGATGTCCGGGTGATCGATCTCACGCAGGCACTCGCCGGCCCCTACTGCACGATGATCCTCGCCGACCTCGGCGCCGACGTGATCAAGGTGGAACCACCCCGTGGTGACATGCCCCGATTCCTGCCGCCCTTCACCGAGCACGACGAGGAGCGGGCCTACGGCGGCTACTTCGGTTCGATCAACCGCAACAAGCGCAGCGTCGTGCTCGACCTCAAGGACCCGGACGACCGGCAGCGCCTGCTCGATCTCGTCGACGACGCCGACGTGATCGTCGAGAACTTCAAGGCCGGGGTCATGGAACGCCTCGACCTCGCCTACGAGACCCTCGCCGAGCGCAATCCCCGCCTCGTCTACGGCGCGATCCGCGGCTTCGGGGACCCCCGCACCGGGGCCAGCCCCTACGCCGACTGGCCGGCGTTCGACATCGTCGCCCAGGCGATGGGCGGACTCATCTCCTACACCGGTGAGCCCGGTCGGGACCGGGTCGCATCCGGACCGAGCGTCGGCGACCTCTATCCGGCCACCATGGCCGCCGTCGGCATCCTCGGCGCCCTCCATCACGCTCGGGCCACGGGTGAGGGCCAGTTCGTCGACGTCGCCATGACCGACGCGGTGATGGCGCTGTGTGAGTCGGTGACCTGGCGCTACAGCTACACGGGCGAGATCCAGGCGCCGCGCGGGTCGTCGCATCCGTCCATCGCGCCGTTCGAGGTCTTCCCGACCGCCGACGGCTTCTGTGCGATCGCCGCACCGACACCCGGGCAGTGGGAGGTCATGTGTGAGGTCCTCGAGCGGCCCGATCTGCTCGAGGACGAACGCACCCGGACCTCCGCCCGCCGCGTCCGCAACCGGGACTTCCTCCTCGAGGTCATGCTCCCGTGGACACGGGCCCGCACCACGGCCGAGATCGTCGACCTGCTCGGTGGCCGGGTGCCCGTCGGGCCCGTGAACGACGCCCCGGCGCTGTTCGATTCCGAGCACGTACGCGCCCGCGAGATGCTCGTCGCCGTCGAGCACCCGGGCTCCGATCGACCCGTGGTCACCCCCAACACGCCCATCCGCTACACGGCGACCCCGGCCGGCATCCACCGGCGACCACCAAAGCTCGGTGAGCATCAACTCGAGCTCTTCGGCGAACAGGACCCGACATGACGGCGCTGCACACCCCGACCGAATGGACCGACCGGTTGCTCGCCGACGGCGAGTTCACCCTCGCCGCCCGGCACTGGCACGGCGGTCTCCGGGCCGTCGTCGCCCACCCCGACGGGACCGAGACCGTGACCGGCGTGACCGTCGCCGACGGGGCACCCAGCGCCGTTGTTCCGCCACCGGGCGACGGGGTGGTCGAGTTGCGGGCCGAGCCCGACTGCTGGGAGCTCGTCACCGCCGCGGTACCGCCACCCTTCGCCAACGACGTCGCCGCGGCCGCCTCGCTCGGCCTGCGACGACGTTCGAACGAACTCGTCTGGTGGCAGTACCAACCGGCGGTGCAGCGGGCCGTCGAACTGCTCCGGGCCCCCACCGCCGAGACGCCCGCCGTGGAGCGCCGTGGGGCCTCCCCGGTGGGCCGGTACGTGCGGGTCGAGTTGCCCGACGGCGACGACGGGCCCACCGAGCATCGGATGTACGTCGAGGAGGCGGGCACGGGCATCCCGGTGTTGTGCCAACACACCGCCGGGTCCCACGGCACCCAGTGGCGCCACGTGCTCGAGTCCGACCTCACGGATCGCTTCCGGTTCATCGCCTACGACCTGCCCTTCCACGGCAAGTCGGTGCCACCGGTGGGGCCGAGGTGGTGGGAGCGGCGCTACCGCCTCGAAGGGGCGTTCCTCCGCTCCGTGCCCCTCGCCGTGGCCGAGGCCCTGGATCTCGTCGACCCCGTGTTCATGGGGTGCTCGGTCGGCGGCCTGCTCGCCCTCGATCTCGCGCATCATCATCCGGACCGTTTCCGGGCCGTCATCAGCCTCGAGGGCGCACTGCGGATCGGCGGCGACGCCGAGCGCCTCGTCGGGTTGTGGCACCCGCAGGTCTCGAACGAGACGAAGGCCCGGCTCATGGAGGGCCTGTGCGCCCCGACCTCGCCGGCCTCGTTCCGCAAGGAGACCATCCAGACCTACGCCGCCGGATGGCCGCCGGTGTTCATGGGCGACCTCTGGTACTACATGAACGAGTTCGATCTCACGGACGACGCGGGTGGCATCGACACCTCGGCCTGCGGGGTGCACATCCTGAGCGGGGAGTACGACTTCAGCGGCACGGTCGAACACGGGCTCGCCGCCCACCGGGCCATCCCCGGTTCCACCCACACGGTGATGGAGGGCCTCGGCCACTTCCCGATGTCGGAGCACCCCGAGGCGTTCCTGCCCCATCTCGCGGCGACGCTCGAACGAATCGTGGCGGCGCCATGACGACCCCGACGCCCCAGAGAGAGCGCACCGAACGGTCGACCAACGCGTTGCTCGAGGCGGCGTCGGAGCTCATCGTCGAGGGTGGCTTCGCCTCGCTCACCTTCGCGGCCGTGGGGGAGCGGGCCGGTTACAGCCGCGGCCTGGTGACCGCTCGCTTCGGATCCAAGGCCGGGCTGGTCGACGCCCTGATCGATCGGATCGTCACCACCTGGAGCCACCGGAACGTGCTGCCCCGCACCCGGGAGGCGACCGGGATCGACGCACTGTCCACCCTGCTCGACGCCATCACCCGACAGGCCGCCCGAGATCCTCGTGGACTCCGCGTGCTCTACGCCCTCACCTTCGAGTCGGCGGGCGGCCCTCCGGAGCTACGGGCGCGGTTCGCCGAGTTCCACGAGGTGCTACGCACCGATCTCGTGCGGATGATCCGACGCGGGCGACGTGACGGCACGATCCGACCGGGCGGAGACGCGGCCATCGAGGCCGGGCTGATCGTCGGGGGTCTCCGTGGCATCGGCCTGCAGTGGCTGCTCGATCCCGACGCCATCGATCCGGTACCCCTCCTCGCCCATCTCCACGACACGACGATCACCCGCCTCGCCCCGGACGCAGCGACCGCCTCGTGACGTCACCCCGTCCGACCCGTCGGACATGAAAGACTCGTCGCCATGAAGGCACCACCCTTCGCCTACGCGCGACCCACGACACTCGACAGCGCTCTCGAGCTGCTGGCCGGCAACGACGACGCAAAGGTCCTCGCCGGCGGCCAGAGCCTGCTCCCGGTGATGAACCTGCGGCTCGGGGCTCCCGCGTTGCTCGTCGACATCAGTCGCATCCCGATGCTCGATCGGATCGTGGTCGATGACGACGGAGCCGTGACGATCGGCGCCCTCGTCACCCATGCGGCCGTCGAGGCGTCACCGGAGATCGCGTCCCACCAACCGATCGTCGCGGCGGCGGCACCCCACATCGGGCACCGGGCGATCCGCAACCGGGGCACCTGTGTCGGCTCGATCGCCCACGCCGACCCGGCCGCCGAGATGCCCGCGGTCTGCCTCGCCACCGACGCCATGATGATCGCAACGTCGACCCGGGGGGACCGGGCCATTCCCGCGGCCGACTTCTTCACCGGGTTCCTCGAAACCGATCTCGCCGATGACGAGCTGCTCGCTGCCGTGCGCTTCCCCGCCTCCCCGGTCGGCGCCCGTGGCACCGTCGTCGAGGTGGCCAGGCGTCACGGCGACTACGCACTGGCCGGTCTGGCCTGCCGGCTCGTCTTCGACGGGGACACGATCACCGACGCCGCCCTCGCCTACTTCGGCGTCGGCCCCCATGCCCAGCGCGTCGCCCCCGCCGAGGCGGCCCTCGTCGGCACCTCCGGCGACGACGACGCCCTCGACGAGGCCGTCCGGCTCGTCGCCGCGACGCTCGATCCACCTGCCGACGTGCACGGCTCCGCCAACTACCGCCGGCACCTCGCCGGCGTGCTGTGCCGACGGGCCGTCACCGAACTCCGCTCCGAGACCGGGGAGGCCCGATGAGCGACACCATGAACGAGACCCACGTCGCCCTCGGCGGCGACACGACCATCTCCTGCACCGTGAACGGCCAGGCCGTGTCCGTGGAGGTCCCCGTCCGCACCTCGTTGTCGGACATGCTGCGCAGTGCGCTCGAGCTCACCGGCACGCATCTCGGCTGTGAGCACGGCGTCTGTGGCGCCTGCACGATCGTGCTCGACGGCGCCGCCGTCCGCTCGTGCCTGATGCTGGCCGTCCAGGCCGACGGCACCGAGATCCGCACCATCGAGGGTCTCGCCACCGACGGCACCTGGCATCCGATCCAGCAGGCGATGCACGACCATCACGGCTTCCAGTGCGCGTTCTGCTCGCCCGGGTTCATGATGACCGCCGTCGCCATGCTCGAGGACGACCCGAACCGGACCGAAGCCGAGATCCGCGAGGAGCTCGGCGGCAACCTGTGCCGCTGCACGGGCTACGAATCGATCATCGACGGCGTGCTCGGCGCCATCGCCGAGATGCGTGACGGCGACGGAGGTGTCGCATGAGCCCCGACGGCAACCAGGGATCCGGACTCGGGGCCTTCACCGGCACGAGCGTCAAGCGGGTCGAAGACCACCGCCTGCTCGTGGGGGAGGGTCGCTATGTGGCCGACGTGGTGCCCGACGGGTGCCTCCACGCCGCGTTCGTACGGAGCCCGTTCCCGCACGCACGGATCACGGGCATCGACACCGCCGACGCCAAGCGACTCCCCGGCGTGGTCACGGTGGTGACCGGTGCGGAGATCGAGGCACTGACCAACCCGATCCTGCCGTTCCTCGCCCTGCCGGGGCTCTACACGCCGCTCTATCACTGCCTTTCATCCGAGCGGGTGCGCTTCGTCGGCGATCCCGTCGCGATCGTGGTGGCCTCCTCCCGGGCGATCGCGGAGGACGCCGTCGAGCTCGTCGACGTCACCTACGAACCCCTGCCCGGTATCGGCACCCTCGATGCCGCGCTCGACACCGCCTCGGAACCGATCTGGCCGAAGGCCAAGGGCAACCTGCTCTACGACCACACGAACGACCACGGCGACGTCGACGCCGTCTTCGCCGACGCCGACCACGTGTTCACCGAGACGTTCCGGTGCCCCCGCCAGAGCAACCAGCCCATGGAGACCCGTGGGATCCTCGTCGAGTTCTCCGCCGACGGCGAGATCACGGTGCGAGCGGCCACCCAGGCGCCGCACATGCTCCGCTGGCAGCTCGCCGCCTACGCCCGCAAGGAGTCGGCCGCCCAGGCGGTCAAGGCGTTCGCCACCAACACCGAGCGGCGCACGGCGTTCGTCGACGCCGCCAAGTCGTTCTTCGCCGAACGTGGTGAGGCACTGCAGGCCTCGGACAACACCGCGATGCAGACCCAGATGAAGACCGACCCCCGGACGGCGCTGCAGATGATGCGCACCGGTGCCCAGCTCCTCGGACGTGACGACTATCCCCATGTCACCGCGGACGACATCGGCGGCGGATTCGGGGCGAAGGGCTCCGTGGCGCGCGAGGAGATCGCGGTGGCCGCCGTGGCGTTCGCCCTCGGACGCTCGGTCTCGTGGATCGAGGACCGCATGGAGAACCTCATGGACGGTGGCCAGGCCCGTGAGGAGGAGATGACCCTCTCGATCGCCTGCGACGCCGACGGCACGATCCGCGGTCTCGATGTGGATCTCGTGCTCGATCAGGGCGCCTATCCCGGCAACCCGATCGGGGCGCCGATCACCGTTCGGATCATGGAGGTGATGCAGCCCGGCGCCTACCGCTTCGAGGCGTTCCGGCAGCGTTCCCGCATCGTCACCACCAACAAGGGGAAATACGTCGCCTACCGGGGCCCGTGGGCGAACGAGACCTGGGCCCGGGAGCGCATGGTCAACGTGGTCGCCCGCCGACTCGGCATCTCCCAGACCGAGATCCGTCGCAAGAACATGTACGGCGACGAGGACTTCCCGGCGACGATGCTCACCGGCCCGTCGCTCGATGTCACCTGCTCGGTCCGCAAGACCCTCGAACGGGCCGAGGAGCTCGCCGATCTGCCGGGCCTCGACGCCCTGCGGGCCGATGCGGCCGCCCGGGGCAAGCGCCTCGGCATCGGGTTCGCCTCGTATCACGAGGCCGCCCCGGGCCCGCCCGACTACTGGGAGAGCGTGAACCCGGGCACCAGCGCCCTGCTCGACCAACCCGCGACGGCGAGCGTCGACACGGACGGGAAGATCAAGATCTGGACCTCCCAGATGCCCCATGGCCAGAGCCACGAGACGACCTACGCCCAGCTCGCCGCCGACCAGCTCGGCGTCGGGATCGACGACATCGAACTCGTCTACGGCCACACCAGCCGGGCGCCGTTCGATCTGCTCGGCACCGGCGGCAGCCGCGGCGGGCCCGTCGGTGGTGGCGCCGTGCGCAAGGTCGGCCGGGGGCTCCGTGCGGCCGTGGTCGCCAAGGCCGCCGACATGCTCGAGGCCAACGTCGACGACATCAGCATCGTCGACGGCAACATCCACGTCGCCGGTGTGCCCGCCCGGGGCCTCGGATATGCCGATCTCGCCGCCCGGGTCGTCGCCGACGGTGAGACCGTCGAGGGCAAGGACGGGACCTACGCCTTCAACGTCGAGGACACCTACACCTCCGCCGGTGACGGTGGCTGGTCGGTGGCCACCCACGTGTGTTGGGTCGAGGTCGACATCGAGACCGGTCTCGTCGACATCCCCCGCTACCTGGTGGTGGAGGACTGCGGCCCGATCATCAATCCGGCGATCGTCGACGGGCAGGCCCGAGGTGGTGTGGCCCAGGGCATCGGTGCCGTGCTGTACGAGCGAGCGGCCTACGACGACGACGCGAACCTGCAGGCCAGCACCTACATGGACTATCTGATCCCGACCGCCACCGAGGTGCCACGGATCGAGGTGGAGCACATGGAGACCCTCTCGCCGGGTGAGAACGACCATCGCGGTGTCGGCGAGGGCGGCATGATCGGCGCACCCGCGGCGATCACCAACGCCATCGAGGACGCCCTCGACGTGACGGTCAACGAGCAGTACCTGCCGCCGACCCGGATCCTGGAGCTCGCCGGGGTGATCGAACCGGACTGATCCCGCGTCCGTGTGGGCCGTTCGGCCCACACGGGTCCAGGGGAGGTCCCTTCCCCTTCAGAGAGGGGCGCCGAACGCCGACAGGGAGTCGGATGGCGTCGACTCGCTTGCAGCCGCTGAAGAGCGCCTCGGCCGACTTCGTCCGAGGACGTTCGCTGCTCGCCCCGATCGTCGCGGCCGGCCTCGCCATCTGCTGCGGGTGGTTGCTCGTCGACCGCTCACCCCTCGCCGCCGGTCCACTCCCGCTCGCGGTGTTCGGCGTCGCCTACATCCTGAGTGAACGGCCCGTGTTCCACGCCGAGGGCGGCGAGCTCGGTCGCCGGGCGCCCCAGTCGCTCGTCATGGCCACGGGTCTGCTCACGCTGAGCCCGATCGAACTCAGCGTCACCGCCACGCTCGCCGCGGCGATCGGCGCCGCGGTCTGGAACCGTGCCTCAGTCCTCGAAGTGGCGCGCACCATGGCGAGCGTCGGTCTCGAGACCCTCGTCGCCGCACTCATCCTCGATGTGTCCGGCGTGTTCGGCACGGGGCCCTTCCTCACGTGGGTGCGGCTCTGCGCCGGTCTCGTCCTCGCCTCGATGGTCGGATCCGGCCTGGACGCCATCGACGCGCTCGGCCGGGGCAACGTCGGCCAGCTGATGCCCGACCGCGATCAGCTCCGTCAGTTCCACCTCCGGGTCGCGCCGGCCATCGTCGCCTCGTCCGTGGCCGTGATCGTGGCGACGGATCTGCGTCTCGGCGCCGTGGCCGCCCTGCCCGTCCCGCTCGTGTGGGCCGCGATGCGCAGCCACGACCTGCTCCGGCATCGCTACGACGATCTCTCGAACATCCACGACTTCAGCCGCGAGGTCTCGAGCGAGAGCGACCTCCCCTCGATCGCCCACGCCGCGGCGGCCCGGATCGTCAACAGCACCGGCGCCGAACACGTGCTCGTCCGTCTGTTCGAAGCCGACACCGACCCCGTCGACTCGAGCATCGGTCGCTTCGATCTGATGGTCCCGACCGATCCGGCCGATGCCGACGGGACCTGGGCCCGCTTCTTCCACGCGAACGAGCTGGTGCAGCTCACCGGCCTCGCTCGCGAACCCGATGCCGGCCACGCCGTGCTCGCCATGCCGATCGCCGATGACCGTGAGGTGCTCGGCGTCGTCGTCGCCTCCGATCGACGTGGCGGGATCTCCCGCTTCGACGACGAGGACCGCGACCGGATCCAGACGTTGTGCCGTCAGCTCGCCGTCGTGACCCGCCGGAGCCGGCTCCACGCCCGCATCCGCCACGACGCCACCCACGACCGACTCACCGGGCTCGTGAACCGTCGCTACTTCGAGTCGTGGGTCGACCGGGCCCTCGAAGACGAACAGCCTGGCGCGGTGTTCCTGATCGACCTCGATCGGTTCAAGGAGATCAACGACACCTTCGGACACGACGCCGGGGACAAGGTCCTCGCCGAGGGCGCCCGCCGGATCCAGTCCGTGATCCGCGAGACCGACGTCGCCGCCCGCCTCGGCGGCGACGAGTTCGCGCTGTTCGTCCCCACCGACGACGAAGGCACCGCCCTCCGGGTGGCCGAGGTCATGACCCGTCGACTCGAGGAGGCGTTCGACATCGGACCGGCCGACGTCGGCATCGGTGCGAGCGTCGGGGTCGCCTTCGCACCCCGCCACGGCGAGCGGGCGGGCGAGCTGCTCCGCAAGGCCGACATCGCGATGTACGACGCCAAGCGCAACCGCAAGACGGCGACCGTCTACACCGACACCCTCGAGGAGGGCGACGAGACCCGCCTCACACTGCTCGCCGAACTCCGGTCGGTGCTCGCCGAGGAGGGCCTCGAGGTCCACTACCAACCCCAGATCGATCTCCGCACCGCACGGGTGATCGGCGTGGAGGCACTGGTGCGCTGGCGTCATCCCATCAAGGGGTGGGTACGCCCCGACCACTTCGTCGCACTCGCCGAGCAGGCGGGGCTCATCGAGACCCTCACCCGACAGGTGCTCCGGACCGCTGCGTCGGACGCCATGACGTGGTCGGCCCTCGGCTGGGACGGCCGACTCTCGGTCAACCTGTCCGCACAGAGCCTCCTCGACCGACAGCTCGACACGATGATCCTGGGCGAGCTGTCGGCCTCGGGACTCGCGCCGCAACGGCTGACCCTCGAGATCACCGAGACGACGATGATGGGCGATCCCGACCGCACCGACGAGATGCTGCGGAAGCTGAACGACTGGGGCATGCACATCGCCGTCGACGACTTCGGCACGGGCTACTCGTCGCTCGTCGCCCTGCAGACGATGCCGGTGGCCGAGCTCAAGATCGACAAGAGCTTCGTCATGGACATGCTCGACCACACCCACAACGACACGATCGTGCGCTCGACGATCGATCTCGCCCACAACCTCGGCCTGAGCGTCGTGGCCGAAGGGGTCGAGACCCCCGCCATCGCCGCCCGACTCGCCTCACTCGGCTGTGACGTGGCGCAGGGGTTCGGGATCGGCAAGCCCATGCCCGCCGTCGACCTCGCTCGCTGGATCCACGACTGGTATCAGCGCGGCACGGAGCCGGCACCCGCCTCGGCGACCGCACCCTGACCCGCCGTCGCCGGAACGACGTGCGCCGCCACGGCGTCGGACGGTCCTCGACGGACACCACGTCAGCGGCGAGGATGCGGGAATGCGCTCGGGACTCTTCATCGACGGAACCTTCGACGACGGCGGCGCACGCCGTCTCGAGGTGATCGACCCGGCGACGGGTGATGCCATCGCCGAGGTGATCGACGGGACCCCGGCCGATGGCGTCCGGGCCGTGGCCGCCGCCTCGGCCGCGCAGCGCTCGTGGGCCGCGCGGGGCCCTCGGGAGCGTTCGGAGGTCCTGCGGGCCTGTTGGTCGACGCTGCTCGCCCACACCGACGAGTTGGCGGCGCTGATCACCGCCGAGAACGGCAAACCCCTCGCCGATGCCCGGGGCGAGGTGGCCTATGCGGCGGAGTTCTTCCGTTGGAACGCGGAGGAGGCCGTGCGGATCCGCGGCGAGATGGCCACGGCACCCTCGGGGGCGAATCGGATCATCGTCCGGCATCCGCCCGTCGGTGTGGTGGCGATGATCACCCCGTGGAACTTCCCGGCGGCGATGATCACCCGGAAGATCGCTCCGGCGCTCGGCGCCGGCAACGCCGTGGTCGTCAAGCCCGCACCCGAGACACCGCTCACCGCCCTGCGGGTGGCGGAGCTGTGCACCGAGGCGGGTGTGCCCCCCGGCGTGATCAACGTGACGCCGACGACCGATGCCGCCGGCTGGTTCGATGCCGTCGTCGACGAACGCGCCACCCGGATGGTCTCGTTCACCGGTTCGACCGCCACCGGCCGCCACCTCCTGCGGCGGGCGGCCGACCGGGTCCTCAAGGTGGCCATGGAGCTCGGCGGCAACGCACCGTTCGTCGTGTTCGGCGACGCCGACCTCGACGCCGCCGTCGAGGGCGCCATGGTCGCCAAGATGCGACACTCCGCCGAGACCTGCACCGCGGCCAACCGCTTCTTCGTCGAGTCGAGCGTCGCCGACGACTTCGCCGAACGGCTCTCGGTGGCCATGGGTTCGCTCGTCGTCGGGCCCGGCGCCGAGCCGTCGACGACGTGTGGCCCGATGATCCACGATCCGGCCGTCGAGCGCATCGATGCACTGGTGCGGGGCGCCGTCGACGCCGGGGCCCGACCCGCCCTGGCCGGGGGCACCGTGGAGGGTCCGGGGTCGTTCTACGCCCCGACCGTCCTGGCCGACGTCAGCCCCGACGCCGGCATCGCCGATGAAGAGATCTTCGGCCCGGTCGCACCGATCATCGCCTTCGACGACACCGAGCGCATGGTCGAGTGGGCCAACGGCACGGAGATGGGCCTCGCCGCCTATGTGTACTCCGGCGATCTGGGCCGGGCGATGTCGGTGGGGGAGCGCCTCGAGTTCGGCATGGTCGGGATCAACCGTGGCGCCATGTCCGATCCTGCGGCGCCGTTCGGCGGCATGAAGCAGTCGGGCCTCGGCCGTGAAGGAGCGTCCGAAGGCATCTACGAGTTCTGCGAGACGCAGTATCTGGCGGTCGACTGGTGAGTGGGCCCTACGAGCACCCGTACCCGAATCCGGAGCTGGCCGAGACCCATCCGTTCGTGCCCCACGATCATCGCCGCCACACCGATGCCGAGATCGTGACCCGGGCCCGTGCCGCCCGCGACCGGATGGCCGGTCGTCGTTCGGTCCGCATGCTCGCTCCCGACCCGGTGCCCCTCGAGGCGATCGAGGCCTGTATCGAGGCCGCCTCGACGGCGCCGTCCGGCGCCCACCAGCAGCCCTGGCGCTTCGTCGTCACCGGCGACGCCGACATCAAGCGGCGTCTTCGCCTCGCCGCCGAGGAGGAGGAGCGGACCAACTACCTCGAGCAGCGGATGAACCCCGAATGGCAGGAGGCGCTGGCGCCGCTCGGCACCGACTGGCACAAGGAGTTCCTCGAGATCGCCCCGTGGGTGGTCGTGCTGTTCGAGCTCCGCCACGGCCACCACGCCGATGGCTCGGTGAAGCACCACTACTACGTGAAGGAGAGCTGCGGCATCGCCGCGGGCATGTTCGTGGCCGCCCTCCACGAGGCGGGCCTGTGCACCCTCACCCACACGCCGTCACCCATGGCGTTCCTCAACCAGGTGTTCGAGCGGCCCCGCTCGGAGCGCCCGTTCGTCGTGTTCCCGATCGGACACCCGCTGCCCGGCACCGTGGTGCCCGACCTCACCCGCAAGACCCTCGATGAGGTCCGGACCCTCGTCGGCCCACCACCGGGCGACGCATCCGGCTGAGTCAGGCGCCGGGCCGCCTGGCGAGTCGCGCCGCACCGACCGCCGCGGCTTCCGGGACCGCGGGAGCGGTCAGCACCACCCCGAGCCGTTCGGCACGGGACGCGAGCAGCGCCGCACTCCGAGCGCCGTTGCCGGTGGCCATGAGGCGATCCGGACGGGTGCCGAGTGTGTCGATCAGTGCCCGGAGCGCCTCGTCGGCAGCCGTGGCCAGCTCGTCGAACAACGCGACGGCCGCCGGCTCACCGGCGAGGAAGGCACGGTCGAGTTCGACGTGGCCTCCGTGGCGTGTGGCGGCCTCGGCGAGCGCGACCCCGGTCATGCCCACACCGATGCCGACATAGGCGAGTCCCGGCAGCACGTGCGGACCGATCGCCACCGGCGTGTCGTCCGGAAGCAGCAGCGTGTCGGCGTCGGACCGCTCGACCACCGCCAGCAGGACCTCCACGGTGCCGATCGAGTCGACCCACGTGCCGGGGCGATCGCCGCCGACGGCTGCGGCCGCCGTCGGATGGTCGTGCCCGACCGACACGACCGGGACCCCGTGGAAACGGCCCGGGTGGACGCCGAGGGCCTCGTGGCGCTCGAGCACCGGGGGCAGCGTGCTCGAGTCGATGCCGGCGGCGGCCGCGAGCTCCGCGATCCACCGATGGCCTCGGCGATCGAGCAGGCCCGACCGCACGGCGAGCGAGGGCACGGTGCCGATCGAGCCCGTGAGCGACCACACGACGAGGTCGGGGAGGGGGAGCAGGCCGGTCACCCCGTCGAACCCGTCGCCGAGGCGACGCATGGCCGTCGCTCCCGCGACGGGTCCGAGCGGGAGTCCGGTCCGGTCGGCGAGGTCCGGGGTGCCCGGTCGGATCTCGGCGGCTGCAGGTCCTGCGGTCGAGCGCCAGCTGTGGATCTCACCGACCGCCCGATCCTCGCGGATCGCACCGACGGCTTCCGCCATCCCGGTGACGCCGATCGCACCGACGGCGGCGACGGCGCCGTCGGCGCCGTCGGGGCCGGCGGCCTCGTCGAGGAGCGAGTGGGCGACGTCGAGTGCCACCTCGGCCTCGACGACCCCGGCGGCATCGAAGGGTGCACGCCGACGCACGGTCCGAACCACACGCCCGGCCGGGTCGGTGGCGACCGCGACCCAGTCGGTCGTCCCGAGATCGAGTCCGAGGTCCACCCCGGTGTCGTCCTGCACCCCGGCAGTCTGCCGACTGGCCCCGTTCATGGGGTGGTGAATCTGGATCAGGGCGCCTGGCGCCGAGTAGCGTGCGCCGGTGACCAACGGCGCCCACCGGATTCCCGAGGTCCCGTTCGATCCCGGGACGTTCTTCGACCAGCTCGATGACGCCGCCCGCGACGAGCTGACCACCCTGGGGACGCGGCGCCGATTCCCCGCCGGCTCGGCACTGTTCCTGGCGGGCGACATGGGACACGAGGCACTCGTCGTCCTCTCGGGCCTCATCAAGGTCGAGATCGTGTCGGCCGAGGGACGCCTCGTCATCCTCGACGTGATGGGTCCCGGCTCGCTCGTCGGCGAGATGGCCTCACTCGACGGGGGCCCGCGTTCGGCCACGGCACGGGCGCAGACCGATCTCGAGGTCCTCACGGTTCCGACCGACCCGTTCAACGAGTTCCTCATCCGCCATCCCCGCGTGCTCCACGGGGTCACGATGATCCTGGTCCATCGCCTCCGTGACAGCGGTCAGCGCCAGCTCCAGCTCGGCACCGGCGACTCGCTCGCCCGGCTCTGCTTCCGGATCCTCGTGATGGTCGACCGCTTCGGCTCCGAGATCGACGGTCAGCCGACGGTCGAGTGCCCCCTCAACCAGACGGAGCTCGCCGCGTGGTGCGGGTTGTCCCGCGAAGCGGTGGTGAAGCAACTCCGGCGGATGCGCACGCTCGGCTGGCTCGAGACCGATGGCCGACGCATGACGCTGCTCGACCCGGTCGCCATCAAGTCACGCGCCTTCGCCTGACCGGCGCTGGGTACGGGTCCTCAGCCACTCGGGGCCGGGGACGCTGCGAGACCCCCTCGCGTGGGGGATCATGTCGTCAGACAACGTGACGTCGCCATGGCGGCGGTTCCGGTGATGGGCCTTCCCCCCTCCAAGGTCGTTCCCGTCCCCGATTCCTCCGGCGACGGGTTCCACGCAAGGCGAGGTCCGTCGGACAGGGACGGACCTCGCCGGCGCGTGTGGCCGCCCGTGGGCTCAGGCGTCGGGCGTGTCCCGGAGGCGGTAGACCTCGGCGTGATCCGGCGCCAACAGCTCGTTGCCGAGGATCGCGTCGGCCGCCCGCTCCGCGATCATCATCGTCGGTGCGTAGATGTTCCCGTTGGAGATGTTGGGCATCACCGAGGCATCGACGACGCGAAGCCCCTCGGTCCCGTGCACTCGGAAGGTGTCGGGGTCGACCACCGACATCGGCCCGGTACCCATGGCGCAGGTGCAGCTCGGATGCAGCGCCGTCTCCGCGTCCTTCGCCACCCACTCGAGGATCTCCTCATCGGTCTCGACCGAGGGGCCGGGTGAGATCTCGCCGCCGTTGTAGCGGTCGAACGCCGGTTGGTTGAGGATCTCCCGGGCGGTGCGCACCGCTTCGATCCACTCCTTGCGGTCGTTGCCGGTCGACAGGTAGTTGAACTGCACGGCCGGGTGCTGACCGGGGTCGGTGGAACGGATCCGGACGTGGCCGCGGACATCGGAGTACATCGGGCCGATGTGCACCTGGTAGCCGTGCCCGCCGGCAGGAACCGACCCGTCGTAGCGGATCGCGATCGGCAGGAAGTGGAACATGAGATTCGGGTAGTCGACCTCGTCGTTGGAGCGGAGGAACGCTCCGGCCTCGAAGTGGTTCGTGGCGGCCGGGCCACGACGGGCGAGCCACTGGAGGCCGATCCACGGCTTCTTCCACTGTGCGAGGTGCGGCTGCATCGAGACCGGCTCCTTGCACGAGTACTGGATGTACACCTCGAGGTGATCCTGGAGGTTCTCGCCGACGCCGGGCAGCTCGACGACCGGCTCGACGCCGACCGAGCGGAGATGGTCGGGGTCGCCGATGCCGGCGAGCTGGAGCAGCTGCGGGGAGTTGAACGCGCCGCCGCACGAGATGATCTCGGCCGCCTGCACGGTGTGGCGCTTCCGCCCCCGCTTGTAGGTCACCCCGGTGGCCCGGTTGCCGTCCATGTGGATGGCGTCGACGCGGGCGAGTGTGACGAGGTCGAGGTTCGGGCGATCCAGCACGGGGTGCAGGTAGGCCCGTGCCGCCGAGAGGCGCCGGCCGCGGGTCATGTTCTTGTCGAAGGGGGCGAAGCCCTCCTGCTTGAAGCCGTTGACGTCGTCGGTGCGCCCCCAGCCACCCTGCTCACCGGCGGCGAGCCACGCCTCGAACAGCGGATTGGTGGCGGGGCCGGTCTCGAGGCGCAGCGGGCCGTCATCGCCCCGCCACTCGTCTCCGCCGACGAGCCGGTTCTCCATGCGCTTGAAGTAGGGGAGACAGTGGGCGTAGT